>JAJDCW010000092.1 GCA_029260635.1 Phycisphaeraceae bacterium | reverse complement strand
GCATGCGCTCGTAATAAGACACGGCAGTAACGGCTTCAGTCTGATCCGTGTTATTCAGGCTGGGCTCGCCGAGCCGATCACGGCTATCGCTCCCATCGTGGTACCAGAGTTCTGGCAGTGAGTCGCGGCTGATGACACCATGGCGGCTGCTGACATCACGGTAGATCGTCGGTTCTGAGTGCCCGCGACGGAAAACCATGTAGTTGCCTGTCACATAATCTTTGAGTTGGTATAGCACGATCACACGATTACCATCCGCAGCGTTCCAGACGGCTATCGAGTCGCCCGGGTCATCGTATCGGCTCATCAATATCTTGATGTCGGACCGATCGATGATATACACGTTTGGCAACGATCTAACATCGGCGCACCCGGTGATAGCGATCGAGATTATTGCCAATGAAAGACATTTAAACACGTAAAAACACTCTTTCATATACCCCCGGTAAGCCGGGCTGTGTGTTTGGGGTTCACCCGGGCACGGAACCGAACTTGCGCTTCCGGTTCGCGAACGCTTCGAGCGCGAGATGTAGCTGCGGCAGATCGAATTCCGGCCAGCAGATGTCGGTGACGTAGATTTCGGCGTAGCTGATCTGCCAGAGCAGGTAGTTGCTTAGACGCATCTCGCCGGCGGTTCGGATTAGCAGGTCCGGATCGGGCAGACCCGCGGTGTAGAGGTGGTTGGTGATCGTGTCTTCGTTGATCGCGTCGGGGTCGAGCTTGCCGGCCTTGACCTGTTCAGCGATCTCGCGGACGGCGTCGGTGATCTCCATGCGTGAGCCGTAGTTCAACGCGAGCGCCAGCGTGAGCCCGGTGTTGCCTTTGGTGAGTTCGACGGCCTTGTCGAGCTCTTCCAAGACTTCATCGGGAAGGCCTACACGTCGGCCGATCTGCACGAAGCGGATGTTGTTGTTGTTCAGCTCGTCGCGTTCGGCGATGAGGTACTCGACGTACAGGCTCATCAGGAAGTCGATCTCTTCCTGTGCACGGGTCCAGTTCTCGGTCGAGAAGCTGTAGAGGGTGAGGACCTCGATGCCCAGCGTCGCGCACTCGGTGACCAGCGGACGGATGCGTTCCCCGCCGGTGCGGTGCCCGAAGGTTCGGCTTTTACCTTGCGCCTGCGCCCACCGGCCATTGCCGTCCATGATGATGGCGACGTGACGAGGAATCGGAGAGATGTCTGATTTCTGATCTTTGATCTCTGATGTCGTTTTTGTGTGTACGTCAGACATGCACGTTACCTTCATATCGATCAGCGACCCGCAATCAAAGATCACACGTCTCTTAACACGGTCTGGTCGCGTCGGGGGCCGACGCTGACCAGGGACACGGGGACACCGACGAACTTCTCGATCTTCTTGATGTAGGCCAGCGCGTTGTCGGGCAGGTCGCTGAAACGTTTGCATTCGTCGATCGACTCATCGAAGCCCGGGACGGATTCGTACACGGGCGTCAGGCTATTCAGTACGCCGGCGTCGGCGGGGAAGTTCGTCAGTTTCTGGCCGTTGTGTTCGTAGCCGGTGCAGAGCTTCAGTTCCGGCAGACCGGAGAGGACGTCCATAAGCATCAGGGCGATCCCGGTCGCGCCGCTGAGGGTGGCGGTGTATTTCAGGGCGACCAGGTCCAGCCAGCCGACACGTCGCGGTCGGCCGGTGGTCGTGCCGTATTCTTTACCGACCTCGCGGATGCGGTCCGCGGTGGCGTCGTGCAACTCGGTGGGCATCGGCCCGCCGCCGACGCGGGTCTGGTAGGCCTTGACGATGCCTAAGACGTTCGTGACCTTGTGCCCCGGGACCCCCGTGCCGGTGTGCACGCCCAGCGACGAGCAGTTGCTTGACGTCACAAACGGGTACGTCCCGTGATCGATATCCAGAAGCGTGGCGTTAGCGCCCTCGAAGAGCAGGCGTTTGCCGGCATCCATCGAGGTGTGCAGCAGGTGGGCGCTGTCGCAGATGTGCGGACGCAGAACCTTGGCGTACCCGACCGTGTCTTTTAAGACAGCATCAACGTCGAACGGCCTAAACGGCTGGTCACAATGCTTCGCTAACGCAGCCAGCACCGTGTTCTTCACCGCAATCACGCGTTTGAGTTTGTCGTGCAAGGCGGATTCATCAAGCAGGTCGCCGACACGGATCGCCATCGAGCGGAGTGCCTTGTCGGCGTAGCAAGGCCCGATACCCCGGCCGGTCGTGCCGATCGCCGCGTCGCCGCCCATCGCCTTGGCGAGCGCCTGGTCGTAGAGGACATCCTGTACCTTGTGATACTCAAAGACGAGGTGCGCCCGGTCGCTGATCTTGAGGTTGTCACCGATGGTGACGCCCTCTGCCCGCAGGCCGGTCATTTCTTTGACGAGCTGGGCCGGGTCGATGACGACGCCGTTGCCCAGGACGTTGATGGCTTTATCGGAGAGGATGCCCGAGGGGATCAGGTGCAGGGCGTAGCGTTTGTCGCCGACCTGTACGCTGTGCCCGGCATTGGCCCCGCCGTTGTACCGGGCGGTCACGTCGAACCGCATCGCAAGAAGATCGACAACCTTGCCCTTGCCCTCATCACCCCACTGCAGGCCGACCACGGCGCAGTGGCCGGTGTCCATATTCAGGGAACGCAGCAGGTCTAAATCACAGGTCGGGTCGGTCTGGGGCGTCATAGCCAGGGCTCATCGGGTGGGTTATCAGGAAACGGGCAAACCCGGATTCTAGCAGGTTGTCCGCCCGTGACGACCCGCCCGCATCGGCCACAGACGCCTATATAGATGCAGAAATGATGCCAGGCTATAAAAAGCTATTGCAACATAAGTTAATCAAGTCTATAATTCCCTTGTTGTCCATCCCCGTCATACCAATGCGATTGTAGACCCTCTGGATACCTCCGCATGATTTATTCCAATGCCTGTTCGTACGCGATCCGAGCCATGACCCGGCTAGCCATGCTTAGGCCCGACGGCTACGTCCTGCTGGATGAATTGTGTGAGGGCACGGACCTGCCCAGGCATTTTGTCGCCAAGATATTTCAGGACCTTGTCCGCAAGGGCATGCTCACCAGCGCCAAGGGCCGCGGCGGCGGCTTTGCGCTCGCCAGCCCCGCCAAGCAGATCACCCTCTACGACATCGTCGGCATGATCGACGGCGTCGACTCGCTGGACGCCTGCGTCGTCGGCATGGCCCGCTGCAACGACGAGCAGCCCTGCCCCCAGCACGACCAGTGGAAGCCCATCCGCAGCGAACTGAAAAAATTCCTGCTCTCGACCACCCTCGACAAGATGGCCAGCACCCTCGACAAGAAGATGCAACTCACCGGCATGCCCAGGCCCAAACTCGAGAGCAAGTCCAAACCGCTGGCGCGGGGGTAAACCCCACATCCTGAAAATTCAATTACGCACAAGGCATTTCAGATCATGGAGGATCGCGCATGCCGTCCGAATTATTCTGTATCAAGTGCCGGCACCAACTCAAAGGGCTGAGCGAGAACCGCTGCCCGGATTGTGGGTGCGAATTCGATCCGAATAATCCGCTGACTTACTCGGTGTCCCCTTGGATGCTACATCATGCCCATACGCTGGTTGGCGGTGCCCTGCTTCTGCTAATCTTCGCGTGGTGCCTTAACGGCACAGGCGATGCCAGGATGTTCCTCGATATCAACTCGTTGCTGTGGGTCGCGGGGGTTGTAGCCGCGGGGTTGTGGATGTGCTTCGGCCCTTTCAAAACGGTCAAGGCTATCAAGGATGCTGTGCTGGGATACCGTTACGACAATATTGGCAACTTCAGCACAAGCATCGCGGTGCTTGCCAGAGGCTATCAACTCACTTGGGCGGCGGGGCTATCCGGCACATTGCTGGGCCTTGTCACTATGCTCTCGAATATGGATGACCCTGCTGCAATCGGGCCGGGCATGGCGGTGAGCTTATTGGCACCGATTTACAGCTTAATCCTCGCTGAGTTTTTCTTTAGCCCATTGCAGCAAGTGATGATCTCGCGCGCGAATGTACCAATGGAAGCAGTGCCGTGGCTCACCCTACCGCAGCATTCGATGCTGATGCTCTGCATCGCGGGGGTGCTGCTTCTGGCCTGCACGTTCATCATCTGTTTCATGGGGCTTTGGCCGTTCATCGAACGGCCGTGGCCCCCCGCCCTTTGACGCGAATTAGACAGAAAAAAACGGCTCAAACAAGCCGCTTTTTTCATCGGGTTATCCGTGAAACCCGCGGGTCGCCCTTGTCTTACTCCACGATCTTTGCGCCTTCGCGGTTTAACCCATCCAGCTTACGCGCTCTCCGCTTCCAGTTTCACCGACGCGGCTTTGAGGATGCCGGGCTTCGCCTGGATGGTTTCGATGACGTCGGCGCTGGGTTCGGCGTCGAGCTTCAAGAGCATC
>JAJDCW010000091.1 GCA_029260635.1 Phycisphaeraceae bacterium | reverse complement strand
CCGGAACAACGTATGCAGCCGACACAAACGGAGTCAATCTGTTCCCGGAAGACTCTGTCGCGTTATCCAATGATTTACGGACCGTAACCGTCAATCTCAATACCGGCGGCGGACGTGACCCGCTACGTATTATCACGATGGGGCCGCCCGTTGCCGGAGACCTTAACGGTGACGGCTTCGTCGGGGTCGTTGACCTCAATATTGTCCTTGGCCAATGGAATCAATCCGTCCCGCAGGGCAACCCTTCCGGCGCGGACCCCTCCGGCGACGGTTTTGTGGGTATCGAAGACCTCAACACCGTGCTCGGCAATTGGAACGCCGGAACGCCACCAGTCTCTATACCAGTGCCGGAACCCACAAGCACAGGAGCGGCCGTGTTCGCGACAACATACTTGTTGCTTCGCAAGCCCGACCGCAGCACACACCACGCTAAAGCTTGAAAATGAATTACTGCACCAGCCCCTTGGTCAGCCGCATAAACGCCGACTCGAGGTTGACCTTCTCTTCCTCCAGGCGTGTAAGCGCGTAGCCCTCGGTGACGAGTTTCTGCGCGATCGCTGCGGTGTGTTGGTGACCGGCGTGGTCCGGGGCGACTGTGATACGGATATGGTTGTTGGTGATGTCGGCGGCGGTGACGCCGGGGAGTTGGCTGATGAGTTGGGCGGCCTGCTCGGTGCGCTGCGTAACGGCGACGTGAAGCACAGCACCCGACTGCGCCCGGTCCAAAATGTCCTGCATCGTGCCGTTGTATTTCAGTTCGCCCTGCTCGATGATGCCGACGCGGTTACAGAGGTCGGCCAGCTCAAGGAGGATGTGCGAGCTGATGAGGATGGTCTTGCCCATGCGGTGCAGCTCTTTGAGCAGTTCACGCATCTCGATGCGGGCACGGGGGTCCAGGCCGGAGGCGGGCTCGTCCAGCAGAAGGACCTTGGGGTCGTGCAGCAGAACGCGGGCAACCGAGAGGCGCTGCTGCATGCCGCGGGACAGCGAGTTGACCTCGGCGTCAATCTTGTAGGCCAGGTCGGTGAGGTCCAGGACGTCGCCGATGACCTGCTTACGTTTGTCGCCGTGGATGTTGTAGCTGGCGGCGAAGAACTCGAGGTATTCCTGGACGACCATGTTGTCGTAAGAGCCGAAGTAGTCCGGGACGTACCCGATGACCGAGCGGACCTGCCGGGCGTTGACCGGGCCAACGGAGAGCCCGTCGATGCGTGCCTCGCCCCAGGTGGGCTTGAGTAGCGTGGAGAGGATCTTGATACAGGTGGTCTTGCCCGCGCCGTTGGGGCCGATGAAGCCGAAGCAGTCGCCCCGCTCGATCTCGAGGTTGAGATTCGAAAGAGCCATGAGTTCGCCGTAGCGCTTGGTCAGGTTGATGGTCTGGATCATGGGCATAAGAACGATCCGATGGCTTTACATACGATCATATCGCGGGCCTTACTTGAAATCATACACCCATCGGACCACGGTCCAGCCGTTGGAGGGCAACTCCTCTTGATCGACCGTCATTGGGATCGGGATGGGTGAGTCGTTGAGGTGCCCCATGATGATGAGCCGGTGCCCCGCAAGAAGCCGGGTGAGATCGAGCTGCTGGCCCAACTCACGCTGATAGGCGACGCAGTAGGGATAATCGACATCGCTGAATTCAGGCGGCGGAAGTGTGTCGAAGAAGCTAAGCAGTTCGATGTACTGGATGGTATCACTGTTGCTGAAATACCCCTCGGTGCCTGTGGTGCCGATGAGCTTCTGGCCGGGCTTGTTGTCCACAACCTTGCCAAGATAACCCTCTGCTTTGAAGTTTCTAGTTGGCTGTGATTCTCTATCAGACCTAGAGACTCTATTATTATCCGTCTCCATCCTATGTACCAGCGAATCGAACTTATCTCGCTGGCTAAGGTCTAGTATGGAATTAGGTTCCCAAGAGGCGTAGTGCCATATCTTCGGGGTCTGGTTATCTCCCGGGCAGTAGATAAGACGGACATTGGTGAGCGGACCGGGCAGACCGTGTGATATTTTACCAGAGGGGTATTCCTGATTAATTTCAAGGTCACCCTGCGGCAAGATGAACGGGTTGGTCAGACCGGTTTGTTCCTGATCGACCCGGCCGAGGAAATCGACTTCGAGTTGCTTGGCTGTAGAGCGGAACGGGATGTTGGCCGCATTCGGGTTGCCGACGTCGAGTGTGTAGGCCTGAGGATCAACGAACCCGGTATCACTGCCATCGGCAGTCAGACCGGGGCTGGCAAGTGTATTGTGTGTGTTGGGGTGGTCGGGGTCGATCGCGATCTCTTGCTCGGTGAAGCTGGGGACGTAGACCGAAAGCCAGCTATGCGCGTGGACGGTGGTTGAGTCGGCGTTTGCGGTGAGGACGGTGAAGTGGGAGATGGCGGCATTGCTTGGCGCGAAGAGCCATGCCCCGGCCCAGCTGATGGCGGTGAAGCCCAGGACAATCACGACGAACACCAGCCAGCTATGCCTCGAGGCGTTCTTGTTTTTAAGCGCGAAGAAACTTAAGGGCCCGGCGGCGACCCAATACAAGCAGAACAAGAGGATCGCCGCGAGCAGCGCGGTCGCGGCGGTGCCGCGCATCGAGACCCTGCCGGGGATGAATCGGTCAAGCGGGACGATGCTGCGGCTGGTGGGACGAGACATCCTGGCGTTGTCAATATCGGCATCGATGCGCGATTGATCAAAGACGGGAGCCTGCCACATGAAAACGTCATTCCAGATAGGGTACCTGCCGTAAGGCAGTCCCATCTGCGCAAAGCGATTATCCGCGAAGTCAAAGCCCACCAGCGTGACACGCCCCATGCCGAACCGTTTGGCGACGATGACGGGCCGGGTAATTTCGTTATTATCTTTGTAAGACTTGATCACATCAACGCCGTCACCGGGCTTGATGTTAAAGGTGATGATATCAACATCAAGTATCTCATCGCCTTTAGGAGCACCAAGCCAGTTTGGCGGACGATCTTCGATGCGATACATCTGGTTGGATTTTACCGGCAATAAATCGGATAGACCCGACCCCGTCCACGACTCCCCGATGGCCGGCAGGACGATAACCAGGTGACCGCCGCGCCGTACCCACTGCCGCAGGGCCTGCTGGGTATTGCTGGAGAGCAAGGGGTCGTCGGGACCGCCGCCGGTGCGTGACCATACCAGGGTGTCGATGCAAGACATGCCGTACCAGCGGTCCGGCAGGGTTGCGAGCGTGAGGCCGGTGACCAGCGCGGGGGTCTCGTGGAAGGTCGCCTGATAGGTGTAGGCGTTGAGCCCCATGTCCTGCGTGCCGAGGATGCCGATCAGGCGTTGGCTTGCCGGGTGGGCCTTGGCGGGAAGTGACTGGGCACGGGCAAGCTCGGCGGTGGCGTCTTCGCTGAGGACTTGAACGGTCCAAGGGGTGTTTGGGTTTGCGCGGATGGGCAGTGGGCCATACACCCAGGCGTCTTGCTTAGTCAGGGCGTCGAGTGTGACTCGGCGCTGTGCCATCACGCGGTCGCCGTCCGCATCGTTGAGCAGCCAACGGCAGATGACCCGACGTGGCTCGGATGACATATTCTCCAGGGACAGCCGGATGGGCGTCCAGGCCCCGAGGCGCGTCTGCCCGGCGAGGCCCAGGTTCTCCCTGGGGACCTCCAGGCGGACCTCGTTGATCTGCGCGAACGCGGGGCTCACCATGTAGAGCAACAGACCGAACAAGAGCCCGGTGGTCGGTTTCAGAAGAACCCGGTACATCACGAAAGTGTAGCGGCTTGAGGGGCTAAAAGCGCGGCAGACGAGTCAGCAAAGGCAGATGATTCCGGTTATGCGGACGCGGGCGGGCCGATAACGACCCGAGGCACCGCGGTTGGTCAAGACGCCCGGCCCGGCGGCCCGATACGCTGGGGGTGAGTACTATCCCACCCATCCTGATCTGGCTTATCCTTGGCTTTCTGGCCTACTGCCTGGTGACCTCGGTCACGGCCGTGCTGGCGGCGCGTGCCCACTTCGAGACGGCCCGCCACGACCTGATCGTCAAGTCCAAGCAGCTACGCCTTGAGTACCTCAACTCATTGGGTGAGAGGATGGCCGACATGGTCGACGACAGCGTGGTCTACGAAGATGAAGAGTCTGGCCAGGCAGCCTGAACCCCGATTAATTAGCCCCCCCACCCTCTCAGCCCTTACCTATACCACCATTTACTTAATGCCATGAGCCCGCCCGCGTTGGGGTTGGTGCTGTATCCCTGCATAAGTTTAGGTTGACCCGGGTAAATCAATCAGGGAATCAAGCATTCCTGTGCTATAATATCGATATGTCTGTGTATTTAACTGCAACCGAATACTGAAAGAATTTCCCGTGCCCATATCAAAACATTTTAAATGGCTAGCTGGAGTCGGGGCGGGCTTGGTGGCGTTGGTCGGTGCAAGCCCCGTGTTTGCGATCAATGGGAACAACGCAAACCAGTTCAGCACGTTTGCGGGCTGGGACGGCTTTGAGATCGTTACGCAGGGCAACAACATCAGCACGATCAGCGACGTGGGCTACGGCGCGACCGCATCCCGGGGGACGTACGACGGGATCGGGACCTACCTCGACAACAACTCCCTGTCGATTTTTGTAAATCACGAAGTAACCAACGACGCCGCCATCAGTCGGGTGGACGTCGATCTGGACCTGTTGCGTCAGGCGATCAACAGCACGATCGATGGGGGCACCACGCCTTTCCCGGCTTCGTTCGTGACGGGTATGGGTTACGCCTACGACCAGATATTCGATGGCGGCTACAACGCGATAAGCAACCCCAACCCGGTCGCGACCGGGACCGTTGCGGTGGGTGCGTACAGCAGCGCGAACCTGTCACGCTTGTGTTCGGGGACGTCATACATGCCAGACAGCTTCGGTGAGGATCGCGGGTTTGTAGATCAGATGTACATCACCGGCGAGGAGGTCTTCAACAGCACCGGCCGGTTCTACGCGGTCGACCCCAAGACCCAAACCCTGTGGGAAGCGCCCGACCTCGGCGGTGGCAGTTGGGAAAACGCGGCGCTGGTCGACACCGGGAACACGACGCACACAGCCTTGTTCCTCAGCGAAGACAACTCCGGCAGCCGGCTCCAACTCTACATCGGCGAAAAAGGTGTGGACTCAAACAGTGACGGCGAGGTCGACTTCCTGGAACGCAACGGCCTGCGCGGCGGCACGGTCTACTACTTCCACCCAGGCGGCGGAGCCTCAACAGTGGACCTACCCGACGGCTCGGTCTCGGGCACGTGGAACAGCTCACCTATCGGCGCGCTGGCCGAAGACAAGCTCGAAGATGTCCACACCAACCCCGCAGACGGCACCCAACTGGTCCTCGCGGACCAGACCGATGGGCTATACACCATGGACTTGGACCTGCAGTTCGCCGGTGGCGTGTTTGATACACTTAACTCGGGCGCGACGATCGACCAGATCGTCCCCGAGATCGGCACCAACTCCCTGGGCAACCCTGACAACCTGACGTGGGCCGAGGACGGCAAGCTCTATGTCCAGCAGGACGGCGCGGGCAACGGGATGTGGCAGATGGACCCGGACGGGACCAACCGCGTCCAGATCGCCACCGGCTTCTCCGAACCTTCGGGCATCGTTGATGTTTCAACCCTGATCGGCTACGCACCCGGGTCGGTGCTGCTGACCTCCATACAAGGCAATGGCGGGTCGGGCGCACAACTCAGCACACTGATCTCCCCCAATGCCATGCAGCTTCTCGAAGGCGATCTCGACGGCGACGGCTTCGTCGGCATCAATGACCTGAACATCGTCTTGAACAACTGGAACCAGAACGTGCCACCAGGCAATCCGCTGGCCGACCCAAGCGGTGACGGTTTTGTCGGCATCGACGACCTCTACGAGGTCCTGGGCAACTGGAACGCTGGGACGCCACCGGTAGCTAGCGCTGGTGTCCCCGAGGCGGGTAGTTTCGGGGTACTGTGTATCGGTGGCCTGAGTTTGCTCAGGCGAAGATAAGATTCAGGCTATACTTGGTCAGCCTTTAATGCTTCAGTAAGACCACAGGGAGGGAGTATGATGGACCATCCATGCAACCTTATCGCATGTGCAAGCTCTCGTTTAAAGACATGGATACTCTGGGCGGCTGTCTTGCTGGTCAGCGGGATGCCTGCCGTATCATTGGGAGCGGTCTCTTTCTTCGGCTCGGTCAACCCCGACCCGCCGGGCGATGGGGACGTCGAATCGACACTCATCGTCGGGCTTGCCGGGGACAACAACCCGGATTTTCGTGGGTACGTACAGATCGACGGTGGCACATCAATCGAATATGACGCGCTGATTCTCGGTGATGATGTGGGCTACCAGGGCGAGCTTCTGATAACAGGCTCTCTTTCGCCGGGTGGTCAGAGCACACTGGTATTGGAAGAGGCCGGTTCGACATCGACCCCAACGGCGCAAATAGGCCACGAGGGGGTGGGGCAACTCACCATCGAGAACGGGGGACAGCTCATTTTTGAGAATACTTTGGCAGACCTATCCATCGGTGTCGAGACGACCGGTGTCGGCACGATGACGGTCCGTGGGGCGCTGTCCCGTGTCACGATCCCGGACACGCTACGCATCGGCGATGCGGGGTTTGGCCGGATGGATATTCTTGATGGTGGCTTTGTACACAACAACGATACCACCGCCACCACGATCATCGGAGACGACGCCACGGGTGTCGGCGTGGTCCTGGTCGATGGCCCGGGCTCGACCTGGAAGATCGACGACAACCTGACGGTGGGCTCGTCAGGCACGGCCACACTGACGATCAGCAATCAGGGGCTGGTTGATGTCGATAGTTTCGGCGCGGTCACGACCATCGGCGATGATGGCCGGCTGGAACTCGATGGCGGGACCCTCGCGGCAGCAAATATCACCGTCAACGGCTACCTCGGCGGCACCGGTGAGGTTTTCGGCGCAGTCACGACAAATGTGGGTTCAAGCATAGAAGCTACCGGCGGGGCTCAGCTTCGTTTATTCGGCAACCTCTCGCACCTGGGTCGGATCGACACGAACGGGGGCGAGCTAGAGATCGTCGGTCCCGCAACGCTTAACCCCGGGTCAGAGGTTAACGCCAACGGCGGGACGATACATTTCAATCAAACAGTATCGAACAGCGGCGACGTGACCGCGATCAATGGACGTGTGGTGTCGGACAGCTTATTCACGATCAACAGCACGGGGCGTCTCCAGGGACGGGACGCGTTTCTTGCGTTCGATGGCGGGCTGAGCAACGCGGGCGCTGTGCAGCTTAGCTTCGGCACATCCGACATATTCGGCGTTATCACGAACAACGGCGGCATTGTCGTATCCGGCAACAGCAACGCGACGTTTTACGACGACATCACCAACAACTCCGTCATCAGCGTCGCATCAGGCTCCACCGCGGTTTTCTTCGGGGACCTGACAGGAAATGGCGTCGATGGCACCGGGTCGGTCCAGCTTGAGGGCGACACCGGCCCTGGGACGAGCCCGGGAATCATGTCGTTCGGGGGGAATGTCAGCCTTGGGTTCTTCCACAACCTCGAGATAGAACTCGCCGGAACGACACCGGGGAGCGGATACGACGTACTGGATGCCGCAGGCGATTTGCTGCTTGGTGGCTCGCTGAACGTATCGCTGATCAGTGGGTTCAAACCATTAGCGGGCGATAGTTTTGACATCCTGAACTGGGGCTCATTGGCCGGCGGTTTCAATGTGGTGGACCTACCAATACTCGGCGGCGGACTGAGTTGGGACTCAAGCAACCTGCTGATCGACGGCACGTTGTTGGTGGTTAACCCCTCACTCACAGGTGATCTGGACGGCGACGGGTTCGTTGGCATCAACGACCTAAACATCGTCTTGGGCAACTGGAACCAGGCCGTCCCGCCCGCCGACCCGCGGGCCGACCCGTCGGGCGACGGGTTTGTCGGTATCGATGACCTCAACGAGGTCTTAGGCAACTGGAACGCGGGCACACCCCCGCCGCCGATCGGGCTGGCGAGTATCCCCGAACCAAGCGTGCTGGCGATCTTCACGCTGGGTGCCGTCTCTTTGATCCGGCGACGATGATTCGAGTGTTTAGAACTTAGCCGTGGGGTAGTGCGTCAGCACTAGCTTGCGCCCCTGCAGGATGGCCAACAGGCACGCGGCCTTGAAACCCAGAAGCCAGACCGTGGTCGAGTGCGTCTCAATCAGGTCGGTGATGCCAAACAAGGTAAACGACAGCGAGTACTGCAACTCGTACCAGGTCTTGTGGTGCCGGATATAACGCACCAGGACGTACAGGCCGATCGCGAACCAGAAGACCGCCTCGATGATATTGAACGGGATGTAGAGGTGCCGGTAGCTCTCCAGCATCGGAGAGCCGGTGTCAACGATGGTGAAGCTGAAAAAATCCCACATAAACCTGTCCCCGTTGGTCGCGACATCACATCACCCGGTCAACACCTATCATTCATCCGGCTCGGACATAAGCGAGTCGTCGCCCAGCTCGACCTCGATCGAGGAATGGATCCCCCCCCGGCCGGTCCAGTCGGTCCGCAGCACCATCCACTTGGGCGACATCAGCTCGGCCAGGTCGTCGGCGATCTTGTTGGTGACCGCCTCGTAGAAGATGCCCTCGTTGCGGAAGGCCTGGAGGTAGAGCTTGAGGCTCTTGAGCTCAACGCAGAGCTTGCCGGGGACGTAGCGGAGCGTAACCGTGCCGAAGTCCGGGTGGCCTGTCTTGGGGCAGACGCTGGTGAACTCCTCCGCGACGTGCTCGATGACAAAATCGCGGGCGGGGCTTGGGTTGTCAAAACATTCGAGGAGGGTGGTGTTTGGCATAGGTGGGGCTGGGTACAGGGTACTGGGTTCAGGGATCAGACAGAAAATGAAACTATATCAGAGCGCCCTTGATCACAAACCGTTTCCCGGGCACGAACCCCTGATCCCCGATCCCTGAACCCTAAACCCTATCTTGCTATCCTATCCGGCCATGAGTACGCCTAAGCCTATTTCTGAGGACGATGTCCGGCAGGTCGCCAAGCTCAGCCGGCTGCATGTAACCGACGAGGATGTCCACCACTTCACCGGGCAGCTCGCGGCGGTCCTGGACTACATCGGCAAGCTCAACGAGCTGGACGTGGACGGCGTCGAGCCGATGGTCCACCCGATGGAGCTGGTCAACGTGCTGCGTCCGGACCGGGAGCAGCCGGGAATCACGACCGACTCGGCCCTGGCCAACGCGCCCGCCAAGACCCCGCCGTTCTTTAAGGTTCCCAAGGTGCTGGGGGATGGGCCGAGCGCATGAACCCGACCGATACCACACTGACCGAACTCCGCGACGCGATCGCTTCCAAGTCCATCTCCGCCGCCGAGGCAACCCAGACCTACCTGAACCGGATCGAGGCCCACGACGGCGGGCTGCACAGTTACCACGAAGTCTACACCGAGCGTGCGATGAAGCAGGCCACGGCCGTGGATGACGGGGAAGTCACCGGACCGTTAGCGGGCGTACCGATCGCGATCAAAGATTTGTTGTGTACCGACTACGGGCACACGACCTGCTCCTCCAAGATGCTTGCCAACTTCCAGGCTCCATATACCGCGACGGCGGTGCAACGTCTTGAAGACGCCGGCGCGGTGATCCTGGGCAAGACGAACATGGACGAGTTCGCGATGGGCTCGTCCACCGAGAACTCGGCAAACGTAACGACACGCAACCCCTGGGACACGGACCGTGTGCCGGGCGGGTCGTCCGGTGGATCGGCTGCTGCGATCGCGGCGGACCTCTGTGCCGCGTCGATCGGGTCCGACACCGGCGGGTCGATCCGTCAGCCGGCCGCACTCTGCGGCGTCGTGGGGATGAAGCCGACCTACGGGCGCATCTCCCGTTACGGCCTGATCGCGTTCGCCTCGAGCCTCGACCAGATCGGCCCGTTCACACACACCGTCGCTGACACCGCTTTACTCTTAAAAGTAATGATGGGCCACGACCCATTGGACTCGACCTCGGCAAGCGTCCCGGTGCCGGGCGACATCGACCAGGTGGACGAAGCTCCTAAGAACCTGCGGATCGGGATCGCCAAGGAATATATGTCCGACTCGAACGACCCCGCGGTAGCGGCCGCCACACAACAGGCAATCGATGTTTACAAAGACCACGGCGCCCAGATCGTCGAGGTCGACCTGCCACACACCGAATACGGCATCCCGGTGTATTACATCGTGGCGACGGCCGAGGCGTCCTCCAACCTGGCCCGCTTCGACGGCGTCCACTACGGGCACCGGACGGACAAGGCCGAAGACTTGATCGACCTGTACTGCCGCAGCCGGGCCGAGGGGTTTGGCGACGAGGTCAAAAGGCGGATCATGCTGGGGACGTATGCGTTGTCCAGCGGGTATTACGACGCCTACTACGACCGCGCCTTGAAGGTCCGCCGACTGATCGCCAACGATTTCGACACGGCTTTCAAGGATTGTGACGCGATCCTCTGCCCGACTACGACCGCCCCGGCCTTCAAGATCGGGGAAAAGTCGGACGATCCGCTGTCGATGTATCTCAACGACGTGTATACGGTGAACTGCAACCTTGCGGGCAACGCGGGCATCAGCCTGCCCGGCGGGACCACAGTCGTCGACGGCAAGGAGTTGCCGATCGGCGTGCAATTGCTGGGACCATCGTTTGATGAATCCCGGCTGTTAAAGATCGCGCGGGTCTACGAGTCGGCAACCAACTACTACACCAAACGACCACAACTCTGATTGTTACCGACGTTAATCGAACCCTTCATATGAGGAGCCCTCGGATGGCAAATAAAGACCGGCTCTATCTGGGCATCGACTTAGGCGGCACGAATATCCAGGCCGGGCTATTAGGCGCGGACCACAAGCTGCTTGCCACGGACCGGTTGAAGACCAAAGCCGAGGGTGGCGAAGATACCGTCATCAAGCGCATCGGCAAGGTTGTCGATTCGGTGCTGGAGAAAGCGGACGTGAAGATCGCAGATGTCGACGGGCTTGGGATCGGCGCACCCGGGGCGGTGAACCACAAAAAAGGCATCGTCATCAACGCCGTCAACCTCCGCTGGACCGACTATCCGCTGGCCAAGGAGCTGGAGAGAACCCTTGGGATCCCGATCGTCGTCGACAACGATGTGAACGTCGGGACATGGGGCGAGTTCATCGCGGGGGCCGGCAAGGACTACGACGAGTTGCTGGGTATCTTCGTTGGCACGGGGATCGGTGGCGGGCTGGTGCTCAATGGCGATCTTTACCACGGCCACCACCTGACCGCCGGAGAGATCGGCCACACCGTCATCAAGGCCGATGCCGGGCTTGGTCGACGGACCCTTGAGAACCTCGCCAGCCGGACCAACATCGTCAACCAGCTCAGGCAGCTGATTCTGGCGAATCACCCAAGCATTATCAGCGAGCTGACCGAGGGCGACCTGGGCCGTGTCCGCTCAAAAATCCTGGCTGAGGCGTTTAAAAAAGAAGACCCATTGACCCTTGAGGTTATCGGACAGGCCGCCCATTACATCGGAACCGCGATCGCAAATACCGTCACACTGCTGAGCCTGCCCTGTGTGGTGGTCGGCGGGGGGGTCACAGAGGCCCTCCAGGCAGACTGGATTGAGCTAATTCGTGATGTTTTCGAAGAATACGTCTTCCCTCCGGAGCTTTCTAAGTGTAAGATAGTAGCGAGCGAACTGGGTGATGACGCCGGGATAATTGGGGCTGCCCTGCTCGCTAAACAACGGCTGGAGAAAGACTAGAGTTATCCACAATCTGGTAAAATGGATAAGGTTTCTGCTTGATGTTGGAGAATACTTCAACTAAAAAGTGGAGGCTGGATTCTCTATAAGTCGAGTATTTGGCTATCAACGTGCTTTCTCCCCTCCGCCCCGTTGTCGCTTCGGCGACAGCGGGGTTTTGTTATAAATGAAGTGAATGATGGTGCCTATGAGTTCCTATGCACGCCAGAGCCATCCTTGGGTTTGCGAAGGCAATAACACCACCCGGCTCTCTGATTCATAGCTGAGAACAAAGTCGGTTTATATTAATCCGCCAGAACCGCTTTGATGATCGCCGGAGCGGTCCCGCCACCGGCTTTGCCGATCGTCTCAACCACATCCATCCCGTCCACGATCTGCCCGAAAGCTGTGTATTGGCCGTCGAGGTGCCGGCAGTTCTCCCGGGTCAGGCAGATGAAGAACTGCGAGCCGGCGGAGTCAGGGTCCTG
Organism: Phycisphaeraceae bacterium; assembly: GCA_029260635.1. Lineage (GTDB taxonomy): Bacteria > Planctomycetota > Phycisphaerae > Phycisphaerales > Phycisphaeraceae > JAJRRS01. Next base: position 12,383 of record JAJDCW010000091.1, on the reverse strand, counting down.
GCTCCGGGCCATGGAGAGGACCCCGGGCTGGTGCTCACGGTCGTTGAACTCCGCTTTGACATGCCAACCCGGGCCGCCCGTGCCGTCGCCTTTCGGGCAGCCGCCCTGGATCATGAAGCCCGGGATAATCCTGTGGAAGCTCAGGCCGTCGTAGAAGCCCTGGCCGACCAGCTTGGTGAAGTTCTCCGCATGGCCGGGGGCGACGTCATTCCATAGCTCCAAGGTGAGTTCGCCTTCGCTGGTCGTTAATTTGATCTGGGGGTAATCAGGCATGGATCGGGTCTCGGGTTTCGGGTTTCGAGAAGCAGGTATACGGATTCGCTGGGTACTTACAATCGGTGGACGGCGACATGGACCTGGCGTGTCCTTGGCCCGTCAAACTCGCAGAACCATACCCCCTGCCAGGTGCCTAAGACAAGCCGGCCGGCCCGGATCAGCACCGTGACGCTGGACCCCATCATGGATGCCTTGACGTGCGAGGCGCTGTTGCCCTCGCCGTGGCGGTAGAACGGCTGGGACCAGGGCACCATCTCGTCGAGTTGCTTGAGCATGTCATGGACCACGTCCGGGTCGGCGTTCTCGTTGATCGTGACCCCGGCCGTGGTGTGGGGGACGTAGATAATCACGCTGCCATCCGTGACCTCGGACTCCTGAACCGACTGCCTAACCCGGTCGGTGATCTCCACCATCTGGTCACGCTGTCGCGTCTCGACCTTCAGCGTTGTGAAAGGATGGCTCATTTCGACATGATAACGTCATTTTCGGACACATCGGTTGGGTCTATCCGTTAAGATGTCTACCATCGGACAAAGTGGTATCCTCATATCACAAAAGATGCCCCTCAGGAATCAGCATGAAACTGGCAGTCCCCAAACAGACGGATCAGGATGAAACCCGTGTCGCGCTGACGGCTCAGGCGGTCAAGAAGCTCGTGGGCATGGGTGTGCAGGTGGTGGTCGAGTCCGATGCGGGGCTTGCGGCACACATCGATGATGAGGCCTACACGAAGGCCGGCGCCTCGGTCGTGCACAGAGATGGCGAAGCCACGAAGCAGGTCTGGGCAGAAGCCGACGTGGTTGCGGTGATCAATCCACCAAGCGAATCACAGGCCGCCGCGATGAAGTCCGGGTCGATGCTCGTCGGGATGCTCGCGCCGCTGGCCAACGAAGCGTTGATCCGCAAGTTAAGCGAGAACAAAGTCACCGCCGTGTCGCTGGAATTTATCCCGCGGATCAGCCGGGCTCAGGCGATGGACGTGCTGTCCAGCCAGGCGAACATAGGCGGGTACAAGGCGGTCCTACTCGCGGCGGACAAGTGCCCGAAGATGTTCCCGATGATGATCACCGCGGCGGGCACGATCGCGCCGGCGAAAGTCTTCGTGATCGGTGTGGGTGTCGCTGGGTTGCAAGCCATTGCCACGGCCAAGCGCCTGGGCGCAATCGTTGAGGCCTACGACGTCCGAGCGGTCACAAAAGAACAGGTGCTGTCGCTGGGTGCCCGGTTTGTCGAGCTTCCCACCGCTGCACAAGACGACGCTGCGACCGGCGGGTACGCCAAGGAGCAGACGGACGAGGAACGTCAGAAACAGGCCGAACTGATGGCCAAGCATGTCACGGGCGCGGATGTGGTGATCACCACCGCCGCGATCTTCGGCAAAGCCCCCCCGTTGCTGGTCCCCGCCGACGTGGTCAAGGACATGCGTGAAGGCGCGATCCTGGTAGATATGGCGGCCGACAAGGCCGTAGGCCGGGGCAACTGCGAATTGACCAGGCCCGGCGAAGTCACCGTCACCGACAACGACGTCACGATCATCGGCACACTGAACCTGCCCGGGCTCGTTCCCGGCGATGCGTCGAGCGTCTACGCCAACAACGTCCTGAACTTCCTCAAGGAGGTGATGGAAGACGGCCAGATCAAGATCGACCTGACCGATGAAATCCAGAAAGGCGCGGTCATCACCCACGACGGCCTGCTGGTCAACGAGATGGTCAAGGAAAAGCTGGAGAGCTAGAACACTGGAAATCAGGAAATTCAGATTGACTGATCCCAAACCCTGAACCCCGTACCCAGAGACCCCCATGGACCCATTCGTCATCAATCTCGTCATCTTCGTCCTGGCGATCGCGCTGGGCGTCGAGGTCATCACCAAGGTGCCCTCCACGCTGCACACCCCCCTGATGTCGGGCTCCAACGCGATCTCCGGAATCACCATCGTCGGGGCGTTGCTCGCGTCGTTCAGCGAAACCTTCTTCGCGATCGGCGTGTTCCTGGGCTTCCTCGCCGTGATCTTCGCGACCTTCAACGTCGTCGGCGGCTACGTCGTGACCAACCGGATGCTTGAGATGTTCAAGGGCAAGGACAGCAAGTGATACTTCAAACGATCCACGCGACACAACCGACCCTGACCCTCGCCATGCAAAAGGCCGACTGGCTGGGATTGACCTATCTGCTCGCCGCTGTGCTTTTCTACCTCGGGCTGAAGATGCTCTCGAAGGTATCGACCGCTCGCCGGGGCAACATGGTCTCGGCCCTGGGCATGCTGGTCGCGATCGCGGCGACGTTCTTCCAGATCAGCGGCGGCCAGTGGGTCAGCCTGGTCTGGATCGGGATCGCGATGCTCATCGGCACCGGGGCGGGCGCGGTGCTGGCTTTGCGCGTCCCCATGACCGGGATGCCCGAGATGGTCGCCCTGCTCAACGGCTGCGGCGGCATCGCCTCGCTATTGGTCGCCTGCGGGGACTACCTGAATAAGTTTAATGCCGAAAGCCAGATCAACGGGGTCGTTGCCAGCGTGGATATCCTGCAATACGCCGGGTGGGACGTGCTGCTGGCCACCGGCCTGGCGACCCTGATCGGCGGGCTGACGTTTACCGGCTCGCTGGTCGCCTACGCCAAACTGGCGGGAAGTAAATTCATCCCCGATGCCCCGGTACAGTTCGCCGGGCAGAAGGTGCTGATCGCAGTACTACTGATCGGATCGCTGGCGTTGGCGGGTGTCTTGATTGCTCAGCCGCACGCGTGGTATGTTCTGGTTATCGTATCACTGCTAGCCTTGATCCTGGGCATCCTCCTGGTCATCGGGATCGGCGGGGCCGACATGCCAGTCGTGATCGCACTCCTGAACAGTTACTCGGGGATCGCGGCGTCGATGGCGGGGTTTGTGCTTAATAACTCGGCGCTGATAATCACTGGGGCGCTGGTCGGTGCCTCCGGGCTGATCCTGACCAACATCATGTGCAAGGCGATGAACCGGTCGCTGATGAACGTGCTCTTCGGCGGGGTCGGTGGCGCGGTGGCTGGCGGCGGCAAAGGCCCGGAGGGCGAGGCCCGCGCGTTCAGCATCGAAGACGCGTCGATCATCCTCGACGCGGCACGCTCGGTCATCATTGTCCCGGGCTACGGGATGGCGGTCGCCCAAGCTCAGCACGCGGTCAAGGAGTTTGCCCAGCAGTTGGAGAGCCGGTCGATTGAAGTGAAGTACGCCATCCACCCGGTCGCGGGTCGGATGCCCGGGCACATGAACGTATTGCTCGCCGAGGCCGATGTGCCTTACGAGCAGCTACTAGACCTGGAGCAGGTGAACCCGCAGTTCGAACAGGCGGATGTGGCGCTGGTCATCGGTGCAAACGACGTGACCAACCCCGCTGCCCGTCACGACACGGCCAGCCCGATCTACGGCATGCCCATCCTGGATGTCGATAAGGCCCGAACGGTTTTCGTGATCAAGCGGTCAATGAACCCCGGGTTTGCAGGCATCCAGAACGAGCTGTACTTCAAGGAAAACACCGGGATGATCTTCGGCGACGCCAAGAAGGTCGTCAGCGATCTGTCAACTGAACTCGCGGCCAACTGATCCACGCCGCTTGCGGCTTAGCGTTATTCAACCCGACTCAACCGCTTCAGCCGCACCAGACGCGGCCCCTCGTCCTGTGACAGCCAGGGGTCGTCCTTGAGAAGCTCCCACGCGCGAGCGAAGTGCGGTGCGGCCTGATCTTCACGGTGGAGTGCTAACAGACACTCCCCAACCTCCTCACGGGTGTAACCTTCCGATGTATTGCCCTGTCGCCCCGGGCAATCTAACAACTCCATCTGCATCACCAACGCCTCATCGACACGCCCCAGATGCCGGTACATCTTCGCGATCGACCACCGGCAGATCCCCATGTTCTTTTCCTGGCCCTCCCCTTGCAGCAGTGGCAGTTGGGTCTCGAACATCTTGAGCGCTTCGTCATGCCGGCCCAGGCCGTGATACGTCCAGCCCAGGTTGTTACAGAGCACCTCGATCCACTTGCGGGCACGCGGGTCGTCAGCGGACTCGGCCAGCGCCAACGCCATCTCGTTCCACTCGATAGAGGCATCACCCTTCGTGACGATCCCCAGCATATGGGCCGCATCCACCGCGTAGTACTCAAGCCCAGCTGCATCTGCCTTATTCAAAGTTTGTTGAAATATCGTGATCGACTCCCCGGGCTTGCCGGATGAATTGGTGATTCGACCACGTTCCAGCAGCACTCGAACCACCGCCCGGTGCATGTCGGGCCCGATCAGGCCCTCGGCCTGGTCCAGTGTGGCGTGCGCTTCGTCAAACTTCTGTTGCAGCCCCTGCGCACGCGCTAGCTGTGAGAGCAGTTCCGCATGATGAGCTTTATCTTGCACTGCTTCGGTTTCTAGTAACAACTCGCGGAAAGCCGCCTCCGTCCCAGCCGGGTCGTTGAAGTCCCAGATACTGTCGATGTCAGGTATTGGGTTGTCCATGGTGTCAGCCGCCCCGCCCTCACCACGCATCGAACACGCACTGAGCATCATGCTCAGTGTGACGAGCATAATTAAAAGCATCACCACATCCCACACGGGCCGCTGGGGTCGCCGCAGTGCCCGCAGCCACTTGCCGGCGGCATCGGACCAGAGGCACTCTTCGATCCGCCAGCCGCGAACTCGCTCAGCCGTCGGTTCGTCTCACCACTGCCACAGGATTCACACGCCAGTACGTCATCCGCCCGGCTCATCGGCCTTAGAGCCTCGGTGACATGGTCACACGTCTCGCATCTGTATTCGTAGATCGGCATGAGCAAGCGTCCTGTGTGCAGCTATCCTATTTCGACTATATGCTAAGACCATGGCACGATCCAAATCACAGTTAGATAAGGTTTCCAACCCGTTACAGCTTGGCGGCATCCGCACCGCCACCATGGACTACCCCGAAACGAACGGTGGGCCGGGGTGTCGGGTGGCGTTATTTGATAGCGGCGCAGGTTTACGGTTCACCGTCGCGCTTGGGCGCGGCGGGGACATCGTCGATGCGGCTTACAATAACACCGCTCTTGCGTATCTCACGCCCAACGGCCTAATCCCCGCGACAACAGGTGTACAACGCGACGACGACTGGCTGCGCGCCTGGCCGGGCGGCCTGCTGACAACCTGCGGGCCGGAGACGATCGGTGCGCCGCGTGTCGAAGAGGGTAAGTGGGTGCCTCAGCATGGGCGATATTCTAGTTCGCCCGCAGCTTTGATTGAAATTAAGAACCCGAACCCTGCTGCCTCAGTTGGACGTAGCGCGTCGGACAGGATGTCGTTGACCATGATGATCCGCGACAGCCGGATGTTTGGCCCGGTGTTCGAGGTTCGGCGGACGATATCCTGCACGCTGGGGGTGCCGGAGATCCACCTGAAGGATGAAGTGACCAACTGTGGCGATACCCCTGTGGATCACAGCTGGCTGTACCACATCAACCTGGGGTATCCGCTTCTGGATAAAGGTGCGAAGCTTGTATACCGTGGTAAAGCTGCTGCGTTGCCGTTTATGCCCAAGGCGATGTCTGCCGCCAAACTCAATCGGTTCAAGCGCATCACGGGGGCAAAGGCAGACCACGCCGGTTCGGGGGAGGACTGTGTCTTTGTTGACCCGCCGGCAGACCGTAAAGGGCAGGTCCACGTCGGCCTGGTCAATACGAAACGCCGGATCGGGCTGGAACTGATCTACTCGAAAAAACAGTTGCCTCGGTTTACCAACTGGCAGCACTTCGGTCCGGACGGGAGTTATGTTACGGGGCTTGAGCCGTTTTATGGCGCACTACTAGGCAAAGACAACGACCACAGCCCGCTTGCGTTAACGTCGTTGCGGCCAGGCCAAATACGAAAATATGAATTGACGTTACGCGTGCTGGATGGGAAGTCACAGACCGACGCACTGATGAAGCATGACGGGCCGCTTGTACCGGTGGCGGACCTGTAAGGATAATCGCTAAGCCTCAATCTGCCGGGGGGCTGTGCTTGAGTACTCACACACCCGGATGGAATTAGTTGGTCAGGTTGCCATGGTCGGCCACCACAATCATCATCGTAGGCAGCAGGTAATTTGCGCCGCGGTAGGTATTGATCTGACCGGAGAGTCTAAATATCGTCGAATCGCCACGGCGCTGAACCTCGTTTTCCATCGCTTCAAGGAGTTGGCACGCCTGAAGGACCATGGGCAGTTCGGGGTTGTCTGCGGTGTCGGACTCGAAAACAAACAGCAGGTGCCCGCCCTCGGCTGACCGGATGAGTCGGCCACGGCGGTTGACGATGAACTCGCCTTCACGACGGAGTGTTGGCGGGTCTTCCCCGGGGGCGATCCCGAGCACAGCCGGATCAATATCTACACTCGCCGCAGGGGCACCTGCACCGGGACCCGGCTTCATGGCGGGGGCTTGCTGGTTAGGCTCGATGACCGGCGCGGCTTTCCGCGAACCCAACAGGTCGTTCATCGCCTGCTCGGCCGCGGCGGAGTCGGATTCTGACTGTGCCGTATCCGACTCGACCGCAACGGGAACCGGTTTGGCCTCGACTTGAGTTGCCGCGGGTTGCGTATCTTCCTGCGCGGATAGCGATGGGCTGATAAAACCCATCACAGCGAATGCCAAAGCTACGGGTATCGTCTTTGGGTATTTCATGGCGGGCTCCATCCTTAATGAAATAATGCACAGTTCTGCGTACTGCGATTGGAGACGACGGTTTCAACCATCGTGTTTACTTGGTTTTCAGTTTCACGTTTGATTCATCGACGGGTACACCGCGCCAGACGTGCAGGCGGAAGGCTTCCCAGCCTTTCAGCGGCTGCCAGTCCAGATAGACCGTGACGAGCTGGTCCACGCCGTCGCCAACCGGTCGGGCGATATCGACCTCACCCTGCGTGCCACGGATACGGATACCCTTGGCAAATACGATCCCGGCGATGTCGGGGACGTCCTCCTCAAAGGGGGAGACGGCTTGGTCACCGATTGTCTCCAGGACATTGGCGTAGGTGAGTTTTTCCGTATTCGCCGGCAGCATGACCTGGACGGGTTCGGTGATCCCGGCCTCGTCGATGGCGTAGCGGACCGCCTTGGCGATGACCGTACGGACGGTCTTGCCGTTGGGGTCGTGGCTGGCGGTGTCGCTGTCCTGCTTGGGGATATTGACATAGGTCTGGCAGCCAAAAACCAGCAGGCCGATGATGGCTAAGGCGACGATGGTGGTGATCTTCTGGGTCATCTGTAAGCGCTCCGTGCTTGTTGAGGATGACTCGATTGTATCAGGACCAGCAAGGTGTGCCACGGGGCAGCCAGATAGGAGCGGTGAATCGCGGGGCTCTCAGTTCCGAGTCGGGCGGGTCTGCTATTCCACGGTCACGCTTTTGGCGAGGTTCCGGGGCTTGTCCACGTCATGGCCACGCAGCACCGCGGCGTGGTAGGACAGCAGCTGAAGTGGGACGACACTGACCAGTGGTTGCAGGGCGTCGGGCATCGGCGGGATCGTGAAAACGGCGTCGGCGTACCGCTTGATGTTCTCGTCCCCCTCGGTCGCCACGGCGAGGATACGCCCGCCCCGGCTGCGGACCTCCTCGATATTCGACATGACTTTCTCGTACTGAGTGCCCTGGGTCGCCAGGAAGACGACGGGCATGCCCTCGTCGATCAGGGCGATCGGGCCGTGCTTCATCTCGGCGGCCGGCATGCCTTCGGCGTGGATGTACGAGATCTCTTTGAGCTTGAGAGCCCCCTCGATCGCCACGGGGTAGTTGTACCCACGGCCAAGGAACAGCCAGTTGTCCCGATCCACGACGCGCTCGACGCAGGTCTTGATGTGGTCGGACTGCTCAAGCACGCGTTCGATGTTGTCGGGGACCTGTTCGAGTTGCTTGAGGTACTCGGCGACGGTGTCGTTGGAGAGGAATTTGCGTTTGCCTATGTACAGCGACAGCAGCGTCAGGACCGCGACCTGGCCGACGAAAGCCTTGGTCGAGGCGACGCCGATCTCGGGGCCGACGTGAAGGTAGACGCCGGCATCGGTGGTTCGTGCGATGGTGGAGCCGACCGAGTTGACGGCCCCGATCGCTAAAGCGCCACGTTCCTTAGCCTCGATCAGGGCGGCGAGTGTGTCGGCGGTCTCGCCGGACTGGCTGACGGCGACCATCACGGTGCCCTCTTCGATGATCGGGTTGCGGTAGCGGAACTCGCTGGCGTACTCGCAGCGTGCGGGGACCTTGGCAAGGTCCTCCATCAGGTACTCGCCGATCAGCCCGGCGTGGTACGCGGTGCCCTGCCCGGTGAAGAGGAAGCGTTTGGCGTGGACCAGGTCGCGGGCGATCTCACTGAGCCCACCGAGGACGACGCGGCCCTCGCGGTGGTCGATCCGGCCACGAAGGCAGTTGCGGATGCTCTCGGGCTGTTCCATGATTTCCTTGAGCATGAAGTGGGGGTGGTCCCCCAACTCGATCTGCTGAAGGTTCATCTCCAGTTCGGAGATCTCTTGCGTCACCGGGACGTTGTCCACGGTGGTCGTGCGGAAGTCCACGGCCCAAGGCCCCTGCTCTTCGGTGAACTTGTCGTTCTTCCCGGCGCAGAGGCGGACGACCTGGTAGTCGTCCAGCGTGATCGCCTGGGTGGTGTGACTGACGATCGCGGAGGCGTCGGAGGCGACGACGTAGCTGCGGTCGGCAATCCCGACGATCAGGGGCGAGCCTTTACGGGCGCAGACCATGGTGTTTGGCTCGATGTCATAGATGGCGGCGATGGCATACGCGCCGGTGACTTCGCGCAGCGCTTTCTGCACCGCCGACTCCAGGTCGGTTTCGTAAAGCTCGGCGATGAGTTTGGCAAGGACCTCGGTGTCGGTCTGGCTGGTGAAGGTGTGGCCCTTGCCTTGCAGGTAGGTGCGTAATGAGGCGTAGTTCTCGATAATGCCGTTGTGGACCAGCGCGACGGTGTGGCCCTGGCGGGTCGTGCCGACGTGTGGGTGGGCGTTGGGTTCGCTGGGTTCGCCGTGGGTTGCCCAGCGGGTATGCGCGATGCCGACAGAGGATTCCAGTTTGTCAGCGTCCTTCTCGATCTTGTCCTCAAGCACACTAACCCGGCCCAGGCTCTTGCAGACCTCGATGCCGTCCTGCGTGATTACCGCGATCCCCGAGGAGTCGTACCCGCGGTACTCCAAGCGTTTCAGCCCCTCGATCAACAACGGGCATGCCTTTTTATTTCCGATGTAGGCCACAATTCCACACATGCCGGGCTCCGATAAGTTTAGTCGTCAGGCGTGGATTATACGCACACCCAAAGACCCATCGACCAGAAAAGGCCCATGAATTCAGGAGATTTTTCGCATTAGAAGCATGTGCATAACAACATGGCGACACAACCGGCACATGTTTTATAAGACCCGGTCGATCACCCAGCGAAGGTCGAGTTTATTGTGCGTATCCAGCGCGACAGCGGTGCCGCCGTTGCCATAGGCAGGCTTGGTATCACGGGTCTGGGCGGCGACCGCCTCGGGGACGTGATGGATCAACTCAAGTGACCCCCGGGGGTCCTCGGGCAGATCGACCTCCCAGAAGCCCTGCCCGTAGGGGTACTTGCTGCTGGTCAGGCAGGGTGCCCCAGCGTTGAGGTACATCAAGCCGGAATTGTCGCCGTTGCCGGTCTTGCCGCCGTTAGCAGGGTCCCACTGCCAGGGCTTGTGGATGTGGCCGTGCATGAAGACGAACCTCGCCGGACTGTCCACGAGCATGTCGTGAAGCGGTTTGGCCTCCGCTAGCGCGTGCCCCCATGAGTGAGGGATGCCCGCCGGCGTCTTGGCGGGGTAGTGACACAGCACAACCACCGCGTCGTCTTTAGAGAGTGATTTGATGAAGGCTTCCGTTGCCTGCATCTGTTCGTACCCCAGCGCTCCACGCGACCAGAACAGCTGCGGCTCCGCCGAGTCAAGGCCGAGCAGCTGCCAACGGTCACTCAACCGTTTGATATGTGGGAACGTCTCGGGCAGGATCTCGCCCATATGTGAATCCATCCGCCGCTTGCGTGCCGAGCGGAAGGTGTATTTATCGTGGTTGCCCGGCACAATCACGGTCGGGAGCTTCTTGCTCAACGGCTCCAGATACCGCGCAACGTCGTGGAACTCGTCTTCCAGCGAGGTCGTTGTGACATCCCCCGACAACAGTACCATCTCTGGTTTCAACGCGGCGACGCGATCGATCAACGGCTCCAGCACGCGGTGATTAAAACGGAACCGTCGATTGAGCATCAGGTTCGTGTGCCCAAGCAGGCGTTTACCAAAAAGTCTGCCGGGGTGGACCTGGGTCTGAAAAAGGTGGATGTCGCCGATGAGTGCTAAACGCAAGGGGTGTGCTCGGGTATCGGGGTTCGTGTATCGGAGTTCGGTCAAAGCAGCGGGCTTACGGTTGGTTGTCGTTATCTTAGCGGGTTCTTGTCAAGAGGCGGGTGATTTCGAGGAATATTTGGAGCGGGTATACGTTATACGCTAGTGGGCGGCTTAACAGGACGTGTCGCCACATGAAACGCAGCACATTACACCTGATCGTAGACGGCCTGATGGCCTTGGGCGCGGTGGGCCTGATCCTGACCGGCCTGCTGATCGAGTTTGTCCTGCCGCTTGGGAGTCGGCAGGCCAGCGTGTGGGGCATGACCCGTCACGCATGGGGCGATCTGCACTTCTGGTTCGCTATGGCGATCCTGGTGACCGCCGGGATTCACTTGATTCTTAATTGGGGCTGGGTCTGTGGTGTGATTGCAAAGCTGATCCGTGCGACATCAACCAAACCCACACTCAGACGCCAACTGTGGATCGGGCTTTCGACCGCACTTGTTCTGGTTGTGCTGGTCGGCGGGTTTCTACTCACCACTGATGCGGCGAAAGTACCTGATACCGATGACCGGGGACGGGGGCAAGGCCAGCATCAACTGGAACGTAATATTGAAGACCTGATAATATAAGACAGCTGAGCTACTGGGCTGTTTCTGTAAACTCGGAGGGGATGGCCTTGGGGTAGACAATCGAGGCGAGCGTGGCTAAGCCGTATTGGTTCCAGAGGTCTTCGCTGCTTTGGCCGGTCGCGTTTTTGGGTAGCTCGAAGGTGATGCAGGGGATGTTATGGTCGATGCCGAAGTATGAGCCGAGTGAGCCGGGGCGGCCACCGAGGCGTTTGACGGGCAGATCGGTGTGTTCACCCATGGCCTCGGCGAGGGCTTGGGCGCCTTCGCCGTCGTAGTCGATGCACTTCAGGGGCTGGTGGTAGGTGATGATCCGGTTGGGCTTGTACTTCTCGATCTGGGCCAGGATCGCGCGCGACTCGGGTTGTGACAGGGGTTCTTCGCCGTGACCCTTGCTGGCGTCAAAATTATCGGCCGGGAAGTTGCGGTTCAGGTCGATGCCGTTGACGTTTCGGCGGATGTTGGCTTTGACACCGTCTGGGTTGACCTCGGGCATCAGCACAACCGTCCGGCCGACCAGCAGCTTAGGGTTGACCATCAACTCCTTGCCCAACCGTTCGAGGATGGGGACCCCGGCCGCTTCGTTGCCGTGGATCCCCGCCATGAGCAGGACGACATCGTCGCCGCTGCCGTAGACGCGGACCATGATCGGCCGATTCTCAACCGACCAGCCGGCGACTGCGGCACGGTAGGCGGGTTTGGGCAGATTGCCGTCTTGAGCCACCTTCGTGGTGTTCGATTGACAACCCACCAGCAGCAACGCCAACAGACCGATCAACCATGCTTGCTTTAACATATATCTGCATCCCTTTTGAATGGATTACGGATCAGCTTGTGATGATACCTTCCCCGGTCACATGCCGCAGTCGGCGGTTTGTGCTTGCTCGGCCTCCTCGGGCAGGGCCGCGTCGCCACATACGCCCGGGCCGTCTTCGCTGTAATACTTTTCGAGATTGGCTTTCCACGCCGGCAACCCCATCACGCCGATGAAACCCTGTTTGACTTCTTCACTCTGCGGGTGGTGTCGGCTGAAGCGGATGCCGAACTTGCGCATCAACCGGGACGCGAGGTGTTCGCCGTGCAACGTGACGGATAGCTGGAAGTGCTCCAGCAGGACGTCGCGTTGCTGGAAGATCGTCGGTGCCA
>JAJDCW010000090.1 GCA_029260635.1 Phycisphaeraceae bacterium | reverse complement strand
GTTTGATCTAAGCGACCTGCCGTTCAGCCACATCGAAGCGGCGCACGACGGCCGGTGCATGGTCGTGCCGGGCCTGAACCTGTCGACCGTCGGCACCGTCCGCGATGGCGCGAAGTGGCCCACACGCGATCGGCGCAAGGGCGCCGTTAAGCGTGACCGCCTCTCGTTCGATGTCTTCAGCCCGCTGACCGTCGGCCGGATGATCAACGGGTACAACCGCATCCAGGGGTTGATAGACAAGACCGACAAATCGGTGGATACCGTCACCATCGACGGCGCGCAGGTGAAACGCGTGCTGCTGCGTGGCGGCGTGAAGTACTACCGCTCCGGCATCCACACGTACCTGCTGGGAAAGGCCGTCTCTCGCATTGAGCAGGCGGTGCGGCAAGGCGGCGCGATCGGCAAGGCGATGGCGACTGACCCGGGTGCGGTCTTTAGTGAGAAGTGGGTCGATATCGGCGGGCAGATGATGCCGTTGAAGCGCCTCGAAGATTTCTATGCCGCGGTCGAGTCGGGCAAGTTCACCGACGTCACGGGATTCGAGCAAGCGTTGGACGCGATCCATGAGTCCTATGCGATCGACGAATGGGCCTGGGTCCGCTGGGCGTACAAGCAGGTGTTCGAGGCCGACCTGGATGTGTTACAGGCTTCCGATGCCGTGGCGATTGCCGACCGGTTGCTCGCCGACCAGAGCAAGTTCCTGAACCTGATCCTGATCGACGCCGGCAAGGAGTTCGACACCGTGACCCGGGTCGGCTTCGGGCAGGACGGCTCGGACGATGACGTCGCCGCCGACTTCGAAGCCGTGCGCGGCACCTACGACACGAACAAGTTCGTCAAACAGATGAAGCAGGCCGTGGAAGAACTGAATACACGGATCGAGAAACTAAAGCAGGCGTTGGCCGTCAACGCTTAAACCAAAAGGAGTCAAACCGCCATGTCAGATACCCTAGCACGCGTGAAGAAAGTCACCGCCGAAACACTGAAGATCGATGCGTTGATGGTCAAGGACGACTCGCGTTTCGTCGAAGACCTGGGCGCCGAATCGATACAGAGCGTCGAGCTGGTGGCGGCGTTCGAGGAAGAATTTGATATCGAGATGGATGAGCAGGGCGCCCTGGGCGTGAAAGACGTCGGCGGGGCGGTGACGTTCATCGAGAAGCACCTGTAGAACGGCGTTGCTCAAGTACATTGTGTAATGGTCCCACGCGGAAGCGGGGAGGTTGTACGCTGTGTATGTGTGGTTTCTGCCGCATCGTCATTAAACACGCGGAACACGTACCCCTTTCTTATGCATACCGCGTGGCTACTTACCGAGTACCACCTTGTCATCACAGCGCAGGCGGAGACCTACATACACGGATTCACGGGTCGTATGGATTCCTGCCTGCGAAGGAATAATGGGCAGTATTTACGCAAGACGTTCTAGCTCCACGTGAACCGCCCCATGACCGATCCATCCATAACGCGCCTGTCGCAGATGACCGGGCAAATTAAATATAAGTATTAAGTTAAAAATAATCATACCCACGTGGGTTCTTCGCCGGGTTGGCATAACCCCGCCATCCCGGTGGGACGGTGCCGGCATGAAAAACTTCGACTTGACGCGGCGCGCGTTTGCCTAGACCGTGTGCGGTCAATTATGCCTTACGACCAGATAAACCCCGACCAGATCAGCGTCCAGCCGCTTGCCACGCGTAAGAGCTATATCCAGATCGAGCAGGACGCGATCGACCCCAACGCCGATCCGCCCGACCCCGGCGCGATGCGTGGCCAGATCGACCGGCTGGTTAAGCGGATCAACGCCGCCCACGACATGGGCGCTTCGGTCATGCTCGTTTACGGCGCACACCTTATTAAGAACGGCTGCGGCCCGCTGGTCAACGCACTTCTGGCAACCGGCAGATTTACGCATCTTGCGACACAGGGCGCCGGGATCATCCACGACTGGGAGTTCGCTTACCTGGGTAAGTCCAGCGAGTCCGTCCGCGACAACACGCCCAAGGGACGCTTCGGCACGTGGGACGAGACCGGGCGCTACCTGAACCTCGCGGCGCTTATCGGTGCGGCCGAAGGGATCGGATGGGGCGAAGCGGTGGGGCGGATGGTCTGCGACGACGGCCTGACACTGCCCGACCCCGACACACTCGAAAAGCTGATCAAGGAAGACCCGGCCCACGCACTGACCGCCGCCCGTGCCGACCTGTTTCGCGTGATCCAACAACACATGCTCGCCCCAGGCAAACACGAAATCAAACACCCTTTCAAGCAACACACCATCCTCGCCGGCTCGTACCAACAGCGAGTCCCGCTGACCGTCCACCCCGGCATCGGCTACGACATCATCACCAACCACCCGCTATTCCACGGCGGCGCGATCGGCCGAACCAGCGCCACCGACACCCGCATCTTCGCAAAAGGTGTCAGGAACCTTACCGGCGGTGTCTACCTCAGCATCGGCTCGGCCATCATGAGCCCGCAGATCTTCGAGAAGGCCCTGAGCCTGGCGAATAACCTGCTTCTGCCTGAGGGCAAACAGGTCACGGATCACCACATGGCCGTGGTCGATATCCAGGACGGTGGCGGCTGGGACTGGACTCGCGGTGAGCCGCCTAAGGACAGCCCCGCGTATTACCTGCGGTTCTGCAAGACCTTCGCCCGGATGGGCGGTACGCTAGACTATCTCTGCGGCGACAACCGCACCGTGCTGGCCAACCTCGTCCACCGGCTGCGTTGACCGCGTGTTCTTTATATTGTCGTTTGTTTGAAGTGAATCCATGCTCAAAGACGCACAGACCATCCTGAAGACCAATATCACCGAGGCTGTCAAGACGTTTGAGTCGCTCGCCGAACACGGTGAGGCCATGGAGCGGGCCGCGAAGCTGTT
>JAJDCW010000089.1 GCA_029260635.1 Phycisphaeraceae bacterium | reverse complement strand
CCGTCACGGGCGGTGCCTGTTGATCATTTGTACCTCGGGGTGTCTGGCCCGCTCATTCAGCGAGGTTTTCCGGCGTCCGGTCGTGTGTTGTGGTCTGCATCACGCGTGTGACGTCCGGGACAGCACTTGGAGGCGGAGCATGAGAAAGCAGGTTGATGGCGTTAAAGGTCTGGCGGCGGGTCTGGTTGTTTGTGCGGCCGTCGGCCACGCACAGGCGATCTCATTTTCGATCGATTCACAGAGCCCCGAGTGGACGGTCGGCGTCCTGGGTGTGGCCCCGGCGGGGGCGATCGCGCCGGGGGACATCTTCACGCCTGTGGCTTCGTATGCCGGTGTCGGGCTGACGCCGGTTGCGCCCCCGGGCGTGTTGACGATGAACCTGCCCGGTGAGGTGGACGCGCTGTCTTTCGGGCGTGCGCCCGCGTCCTTCAGCAGCAACCACCCGGCGAGCTTCAGCCTCGACCGCGGGTCCGCCGGGCTGGCGGGCACCGCCTCGGCCAACGAGTTCAATTTTGGTGTCGTCGCGTCCGAGCAGTCCAGCGATATCTTCCGATCAACATTCAACAACACCAACACGATCTTCGGTGATGGCGACGGTGCGGTGCAGTTTGGCAACCCCAACCCCGCGGCGTTTCCCCTGAACGTCGGGGAGCCGGCCACGTTCCCGTTCCCGCCGCAGCCGCCGTTCCCGCCCTCGCTGTCGTCGGACCTTGACGCGTTAGACCTGCGGTTCAACACCAACGGGCCGGGCGGGTCGCCCACCGGGCGGACGTTCCTGTCGCTGGATACCGCTTCGGCATTCGGCCTGGGTTTCAGCGGCGCGGACGTGCTGATCGATCCCGCCGGCATCGGCACCGCCAACCCGCTGCTTTATGCGCTGCAGGGGCAGCTCGGGTTGTTGCCCGGCGGCAACGATATCGATGCGCTGGTGGTTTACGACGACGGCGACAACCTGTACCAGCCCGGCCGGGACATCGTGCTGTTCTCGCTGGCTCCCGGGTCATCCCACCTGGGGCAGATCGACCCGATCAGTGGTGTCCAGATCAACGAGGGCGACATCCTCATCGACGGCGCCGCGGCGCAGGCGCTGCTGGGTTCGGTCTCACCGAACGCCGCGATCCTGCACACCGCCGAGTCGCTGGGGCTGCGGACGATGCGTGCGGGCTTCGGCGGCAACGACAACCTAAACGCGATGGACGTGCCAGAGCCCGGATCGTATCTGATCCTGTCAACGATCGCGCTGGTGATGGCTCGCCGGCGTGGATGACTTTGTTGTTGGTGGCGACCACCGCTTGTTCACCCCGCGTCCCCTGAGCCGGCCTATTGCGCCTGGCGCGGGGGCGCGGTCATTTACACGGACCCCGCATAGGTTTTTCACGGCCCGCGGTGGTACTGCAGCAGTGTCTGGTTTGTCAGTTGCGAACCGCCGCCGGGCAGGTCGGTTTCCTTGATGAAGACGATGTCGAAGGTCAATACCTGCATGGTCGGGTCGTGCGACTTGTTAAACGACATGGCCAGGTACTCGGCGAAGGGTGCGAGGTGGTGGTCGAACTCTTTCTTGGCGATGTTGCGCAGGTACCGGCGCCAGCGCGTGCCGGGGTCGAACGTGTCCGAGCCCAACGGGTTGGCCCAGCTGACCGGCTTGCCGGTGAAGACATCGACCTGTGTCCCGTCCAGCAGCGTGGCGGGCATGACGAACCAGCCGTCGTTGTCCAGGGCGTCGGCCTCGGGGGCGATCATGTTCCAGCCCTGCTCCATCCGCAGCACGTCGCCCATCGCGGTGAGTTTCACCGGCAGGATCGGGTTTTTGCTTTGTGAGTCCAGGTACTGCAGGTTCCACATCACCGCGTAAAGCAGCGCGACCGACGCGACCACCTGCTCCCACCGGCGGGCTCGGATCATCTGCTTGCGGTTGGTGGGTATGTCGATCAGCACGTCGCCCGTGCCCCGCCTGGAGCCGGCGACCACCGAGGGCATCATCTTCAATAGCGCCAGCACCCACGTCCGGCGTCTGGGGTTGGCACGCAGCCCCGCCTGGCGTCGGCCGCGCGAACGGATCCAGTCCCACAGCTTGCCGGGCACGAAGATCAGCCAGCTGATCGCCGCGACATAAGGCAGCAGGCCCAGCTTCAGGCTCATCGCCAGCGCCACGTGTGTGCCGATCATCGCCAGGATCACCAGCATCCGTGTGGTCCCCGTCCACACCGGGCAGAAGACCAGCAGAGGCGCCGCGATCGCCAGCCCGAACGCCGACCACGTCAGGATCGGCAGCAGCCATTCGATCTGCCTCACCCACATCCCGAACGGCGTGATGAGCTGGTCGACGTGCAACGCGTAATACGCCGCGCTCTGGTGCCACCACATCGGGTGGTCCTTGAAAGTCGCGGTGAACCAGTAGACCAGGCAGACCTGGAGCATGATCGCCACCCCGGCGACCGACAGCAGGCGATTGTCCTTGCGGTGGTACAGCGTCAGCGGGCCGCTGGCGGCGTCGATCGACCAGCGTGCGCCCAGCGGCAGGAGCATCCCCCAGAAGAGCATCATCCGAAGCAGCGCATCGCCGGCCTGGAGCACGACCGGGTTGCGGTGGTGCAGGCTCAAGAGCAGCGCCCAGGACGCGATCGTCGCCAGCCGTGTGCGGATACCCAGAAGCAGCGTCACCGCGAAGTAGCCGGCCA
>JAJDCW010000088.1 GCA_029260635.1 Phycisphaeraceae bacterium | reverse complement strand
TCAGCGTGGTGTCTTCAAAAACGTCATGGTCTGTAAGTGCCCAGCCGGACTCAGAATCGCCGGGAGTGAATTCGTATGTTACCCCGTCGGGGTGGATGAGACTGATGTCGAGGATGTCTTCAGATGCGATATCCAGGACCGTGCGCTTCCGCAGGCTGTCAGTGGGACCTGTGAGTTGTTGGACAAGATCGTTGACCTCAACGACGTAGCCGACGCCCTCCCCCTCGGTGACGAAGGTGTGCTTGTCGCCGGTCTGGTAGAGGAGAAATTTAAGGTCTTTGCCCGCCGCGGTGCTGATCGTGATTCGGGCGATCGGGTTACTAAGTTTATCCAGAGCGGTGGTGTAGGCCGTGGATTCCAACTCGCAGAGCTGTTTAACCAGAGCGTGGGTGGTGCTGTAGTCGATATCGAAGGCGGGCGTGGGCTCGCCGAAGCGGTAGCCGGACTGGGGGTCGCGCAGGATGTGGAGTGTGACGTTATCGCCTTGAGCAACTGTCAGCTCGCGGACATCCAGAGCCTTCACGGCCACCACACGCGGGTCGCGCAGGTCGTCCGTGCGGCGTGTCAGCGAGTCGGCGGTGGCGGCGTTGATGGTGAACACGACAAGCGACGGCTCACCTCCGGAAGACCAGGTGGCATATCGAACCTTGCCCTGAAGATCGGTCCGGCCGATCTTCAGGCGGTGCGTGACGGTGCCTGATTCGGTTCCCGTGTCGGATGCTTCCGGGGCGGGCATCTGGAGTGTGAGTTCCAGTTGCGGGTTGTCCAGCCCGTAGAGGCTGAGGTTTTCCGGATTGTCTTCGATAAAATCGCTGATCCGGACACGGCTGACGGATGAGAACAGATTATCCACGGCCTGCTCGCCGGTGCGTTGAACCGTGTCGGTGTCAAACCACCACGTGCCATCGAGCTTGTGCAGGTCGATCAGGTCTCCGTCACGCTGGTGGAGGGTGATCCGGTTGGTGCCCGAAGCCTCGAACGTGCCCAGCGACTTGCTGCGCCAGTCGTTGGTCTGCTGGTCCAGCAGGGTACCGAAGATCGCGGGCTCGACGACGTAGGCGATATCTTCGCCCTCGATCTGGGCGTACCCGTGGCCATCCACCGCGAGCCGACCGAGTTTGAGCGTCCAAGTCCTGTCGCCCTCGCCGACGGTGACGACCGCACGGGGCTTATCCAGGCCCATCTGCGCGGTGGAGGGTGCGTCCGACTCGGCGTCGAGTGTGCTTGGCTGGATGCGTTGGACGTAGCGGAGTCCGACGAACTGGCTGGCCACCGCGTCGGGTGTGTAGTTCTCGAGTGGGAAGCGGACCGGCTGGGTCTGCACCCACTGGCCGCCTTGCCTCCGGGCGGTGAAGCTGTGACCGCCGCGTGTCAATTCGATCCGGTCGATCGCCTCGGTAGTGAGGGCGTCGTCAGAGAAAACCAACTCTCCGGCCGGCTCGGCGGATTCTGTGTCGAGCTGCTGTTCGTGCGCCGCGTAGCCGGTCATATTGCCGTACTCGACGAAGTAGAAGTACCCGCCGACGATGGCTAACAGGATGAACAGCGCGATAGTCGTTTTGAAATTCATCGTAGTGTTCCGATCTTAGGCGCGTCTTCGTGTCCACCAGACTGAAAGCCCCAACGCCACAACCGCGACGGGGACCCCAGCGAGCAGGGCGAACTGGTACCACCACTGGGTGTCGGCCGACATCGGGTTGATCCGTGGGACGTCCTGTGAGCGCGGGCTGGCGGCGATCAAGTCTTCCAGACCCGCCAGCCAGAACACGCTGTTGACGAACAACTCGCTGTTGGCGGGGAAGGCGGCACCGGTGAGTTCGGCCGTGCCGGGACCAAGCAGGCCGTAGCTGGTCAGGGCGTCGCTTGGCCAGACGTAGTTGCCCGAGGTGACCAGCCGTTGGCCGTTGCTCTCGGAGGCGACCACGACATCGAACGACGGCGCGGACTCGGCCTCGCTGAATTTTGCGTTCTGCACGACATCCGGCGAGGCCAGATCGCTCTGCGCCCAGAGGCGGCTGCCTCGAACCTGAACAAGCGGGTGGTGGGTGGTGCCATCGGCTTTGCCGGTCAGGACCGGGCAGACGACCCTCATGTACCCCTGCATCCCGCTAAGCGATGTGGTGATGGGCAGGTCCTGCGGCCAGTCGTTGATCGGGAACTCGAGTGACGTGGCGGTGCGGCGGTTGTCCTGCTGGACTTCCTGGAGGATCAGCCGGTCCAATTGCGGGGTGATGCCCCAGGTGCTGAGCAGGTCGGTGATGGGGTTGGCGATGCCGACGGCAGCGGACGGGTCGACGGCGAGCAGCAGCAGTGCGGCGTCGCCCGCGGGCAGTCGTTCCTGTAGAAGGTCCGCGATCTGCTGGCGCGGGTTGGCCGCCATCATCATGGGGTTATTCATCTGGCTGCCGATCGTGGGCATGACGACCCAGACGGTCTTCTGCCCCGGTTCGGCTTGGGGGCGTGGCTGCGGCGGGGTGGGCTGCCCCATCTGGCTCATCTGCCCGGCGGGGTTCCACTGGGTGACACGGAAGTCGGCGTTCTCCAGGCGCTGCGCGACGAGGTTGAACTGGCCCTGCTCGCCGAGCGCCGGGCCGCTGCCCGAGAGCACGAACACCACCAGCGGCGGCTGGTCGAGTGTCATACTCAGCATCGCGCCGGTCAGCTTCTCTTCGATCAGGTACTGCGGCTGGGTTCGGCCGGTCTCCTCAAGATCGCGTGTGTCTTCCCGATACATCTCGCTGACGGGCAGGACCTTGACACGGTCTTCGCTCAGGACTACGACCGACGCGCCGCTGAGAAGGCTGTAAATAACCTGGTTATAGCGGGCCAGTGGTTTAGCCGCATCCAGTTGTTGCAGCGGGCCGGCAAGGCGGTCCTGCCCCTGCTGGCATAGTTCGGCTACATGAAGGAACCGCTCTTTGTCGGCGTTGTCCACGCTGTTGCTCGACGCCATCATTTTTGAGCGGTTAGCGATAACCCCCAAAACCGTATTGTAATCGGTGAGTACAGCCTGGACCTGTTCCTTGGCCCCCGCGTAATTCACTAAGACCTGGTCAAGCAGTTCGTCGGTCTGCTGGTTGGCCTCCTCCATCGTCTGACCCATGGACTGGCAACTCGATGCCGCGCCACGGTAGAGCGCCTGCGCGGGTGATTCTTCGTCGGTGCCGGAGTCCGTACTCAAGCCGGACGCTAAAACGGTAGTTAATTCCGTATTGGCCCGGACCGCGTCTTCCAAAGCGGTTTTACCCAGCGTGACCGCTTCGATGGACGGCGCCAGCTCGTCTTTAAAGGCTTCCGTAATAGACGCGAAAACCTTGTCGGCCTGCGTGACGTCGCGGCGTACATTCAGGTGGTTGACGCTGACGTTGTCCGCGTAGTGGGCGTATTCATCGGCCAGATCGCGGAGGCGTTCATGCACACCCAGGACCTGTTCGCTGCGGGCCTCCGACAACAACGTGATGATCTGGAATTCGCCTTCGAGTTTGGCAAGTACCGCCTTGGACTGAGCCGAGAGGCTGTAGCTTCGGTCCTGGGTGAGGTCCAGGCGCAGGTACTGCCAGCTGGCGATGAGGTTGACGAAGACCACGACGCCGATCGCCAAGGCGACTTGGAGTGTGATGTTCAGGCCGAACTTCATTCGGCGGACGGCCTGTGTGTCGGTGGTGGTTTTTGACTTACTTCCCATGTCGGTTTCGTGTGGGCTTTCGTTGCAATGGGCTCATGGCGGGCTTAGCGCCAACGCCGGCTCTGGAGGGTCAAGGTGGCGAAGAAGAGGAACAGCCCCGTCCCGCTGATGAAGAAGACGACGCGGCCCAGGTCGATGATCCCCTTGGAGAAGTCCTCGAACTGGCCGAACACGTTGATGTAAAAAAGCGCGTGCTTGAGCCAGTCCTTGTCCGCGACCCACCCGGCACGGGCGAGCATCACGGCCAAGGGTGAGAATGCCAGCACCACCGCGGTCGTCACCAGGAAGGCGATGATCTGGCTCTGGGTGGTCGAGGAGGCGAAAGTGCCGATGGCGAGGTACAGACCCCCGACCATTAATAGGCCCAGCATGCCCACAAGGATCGGGCCGAGGTCGGGGTCTGAGTTGATACTCAAGACTAAGACCATCAACGCGATCGGGATCATCAGCGTGAGCAGGAAACCCATCGCGCCCAGCCACTTGCCGATGACGACCTGGGTATCGCTGATCGGGAGGGTCATCAAAGGCTCGATGGTGCCCGAGCGGTACTCTTCGCTGATCAGGCGCATGCTGATCGCGGGGACCAGCGGGACCATGAGCCAGAGGACGGACCACTGGAGGTTGCGCATCTCCGCCGGTGCGCCGGGGCCGAAGCCCCCGAGGAAGAGTAGCGCGGTGCCGAAGCCGAACAGCCCCAGCACGACGTAGGCGACCGGGCTGTAGAACAGGCTCGTGAGTTCGCGTTTCGCGATGGTGGGGACGTGGAGCATGGGTGGGTCAAGTATCGGGGTTCGGGTGTCGGGTATCGGCAGAATCGGCTCAGGCGGTGGCTCTTGCTTTTGCGGGGTTGGGTTCGCTGAACAGTTGCAGGTAGTAGTCTTCGAGGTTGGGTTTGCGGTGGTTGGCCTCGCGGACGGTCATGCTCTTGTGGGCAAGGGCCTGTACAAGTTTGTCTTGCAGCGCATCGTTGCCGGTCGGGGCGACCTCGGCGTGGCACCAGCCGTCATGCGGCGTGGTCTGAACTTCACGCACGCCCTGCACGGAACCGAGAGCGGCCTGCACGGCTTGGGCATCGGCTTCGATATCTAATAGCACGCGCGGCCCGCCATGGACCTTGGCGCACAGCTCGTCAGTCGTGCCGTCGGCCACGAGTTCGCCTTCCTTGAGGATCAGCACCCGGTCGGCGGTCTTCTCGATCTCCGGGAGGATGTGGCTCGATAGCAGGATCGTGTGCTTCTCACGCAACTCGCCCAGCAGCTCACGGAAGTGCTTGATCTGGTTGGGGTCCAGCCCGGCGGTCGGTTCATCCAGGAACAGCACGGCCGGTTCATGGATGAGTGCTTGAGCCAGGCCGACCCGCTGGCGGTTGCCCTTGGAGAGTTGGCCGATCAGCCTGCGGCGGATGTGGCTCAGACTACAGCGGTCACAGACCTCGCTGATCCGCCGGACCCGGTCGGCGCGTGGCATGCTCAACAGCTTGCCCCGGTAGTCCAGGTATTCCTCGACACGCATCTCAGGGTACAGCGGCGTGGACTCCGGGAGGTACCCGATTGAGGCGCGGGCGGATTCGGAATCGGTCAGGACGTTGTGGCCGGCGATCGAGGCGGAGCCGGAAGTCGGGGGCAGGTACCCGGTGAGCATACGCAGGGTCGTGCTCTTGCCCGCCCCGTTAGGCCCGAGGAACCCGACGACCTGCCCCTTGGCAATCGAGAAACTCAGCCCCCCGACGGCACGGGTCGGCCCGAACCATTTCACCAATTGTTCCGCTTGAATCATGCTCTGGTCCCTGATCGCCCCCGGGAAATCCTCGGTACGCCATCCATGCCGTCCAGCCCGTTGCGGGCAACGTATAGTCTGACTTACGAGGGGGTTGGGGTCAAGGTTCGGGGGGCAAGGGCACTAACGGAGGTTCGGAATGTACGTCAGGTTGGTAGCATGTTGTTTACATGGTTTATTACCGGTTATTTTCGAGTTCTAGTTAGTGGATTTGGCTCGCCGCGTTTGTACACACCAGAAATTCCTAGATTGCTCCAACTAGAATAAGTTGCAGGCTCTCCGGAGACATCAATCCATGGAAATTGTTGGGGTAAAGTGAAGGTTTCACGTAGCCATTGACGTTCATGACTATTTATGCCATGAAAGCTAGCGGGGTCAATGGCGCACTCGCAAGCAATGAATGCCATGTTACTGGCGATATACAGATCCGATGAAATGTCTACATCGGCTAGGGCTCGCAAACTAGTAAGTCCCAAAGATTCCTGATGACTAGATAGGTCTAACAGATCCGAATTTATCAATTCGGTAAGTGTCTCCGCATACTGTAAGTAAAGATCGCATAAATCTTCGCAATCTCTCATTGTGCGTAGATCTGTATCCACTGCCGTCTGGCGAAGATAGGCAACCACCTCAAGGAGACGATGTTTGTCGAGATGGAGTCGCATGGTAAGCCGTGCCGGAGTATTGCTTGCTGATCTGTGTAAGTATGGTGCTACAGATTTATTACATTTGTCGAGTTATAGGAAAGAGCCTATTCAGTAAGTGGTATGCTATTCATTATGCGCCGTTGATCACTTGCATAAACTTCGGCCCATACCGCTTAAGTTTAGTTTGCCCCACACCGGGGATGTCCAGGAACTGGGCGTCGGTGGTGGGGCGGTTGCGGGCCATGGCTCGTAGGGCGAG
>JAJDCW010000087.1 GCA_029260635.1 Phycisphaeraceae bacterium | reverse complement strand
TCCCCAGGATCGCCGGGACCGCCGGGATGATGAACATGAATACCAGGATCGCCCCGTGAAGGGTGAAGACCTGGTTGTATAAATCCTGCGACGCCGCAAGCTCTGCGGCCTTCCCGACATGTAACTCAGGTGCCGCCGACTTCATGTAAAGCATCGTCCGCAGCACAATCGCCAGCGACCCGCCACCCAGGAAGGCGGTGAGCACGCAGACCATGTACATCAAACCGATGCGCTTGTGGTCGAGCGTCAACAGCCAGGACAGGATGCCCTTGCTGTGGTTGATGTAGTTCGTCCCGCCGGGGCCGTGCCCGCCGTACGCGCTTGATTTGACCGGGTCTTGTATGACCGACATCGTAAGTATCCTCTGCTGCGTTTGGCCTATTGTTTAGGCCCGTGTTCTGTCTTTACTCGCTTGCTGGTGTGTCTTGCGTGGCGTCCTCAGCTTCGGCCTGTACAGCCGGAGCCTTATCAAGGATCGGGCCGTCGTAGTTGTCACTGATCGTCTTGAGGTACTCGATCACGCCGGTGATCTCCGCGTCCTTGATATTGCCCTGGTAGGTCGGCATGTTGTTGCCGTAGCCCTCGACCAGTTCCTTGCCGGGGTTCAGGATCGATTCGCGGATGTAGTTTTCATCCGCGATGCGTGGCTCGCCGTTACTGAACCGGCGTTCGCCGCCGAAGACGTCCATCCACGTCGGGCCGGTGCCCGCGGCGCCGTCGACCGAGTGGCACTGCTTGCAACCCTTGATGTTGTAGACGCGTTTACCCAGCTCGACCGGGGGCATCGCCAGGATCTTCTCTTCGAGCTCCGCCAGGTAGGTCTCGTAGTCTTCCTGCGACTGGACCACGACCTTCGAGAGCATCGTCGAGTGCTGCTCGCCGCAGTACTCGGTACAGTAAATGTTGTAAGTCCCGACCTCGGTGGCCTGGAACCACAGCTTATTGTACCGGCCGGGCACGACGTCCTGCTTCACGCGGAAGTCCGGGACGTAGAAGCTGTGGATGACGTCGCTGGAGGTCATGACCAGGCTGATCGGGGTGTTGACCGGGACGTGCAGCACGCCGTCGTCGACACCGTTGGGATACGTAAACAACCAGTTCCACTTGCTCGCGGCGACCAGCACCTGGTTCTGGGTCGCGCCGTTGGGCTGCTGGTTCATATCCAGGAAGCCGCGGAAGCCCCAGACAAAAATAATCATCACGAGGATCAGCGGTGGCAGTGTCCAGCCCAATTCGATCGCGGTGGAGTGGGTCGGGCCGACCGGCATGTCGTGCGGGCTCTTTCGGCGGTACTTGATGACGAAGTAGACCAGCACCCCGGCGATCAGGACCAGCCAGCACACACTCATCCACAGGACGAAGTGATAGAGCCCGTCGTGCGAGCCGGCCACCGTGGACCGCTGAGCGGGGAGGAAAAGAGTCTTCTCGGCTTGTGCAAGGATCGCCAGCATCCGCGTTCCAATCCCTTTAGGCGTTAGCCCTGCGCCGCGCCGGGCGCGGCGGTGTGTGTCGTTCCGTTCGTTCTACGTCGGCGGTGGTCCCGCCACAAGAATCCCCCGATGACCATTATCAATATCAAAACCGTCACCGCCCCACCGAGTCGCATGATCCCCATCGCCGTGGCCGAGTAGGTCCCCAGCGCCGGGTCGTAGTGCAGGCAGGTCAGCAGGAAATTATCCAAGATCGACCCGACCTTGCCGTCCGAGGCCTCGACCAGCGAGAGCCGAAGCGTCTGCGGCTCGTACTTCACCCCCGACAGGTAGCGGGTGATCTTCCCGTCGGGGGAGAGGATCATGATGACTGCCGGGTGGGCGAACTGCTGCTGCTCGCGGACCCAGCGGAACCCGAACCCGACCTCGTCGGCCAGGCGCTCGATCATGTGCGATTCACCGACCAGGAAGTGCCAGCCGTCTTCCGCACCCGCCTTCCCGGCGTTGTTCTTCAGGTCGATCGCCAGCGTTTCTTTCTTCTTCCTGGCAAGCGAGGGCATCTCGGCCGGGTCGATGCTCACGGTGATGATCTGGTACTGATCCCCGGGGACCCAGTCCATCTCGCCGACCGCGGTGTGCACGCCCTTGAAGACCAGCCCGCAGAGCATCGGGCACTGGTAGTAGCCCAACTGCAGGATGACCGGGCGTTCGCCGTCGAAGTAGTCCCCGAGCTTCACGCGTTCGCCGTCGGAATTGGTGAACACCAGGTTCGGTGAGACCTGTGCGCCCAGCTTGTAGTCCATGTCCACGCTCTTGAGCTGCTGGGACTGCATGTCCGCCGGGGCGTTAGAGTCCTGCGGGACGTAGGCCTGGCCACGGACAACCTGTGCGGATGGCGCTATCAAGGCCATCAGCAAGACGCCTGCGATCACGGGCAGCAGTCGGGTTGTCGCGTTTCGGGTCATCGGTCTTAACCGTTCCATCTAAATCGAAGCCGCCCCACTTAGAGGCGGTGTTGTTTATTCGCTCTTCGCGTTCGCCTTGATCACTTCATTCATCGCCATATCGATCGGGATCACGACCCGGTCTTTCTCGGCCGGGTCCGCGTAGTGCGGGTCGGCGTTCAGGGCCGCGAGCTGCGACTCCTGAATCTCCACCAGCTCGGTGAAGGGGACCTCGACGTACTTGCGGTTGTTTTCCTGCGCAAACTCGTAGCGGAACCAGGCCTGCGTCGCGACGACCAAGGCGACCACGAGGATCGTACTGAGGATCCCCGTGAGGGTGAGCAGCTTGACGTTGATGTCGTGTGAGCCGGAGGGCATCGGTTCTTATCCTTAGTACATGTTCACATGGCCGAGCGAGTCGCCCAGCCTCGGGTCGCCCGCGGGGATCAGCCCCTGCCGGGTCGCACGCAGCACGGTGGTGCCGACCGCGATGCCACCGATGCCCACCAGGCAAAGCAGCTCAACCGTCGGCAGCGGGATGTCGGGCGACGAGTAGTTCGGCATCACAACCCACCACTGATTGATCCAGTGCATCGCCAGCAGCCAGATCGCCCAGAATGCAAGCAGTGGCCGGCTGCGTTTGATCCACCTGGAAAGCAGCCCCAGGAACGGGATCAGCAGGTGCCCAAATAGTAGCACCCAGGCAACGACGGTCCACCCGGCGTTGAACGGATTGCCCGCCTGGGTCGTGATCCCACGCATCTCGAACCAGTAGGTCTCCTCCGCGAGGTTGCCGTACCAGATGAGCATGAACTGGCTGAACGCGATGTAACCCCAGAAGAAGACAAACATAAACATCAGCTTGCCAAGGTCGTGGTAGTGCTCGACGTTGACGCTGGGCAGGTAACCGGACCGCTGCAACACCATCAACGCCAGCATGACCGTGCAGACCGTCGCCAGCGCGGAGCCGATGAAGTGGTACACGCCCCACATCGTCGAGAACCACACCGGGTCCAGTGACATCAATAGGTCGAAGGCGGCGAACGTGAAGGTGATCGCAAACACCAGCGTGCCCGGCGCGGAAAGCACCTCCATCTTGCGGGTCAGCTTCACGCCGTTGCCGGACTCCTGCGCGGTCGAGGTCTTGAGGTAATAAAGCCCAAGGCCGGACCAGATCGCCAGGTAGATGATCCAGCGTGCGGTGAAGAACCCGGTGTTCAGGTACGCGCTCTTGATCGGGACAAGGTGGTGCTGGAGGGCTTCGTGGTTAGCTTCACGGGCGGCGATCACGTCACCGCCGTGGTCCGCAGGGGTAAACCCGTGGACAGTGTCACTCTCGTGGGTTTCATCGCTGTCGTGGCCGATCTCGCCGTCGTGCCCGTCTTCGTGGGCGGCGTCATCGTCGTCGGTGTGGCCATCGTGGTCCGATTCATTCGCGACCGTGACGATCTCCGCGTGGCGTGGCTGGATGTAGGCGTGGCCCTCGTCGTCAACCGACGCACCGGCCCAGGGGTACAACACCCCATGCCCCAAGAAGATGTACAACAGGATCGGGATGAACAGCACCGCCATCACGGGCATGTTCGCCGCCATGACCTCGGGGATACGGCGGACCGCGACGACCCAGCCGGCGCGGAACAGGTGCGTGACCAGCACGAGGAACAACGCTCCGAGCGTGATGCTCAAGAAGTAGCTGTAGTTGATAACGTAGGCGAAGCCGAAGCGTTCCCAGCCGCCGCCGCCGATCATCGCGACAACGACCGCAACGATCAACGCAACGATGCCGACCACGACCGCGGTCAGGCCGAACGACCGCGCCCCGGCGCCCAGGCGTCGTTTGTCGTCGTCTTTCAGTACGGGCTCGTGATGGTGAGCCAAGGTGGTTCGCTCCTGCTTATATCGGTCAACTAAAAATCGTTAGCCGACCCATTCGCGGGCCGGGGTACACCTGGTCCCGTTATTCCACATTACCGACCAGAGACGCCGGGGCGTTCTGTCTGAGTTGCAGTGCCTTGAGGTACGCGACAATCGCCCAGCGGTCCTCGACCGAGACTTGGTGGCCGTAGCCCGACATATTGCGGATGCCGTTGGTGATCGTGTTGTACAGGTGCCCCTCGGGCCGGGACACCCGCTCGGGGTCGGTCAGGTTGTTGGGCTGGATCCAGCCGGCCTGGATCTTGAGGGACCGCTGGTAAATCGTTCCGTCACCGAGCCCCCCCAGGCCGTGACAGGGGGCACAGTAGATATTGAACCGCCGCTGGCCACGGGTCATCAGCGCCTCGTCCACCGTCACTCGGCCGGGGAAGCCCTGGAAGTAGATGGTGTCCATCTCGCCGGTGGTCGCGTTCTTCTCAAGACGGTAGCCGCGGAAGTAGTGGTCGTCTTCGGCGAGCAGGTCGGCGTTCGGCGCGGCTGCGTTCTTGCCCCAGGCGATCGTCCCGGGGACCGGCGGACGCATGGCCCGCCCGTCCGCGAAGACCGTCGAGTCCGCCTGCGCCTTGTACTTGGTCTGCTTATCCATATCTAAAAAGATATGCGGCGCGGTCTTCTCAGACGTGGACACCCGCGCCCGCGCGGTGAATGCCAGAGGCACCAGCGGCAGGCACATCAGGACCAGCAACGCACCGATCAACCAGAACGGCGGGGCAGGCAGCTTCAGTTCTTCAACGATCCACTTGAGCATCGGTCTCTCACGTTTACTTAGACGGTTACGCCTGAATACGTCATCCAAAACCCGGGGCATTACTCCGGGGGGTCAGTCCTCAATCAATTCCACACTCGTCGCACCCAGCCCCTTGAGGAACTCGGCGGTCTTGTCCTTATCAAACCGGCGGTCGCGGGCCTCTACCTCAATAAAGAAGCGGTCCGCGGTCGAACGCCTGAAATTCATGCTTTTAAGTAACGGGTTCGCCAGCTTCGGCAACCGGTTTAATAGCAGCATCCCGAAGACCGCGCCGAACGCGGACAGCAGGATCGTCGTCTCGAAGATCACCGGGATAAACGCCGGGAAACTATTGAACGGCTTACCCGAGATCAGGAACTTGTAGCCCCGGATCGGCGCGGCGGCGCCGGGCAGCCCGGGCAGGTCGATCGAGTCGGTCGCCATCGTCCCGACCGCCAGCGAGATGCCGACGATCGTCCCGGTCAGGCCACAAATCAATACGATCCACGGCAGGATCGTCGGGCGGATCCCGATCGCGGCGTCGATCCCGTGGATCGGGAACGGGCTGTGTACGTCCCAGTGCTTGAAGCCCTCGGCCTTAGTTTTTTTCGCGGCACGCACGGTGTCGTTGACCGTCTCGAACTCGGCGATGATCCCGTGCAGCTTCTGCGGCGCATCGGTGGAGGTCGAGATGTCCGGCGGGTCCATCAGCTGTGTCATCAGTGGCCCTCCAACTCAGTAATCGGTCGGTCCGGGCGGTAGTCGGCCTGGTCCTCGTCGGGGTTGTAAGGCTCGCCCGGCTCGTGCTCGATGTCGTGCGCCTGGGGCATCACGGTTTTGATCTCCGCCATCGCGATCACCGGCAGGAACTTGCAGAACAACAGGAAGAACGTGAAGAACAGCCCGAACGACCCAACCAGCATCCCGATATCCACCCAGGTCGGCTTGAACAACGCCCAACTTGACGGCAGGAAGTCGCGGTGCAGACTCGTCACGACGATGACGAAACGCTCGAACCACATGCCGACGTTCACACACATCGCGGCCCACATAATGGTCCAGACGTTCTTACGCGCGAACTTGAACCAAAGAATCTGCGGGCCGATGCAGTTGCAGAACACCATTGTGTAGTACGCCCAGGCATAAGGGCCCAACGCGCGGTTTAAGAACGCCGCCTGTTCGTAGTGTGCCCCGGAGTACCAGGCGATGAAGAACTCGATCGAGTAGGCGTACGCGACGATCATCCCGGTCCCGAGCATGACCTTGCAGCAGTTCTCGATGTGCCGGTCGGTGATGATGTCCTTGATACCGAAGATCGCACGGGCGGGGACGGCGAGGGTGAGCACCATGGCGAAGCCGCCGTAGATCGCCCCGGCGACGAAGTAAGGCGGGAAGATTGTGGTGTGCCAGCCGGGCAGCTGCGCGACGGCGAAGTCGAACGAAACCACCGAGTGCACGCTCAATACCAGCGGGGTCGCCAAGGCGGCCAGCAGCAGGTACGCCTTCTCGTAACGGTGCCACGCCCGGCTCGACCCGGTCCAGCCGAGGCTAAATAGGCCATAAGCGAACTGGCCGTACTTGTTTTTGCAACGGTCGCGGAGGGTCGCCAGGTCCGGGATCATCCCGACGTACCAGAACAGCGCTGACACGGTCGCGTAGGTGCCGACCGCGAAGACGTCCCACAGCAACGGCGAGCGGAACTGAGGCCACATGCCCATCTGGTTGGGGATCGGGGCCAGCCAGAACGCCAGCCACGGCCGACCGATGTGGATGCCCGGGAACAGGCCGGCACACATGACCGCGAAGATCGTCATCGCCTCGGCGAAGCGGTTGATCGCGGTCCGCCAGTTCTGCCTGAAGAGGAACAGCACCGCGGAGATCAGTGTCCCGGCGTGGCCGATGCCGACCCAGAACACGAAGTTGATGATCGGGAAGCCCCAGCTCACCGGCTGGTTGTTGCCCCAGACGCCCACGCCGGTCGTGACCAGGTACCCGATCAGGGCGCCCAGGAAAGACAGCAGCGAGACCGCCGCCCCAAACGCGATCCACCAGCTGATCGGCGGCTTGCCGGCCGCGATGGCGCAGACCTTATCGGTGATACTCGTAAAGTCGTTGTCCCCCATCACCAGCGGCGCACGGCGGCTGGGATCGTCGGTCGTGTTGTCCAGCGACTTGGGCGGGAGGTCGGGTTGGGTGGTGATGCTCGCCATGACTTAGGTGTGCGCCCCCTCGTGTTCGGTTGACGGCTTCGCGGGGGAACTTGTTCCGGGGGATATGGTACCGGGGGCGGGATTGCGAAGTTTCGCCAGGTACTTCGAGCGAGGCCGGGTGTTGAGCACCTCAAGCACGCTGTAGGCCCGCGGGTTCTTCTGCGACTTGGTAACGTTACTCTCCGCGTCGTTCAGGTCGCCAAACACAATCGCCTGAGTCGGACAGGACTGCTGACAGGCGGTGACGATCGCGCCGTCGTCGACGGTTTCTTTGCTGCGCTCACCGCGGGACCAGCGGTTCTTGGTGTCGATGGTCTGGCGTTTGATCCGCTGGACGCAGTACGAACACTTCTCCATCACGCCACGCATCCGCACGGTGACGTCGGGGTTAAAGACCATCCGCTTGATCTTGTCGATCGAGTTTTCCTGCTGCTGGTCGGGGAAGGCCTTGAGCGGGTCCTTCGGCATCCAAGGCAGGGCCTGGATCCCCGGGATGCCCGTGCCTCGTGGGTTCTTCGAGTGGAAATCGAAGTAGTTGAAACGACGTACCTTGTAAGGGCAGTTGTTCGAGCAGTACCGCGTGCCGATGCAGCGGTTGTAGACCATCACGTTCAGCCCCTCGGCGTCGTGGACGGTGGCCGCAACAGGGCAGACCTGCTCGCAGGGCGCGTTCTCACACTGCTGGCACATCATCGGCTGGTGCACGACCTCGGGGCGTTGCGCATCCTTGTCGTCTTTGGTCGTCTTGAAGTAGCGGTCGATACGCAGCCAGTGCATCTCACGGCTCATCAGGACCTGCTCTTTGCCGACCACCGGGATGTTGTTCTCCGCCTGACAGGCGACGACACAGGCGTTGCAGCCGATGCAGGCGTTCATGTCGATGGTCATACCCCAGGCGTGCGGGTGGTTGAATGCCTCCGGCCCGTCGGGGTGCTTCTTCTCGGTCTTGTAAGGGGCATCCCAGAGCTGTAGCTCGTAGTCGCCGTGCTTGTTCTTCTTAACGAAGTGCGGGTTCTTTTGATACGCGTCGAACGAGGCCTCCTTGATGATCAGCCCGCTCTCGCTCTTGGTCCCGACGCGCTGGCGGGTCAGCGATTCACCGATCCCGTCGATCAGGTGGTGGTTCTGCGTCAGGGCCAGCTCGTAGCGTTTGCCGGTGGTAGCGACCGTGGCTTCGCGTGCGATGCCGGGGCGTTGGCTGGTGCGGATTGAGTAGGTGTTGAAGCCAACGTTGATCCCGACGGGGCCCGCTACGGTCCGGCCGTAGCCCAAAGCCAACGCGATCGAGCCCGCGGCCTGGCCCGGCATGAGGTACGCGGCGATCTCCAGCGTCCGGCCGTCGACCGTGATCGAGACGATGTCGCCCTGCTTGATACCGAGCCTCTTCGCATCGGCGATGTTCATCAGGGCCGCGTTGTCCCAGGTCATCTTGGTCAGCGGGCCGGGCAGCTCCTGGAGCCAGCCATTGTCGGCAAAGCGTCCGTCGTACACGCCCGGGTCGACGTGGAAGGTCAGTTCGAAGTCCTTGACCTCGGCCAGCGTCGGCGCGGCGAGCTGGCCAGCGGGCTTGGGCCTTGCGTTCAGTGGCTTCAATGCCGAGCCCGCGACCAGGCCCTCGTTCAGTGTCTTGCGCCAGGCGTTCTCAAAGTTCGCGGTCGGAAGAACCTGTGCCAAAGTCTGGCGGACGATCGTGTAGCCATCGGTCGCCTTCTCGCCGAGCATCGTCGCGATCAACTCAACCGGGCTCTTGGACTCGGCACCCCTGCGCGCGATCGGGAGGATCAACGGCTGCTGCACGCTCAGCGTCCCGTCCCATGCACGGCCGTCGCCCCAACACTCCAGGTAGTTCGCCTTGGGCAGCTGCCAGCCACAGAGGCGCGATGTCTCGTTGCGGTATTCGGTCAGGTGGATCGCGGTCTCGAGCTTCCCGAGCTGGTCGGCAAAAGTCAGGTCACATGGCGCGTCGTAGGCCGGGTTGCCGCCGAGGACCAAAAGGTGCTTGACCCGGCCGGCGGCGATCTCGCCGTTGAGCTTGGCGATGTCTTCAAAGTTGCCCACGCCGTTGCTGTTTTCAGCACCGGGGATATCCGTGACATCGACCGTCTTGCCGATGTTGCCCAGCGCATCGTTGATCGCCCAGCACAGGGCGTGTACCGCGGCGGGCAGGATCGGCCCTGCGACGACCAGGCTCTTGCCCTTGTGGCAGTTCAGTTCTTTGAACAGCGCTTCGACAAACGTGCTGGCACAGTTGAGTGAGGCGCTGCCGTTCATCAGGCTCAGCTTCTGTGCGACCGCTTGTACCAACGCACCCACCTTCGCCGATCGTGTCGGCAGGCGGTGGTCGGCGACGCTGCCGGTGATCGACATCGTCGACTCGGTGGCGTACAGACGGCTCATCCGGCCCTCGTCCGCGCTCTTTCGGCCCTTGGCCCAGTCGTGCGCGTGACGCACCTGGTTGGGGTGGGCGCCCAGCAGATCGCTGTCGAAGCAGACAATGACCTCGGCCTTATCAAGGTGGTACTGCGCACGCACCGGCTTGCCGAAGGCGTTGATCGCGCCTTGGGTCTCGTTGTCCTGGTTGATCGGCTCGTACTCGTACCAGTTCACACCAGCGAACGCCGAGGTCAGCCCGACTTTCATGCGTGCCAGCGATGGGCTGGAGCTTGCTTCACTGAGGACCGCGAACGAGCCGGGCTCGGCCTTAATCTTCGCGATCAGTTTGTCGGATATGGCCTTGAAATCGTTCCAGCTGGGATGACTGCCGTCGCCGTCGTCCTTGCCCCTGGTGATCTGCCGGAGGCGGTAAGGGTCGTACATCTGCAAGACGCTGGCCTGCGTGTAGGCATCGGCGGCACCCATCGAGCCGGGGTGCAGCGGGTTGCCCTCAACCTTGATCGGTCGGCCATCGAAGCTGGAGACCAGCACGCCGTTGGCGACCCCGCCACGCTCGATCATGGAGGCGTAGTGCGTCGGCACGCCGGGCACGTGACCCTCGGGGCGCGACGCGAACGGCGCGAGCTTCTCTTCAGGCCAGCGACGACAGCCGGCGAGCGTCAGCCCCGCCAGCGACATCGATGCCGCCATCAGCTGTACGAAGCGGCGACGCGACACCGACAACACGTCATCGGGATCGTAGTCCGCGAACTCTTCTTTAAGAAGCTCGCTGACCTTCGGGTCGGCCGAATACTCTTCCAGGCTGCGCCAGTACGCGCTACCCGTCGATTTTTCATTTACCTGTGGCAAGTTGAGCAGCTCGTCATATAGGCTTCGTCGTGGATCATCAGTAGTTCTTTTTGGTGCAACCCGACCCGCAGTTGTGCGGCCTCGGGGGTCTCGTTGGGCTCTTGTGTGGGCTTCCAGCCAAGGTCCGTCACCTTGTCCACCGGACGCAGGTGCTTCTCGGGCTCGCGGTGGCAGTCCAGGCACCAGCCCATGCTTAGCGGCTCGGCCTGATGGACGACCACCATCTTGTCGATCCGCCCGTGGCAACTCACACAACTCACGCCCTTATTCACGTGGGCCGAGTGATTGAAATACACATAGTCGGGCAGGTCGTGGACCTTGACCCAGGGCACCGGCTCGCCGGTCGCGTTGCTGTTGAAGACCGCCTCCAGGCGCGGGCTGTCCGAGCGGATCCCGGTGTGGCAGTTCATGCACGTCTGTGTCGGCGGGATCGCGGCGAAAGACGCGTCCTCCACCGTCGTGTGGCAGTAACGACAGTCCATGCCAAGCTCCCCGACGTGCAACGCGTGGCTGTACGGCACGGGCTGCTCGGGGGCGTAACCGACGTTCAGTGTTTCAGCAGAAAAACCAAGCCCCACGATCGCAGGCGTGATCGCACCACCGCCTGCGCCAGCCACAACAATCAACGGAAGTAGATAGTTGGCCCAACGCGGAAACACAAACTTGTCTGACGGGGTCTGGTCGTTGGACATAGGGGGGTACGGGTCCGCCTCTTTCTCGTGGATACCTCGGCACTTGCTCAACGCCTGCGGCCGCTTAAAAAACACCGCAAGCCTAGGCTGCGAACAATAACGAACAAACCATCCGATGACAAAGTCGCCACCTGTTTCACGCACCCCAACCAGCCGCCAGGACGCCCGAGGCCTGACTTCGACCCGATTCGCTCGCCCGCTGGAAAAAACACGGCCTATATAAAGGCGGAAGATTGACACGGATGAGCCCGACCGACGCTCCCCTTTACCGTCTTTAATCCCCATGGATCAGGGCATACTCCGGAATGGGACAAAACATGTCACCGCCAAGTCCGAGTCCTCTGACACCAATCCGCACCCTTCCTTACAACAAACTAGATTTTTATAATCGATTAAAATTAATGTCTTTATATTTTTTATTGCCGTGTGTCTCGGCCGTGAATTATTCAAATCTAATGCCAGCGATCAAACTATCCCGGGACCCAGCGACCGGTCCATCCCAATCAAGAACTGACCGCACGGCCCCACCGCGTTGCCCGCTCATGGCGCGACTCCTACACTGACGGGCATGAACACCTTTATAAAGCTGGCTTTATTGTGCCTGAGCCTGCTCGTCATGAGAGTAAGCACGACGAACGCCACCGCCAGACCGTACAGCGTGGATGGCATGATCGGCCAGGTCAATGGTCGAGCCATCTACACCAACGCCGTCCTCGATGAGCAGCTGCGCGAAACCCTGGCACGCTGGGGCCGGGAACTCCCCCGGGACACCTTCCGCCAACGGGCCGCCGAGCGGATCGCCGTCAGGCTCAACGGGATGGTCACCGACGCCCTGGTCTACGGCGAGGCTCAGCGCGACCTCTCGGATGCCGAACGCCAGGGACTGGTCGGTGCCGAGAGCAACTACCGCGAGCAACTGCTCCGAGAGCACGGCCAGGGCTCGCCCGCACTCGCCGAAGCCAACCTGATCGAACAGACCGGCCTGAACCTCGATCAAACGATCGAGCAGTGGCGTCAGGCCGCCGTCGTCTCGCGGTACATGCGCCAGAAACTCACCCCCAAGGTCAACGTCACCCGCAAGGACATCAAACGCTACTACCAGGAAAACTACGACAAATACAACGCGCCCGAGCAGCGCACCATCCGCGTCATCCAGACCCTGTCGCCGGAGGACGCCGAGTATGTGAAATCGATGTTGGATGCGGGTACCGCTTTCGAAGAAGCCGCGGAAGATACGCGCAACCAGTTCCGCCCGGAACAGGGCGGGCTCATGGGCGTGATGGCCGGCGACATGTTGTTCGCCAACCCCGCGGTCAATGAAGCCACCCTCGGGCTTAACGCAGGCGAGTGCGTCGGCCCGATCGACGTCGATGGCAAGAACTGGTTCGTCTGCGTCGAAGACATCCAGCAGCCCAAGGGCCAATCCCTGATGGACGCCCAGACCCAGATCCAATCCATCCTCTACGAACAGCAGCTCCGCGAACACTCCGAGCGCTACCGCGAACACCTCTTCGAGGTCGGCAGCTACAACTCCATCGAGAAGATGACCCTGACCCTGCTGGAGATCGCCACCGACCGCTACGCCGCCACCGTCCGTTAACCGATCGTGCCAAGCACTCACTCCCCCTTCCGCCGGGCCCTGAACCTCATAGATACGTTCCGGCTCCGGCTGCAACGCAGATCCTCAACCGGCGCACGGGGCGAACGCGCCGCCGAAAAGATGCTCAAGCAGAAGAACTACCGCGTGATGGCGACCAACCTCCGCAACCGCTTCGGCGAGATCGACCTCGTTGCGCTGACGCCCGACGGCAAGACCGTCGTTATCGTCGAAGTCAAAACAGCAGAAAGCCCCAACGCCCGCCCCGAGTTGCGTGTCGATCAAAAGAAACAAAAACGCCTGACCGCCCTCGCCGCGCAGATCGTCCGGCGCTACAAACTCCAGAACAAACCCATCCGCTTTGATGTCGTGGCCGTAAACCTGCCCCCGGAAGCCGAACCCATCATCCGCCACTATGAAGCCGCCTTCGATTCACACGTCTGACTCAACTACGCTCGCCGCTTGCGGCTTAACGCTATACCGGGTTACAAGCTCAAGACCATTAGGAATCTATACCAATGCAATCCAAACGCCTTCCCTTGATCCTGCTACTCATGACACTGTTCACACCAACTACACAGGCCGCCGATCAACTGGAAGAGAAATACAATCGTATCCACACATTCATCGATGAGGAGATGTACGGCCCGGGCGGCCCCGTCGTACTCAAGGTCGCCTACGAAGCGCTGCGCGAGAAGCATGCCGCGGGTGAAGCGCCGCTGGTCGGGCTGGAGGATGTCTGGTCTCACTCACTTCAAGAAGGACTGGCCTTATTCAATAAACCCGACCAGCTCTGGGGGCGCACCACCGCTAAGCAGACCGCCGACATGATCGGGCAGACGACGATCGGCCCCTGGCAGATGACGTTGTGGAACATACGCGACAACTACGGCCCGCGCTACGGTATCGACCCGGCATGGGCCAACGCCGAGCTCTACGCCTTCTGCCGGGAACACCCTGACATCCAGGCGAAGATGATTATCGACTACATCCAGCTCTCTTACGAAACATTCGGCCAACGCACCCCCTACGCGATCCAGCGCTACTTCTGGCTCGAGCCTTTCGTGAAAGGCGAGCTGGGCCAGGCGGAGGACTGGACCAAGAGCGTGGTCGCCAAGCCCCCGCCGGGCGGCTCGTGGCAAGACCTGACGCCCGCGATGAAGGCTGACACCGGGTTCTACGCAAAGCAGATCCTGATGGGGGCGCCGTACACCAAGAGCGGGCTGTTGTTCTGGCTACACGTAACTGAAGATGCCGATGGGGCGCGTGACGTATTACGCACCTGGCGCGACCAGAAAAAGATCGTGGTGGCCGACGACATAGAAGCACAGGACAAACAAGACACGATGGTGATGGAAAACATACACTACCGCCTGACCGATGAACCCGGCGGCTTCGCGATCGAACCGGACGATGTGATTTATTACAAAGACCAACTCGAGACCCATCAGGCCGTGCGTCGGCTGGTCGGCGAGGTGATGGGGGAGAAGCCGTGACGATCCGAACAATCACCGGGCGGGACACCCAAGCCGTCGTCGCGTTGTGGAACCGCACGCTGGTGCGCGACCCCATCACGCCCGAGCGCTTCGCGAACTGGTTGTTTGCCGACCCGGACTTCGACACCGACACAGGGGACGGCGCGTGGGTCGCCGACTTAGCTGGCGAGGTGATGGGTTTCGTCCGCGCCATCCGGCGACGATTCCCCAATGATCATCTCGGCGTCGAGCCGGACCTGGGCTGGCTGCCGGCAATCTTCGTTGCCCCGGAACACGAACGAAACGGGCTGGGTGGCATGCTGCTGCAACAGGCGTTGGGCTTCCTGCAAGACCGGGGCGTCAAACAGGTCTGGGTCTGTGGCAACACCGGTTCGGCACCTGGGTATCTGTTCCCCGGCGTGGACAAAGACGCCTACGCGCAGGCGATTGGGTTTTTCAAGCAGCACGGCTTCCAGGTCGATCGTGAACCGGTGGCGATGAGCCGACCACTGCTGGACTTTGATACCGACGAACCCGCCACAACAGACGCGGTAAGCATCCACATGCTGACCCCCGACCGGGTCATGCCGTTCCTGGCTTTCCTGCGCACGTCGTTCCCCGGCGACTGGAACATCGCAGCGCGGAACAAGCTCCGTGCCGGCGGGATGGGCCAGGTACTGGTCGCGGTGGAGGGCGAAACGGTCGTCGGCTACTGCCAGTGGGAACCGGACGGGCACTTCGGGCCGTTCGGTGTCCGCCCCGATCAGCGTGGCCGAGGCCTGGGCCGACGGCTGTTCCTCGAGGCCTCTCGGCGGATGAAGCGACTGGACATCCGCCACGTCTGGTTCAACTGGGCCGACGCCGACGCCGAACGCTTCTATCAACGTCTGGGCCTGACGCCCACCCGCCGCTTTGCCATCCTCAGAAAGGACCTGCCTGCATGACGGACGAGAACCCTAAACACCTGCTGGTAATCGGTGGGCATATCGGCGATGTAGAGAACACCGGTGGACTGGTCGCCGCCAAGTACGCCAGGGCCGGCCACCGCGTCACGCTCCTGCACATGACCGGCGGCGAGAAAGGCAACCCCGCCGTCCACCACCAGACCTACCGCAAGCAGCGTGTCGAGGAGGCGCACGCCTTCAGCGACACCATCGGCGCCGATCAATGCATCATCCTCGATCACCCCGACGGCGAGTTGCATGTTAACGAAGCCACCATCCACCAGATGTGTGACCTGATCCGCGACCTCAAACCCGACATCGTCCTGACGCACTGGCGTGGCTCGTTCCACCGAGACCACCGCAACACCTACACCATCATCATGGAAGGCGGTTTCTTGGCCGCACTACCGGGCATCGAACGTGACAAACCCGCACACCTGATCCGGGGCCTGTACCACTGTGAGAACTGGGAGGACCAGGAAGATTACGAGCCGGACCTGTGGATCGACGTCTCGGACGTATTTGATATCTGGGTCAAGGCCTGCGAACACAGCCAACTCCTGCGCGGCGAGGTCTCGTACAAGTATCTGCAACACTACAAGGGCCTGGCCGCCATGCGCGGCGCCGAGGTCGGCGTGCCCTACGCCGTCACCGTCTCGCTGCCGCCGATCTCACGCAAACGCAAGATCGATTTCTTTCCGATCGACACCGAACCGGTCCTCATCTTCTGACCCATGCCCAATGGCCCGTGCCGATAATCCGCCACGACGAAGCCGCGTTCGATTCACACATCTGACACAACACATTCATCAAGGCCGCTTGCGGTTTAGCTGATAACAAACGGTACAATCAATCCGTTATCTTCGGAATGGGAGCTCAACAATGCGACAAACTCTTGCCTGGTTTCCTTTGCTTCTTACACTCGCATTTGCACAGGCTGTTCACGCCGAAGGCGTATGGATACGTGCCAACCAGATAGGCTATCTCCCGGATGACCCGAAGGTCGCGATCCTCTCAAGCGTTGAGCCCCAAGAAGGCGCATTCCAGGTCGGCGCGTTCTCTGCCGACATCGGCGAGGACCAGGGGGCGTGGGGACCGTTCGCACACAACTATCGGCTGGACTTTTCTAGATTCAAGACGCCCGGGGAATACCGCATTACGTTCGGTGATGTCGAGTCCCTGCCGTTCGGGATCGGCAAGGATGTGTACGACGGCGTGCCGGCGAAGCTGCTCGAGTTTATGCGGCTGCAACGCTGCGGGCAGAACCCCGTCACCGGTGAGCCCTGCCATCAGGAGGATGGGATCGACACGATCACCGGCGAGAAGGTCGACCTGCGCGGCGGTTGGCACGACGCGGGGGACCGGCTCAAGCACATGATCACGACGACCTACTGCGTCGCGGCGCTGAAACTTGCTGGCGCTGACGAAGAAGCGACATGGGGCGCGGACCTGGTCAAGCGGCTGCACCCGGACCCCGAGACGATGTACGTGCAGATCGGCGACGACCGCGACCACATGCCGCCGAACACCCTCTGGCACGACGATCAATCCGACTACGGCCACGGGCCCGGCGGGCCACGCTCCGCCTGGCGGGCGACAGGGCAACCCGAGGGGCCTAAGCACAAAAACGAATCATCCGGGCTTGCGAACCTGGCCGGACGTGGGGCCGCGGCGATGGTACTGACCGGCGACCTTGAAACCGCCAAGTCGATGTACCAACTCGCCAAAGACAATCCCGGTTGCGCGATGTCTGTCCCCGTCCGCGCACCGTACTACTACGGTGAAAGCACCTACCACGACGACCTGCAATGGGCGGCCATCGAGTTATTCATCGCGACCGACGACAAAACCTACCTCGAAGAAGCGATCGACTTTGCCGACCCCGCTGGGGCAAGCCGGTGGATGGGCGAGGATCGGCACGGGCACTACGAGTTCTTCCCCTACATCAACCTCGCGCACTGGCGGCTGTACCCGCACGTCGATGAAGCGACGAAAGCGAAACTCGCCGGCTACTACCGTGACGGACTGGAACGGTTGCGGAAAAAAGCGGAGCAGAACCCCTACCGCTTAGGCACGCACCTGGTCTGGTGTTCCACCAACGACGTCATCGCATTCGCCACGCAGGCGCAGCTCTACGAGCAGATGACCGGCGACACGACCTACCGCATGCTCGCCGCCGAGGCACGTGACTGGATCTTCGGACGCAACCCCTGGGGCGTGTCGATGGTCATCGGCGTGCCCGAAGGCGGCGTCGCGTCGAGCAAGCCGCACCACCTGTTTTGGAAACTCATCGGGCACCTGCCCGTCGGCGGGCTGGTCGACGGCCCGGTCTACAAAGACATCAACGACGGTCTGAAGTTCCACGACTTCGGTGAAGACAAACTCGCACGATTTCAATCCGAAGCCGGCGTCTACCACGACGTGTTCGACGACTTCTCTACCAACGAGCCCATCATTGATGGGACCGTGTCGCTGCTGTTGCTGATAGAGGTGTGGGAATGAATCGGATTCTATCTCGAAATTTCTTGGTCACTGGACTATGCGCCATCTTTGTCACCCTTGCGAGCTGTAGCACAACAAGACTTTACGACCCGGCATCCACATGGGCCTATGACCAAGGCGGCGTCATCCAAGGCGACCCCAGTAGAAAACGTCTCGCCCTGATCTTCACCGGCGGCGAACACGGCGGCGGGTCAAAACATATCCTCGAAACGCTCGCTGAAAAGAAAGTCAAAGCATCTTTCTTCGTCACCGGGGACTACGCCGCGGTGCCGGGCTACGGCATCTGGCTGAGGCGCATGGTCAAAGAAGGCCACTACCTCGGCCCGCACTCCCACGCGCACCTGCTCTACGCCCCCTGGGACAACCGCGACGAGTCCCTTGTTACAGAAGAACAACTCAAATACGACCTGCAAACCAACATCGACGAGCTCCGCACGTTCGGCGCGATGCTTGATGATGAAACGATCTTCTTCATCCCGCCGTATGAGTGGTACAACGCGCAGCATGTAGTGTGGGCGGCTGACATGAATTGCCGGCTGTTCAACTTCACGCCCGGCAGCGGGTCGCACCGCGACTGGGCACCGGAGGGGCACAAGGCGTTCAAGCCTTCCCGGGAGATACTCGCCGACATCCTCGATCACGAAGCCACCGCACCCCACGGCCTCAACGGCCACCTGTTACTGCTGCACCTGGGCAGCACAC
This sequence comes from Phycisphaeraceae bacterium, assembly GCA_029260635.1. Taxonomy (GTDB): domain Bacteria; phylum Planctomycetota; class Phycisphaerae; order Phycisphaerales; family Phycisphaeraceae; genus JAJRRS01. The sequence continues at coordinate 7,949 of JAJDCW010000087.1, read as the reverse complement.
GTCATGACAAGATGCACCTGCTGCTTGGCGGGTTGATAGATGCGCTTCACCAACGCGGCTATCAACTGGTGCGTGTGGATGAGTTACTGTCTACCTCTTAGCGACACGCTCAAAACTGGGCCACCCCACCCCGCAAACCAAACCGAAACGCCCCACTTGTAAAACACTCCAGCCATCACACACGAGCTAAAATATTCAATTTTAAACTTAAATATGGTCTATTGCAGCGGGCAAATATTGTTGTGTCGGCCCGTTGGCTTTGAGGGCGAGGCCAAGGCCGGAGTGGGTAGGGGCTGTGTCAGAATTATGAGGACTTTAAGTGCCCGGCAAGCACATCGCGGAACACCTCCAGCGGCGCATCTTTGCCGGTCCACAGCTTGAACTGCGCCGCACCCTGGCGGACAAACATCTCCGTACCGGGGATGGTCTCACAGCCGGCGGCCGCAGCTTCGCGGAGCAGCTTTGTCTGGATGGGGTTGTAGATCGTGTCGAACACGACCACGCCGGGGCCGAGGTGATTTCTGATTGCTGATTGCTGATTACTGATGTCCAGGGGCGAGGCCTCGACATCCGGATGCATGCCGATCGGCGTGCAGTTGATGTAGACGTCGGCGTTCGACGACGCCAGATCGTCAAGCTTTGCGGCCGTCTCGCCGAACTGTTCCGCCAATTCTATCGCTCGATCTACCGTGCGGTTGTAGACGGTGACGGTTGCGCCGTAGTGCGCAAATCCGGCAACCACCGCTCGGGCGGCGCCGCCGGCACCGATCACCGCGACCTGCTTGCCGGCCAAGCCGTCACGCTGAATCTTCAACCCGTCACACACCGCGTCCAGCGCGGCGGCGTAGTCCGTGTTGCAGGCGTAAAGCGAACCATCTTCGCGGACCTGAAGCGTGTTCGCCGCACCGATGCGCTCGGCCAACGCTTCGACCTCGCTGCCCGCGCCGCCCTCTTCCCGGACGAACCTCAGCAGGTTCTCCTTGTGCGGGATCGTCACGCTCGCGCCGCCGAAGTGCAGCTCGGGCGTCGCCAGCCAGGTCGCGACAGTGGCTTTGAAGTGTTCGTACTCAGTCGGGATGGGCATCGGGAGGTAGACGCCGTTAACCTCCGCCGCATCGAACCCGGCGTTATGCACCGGCGGGCTCATGGAATGCCCAACCGGGTACCCGATCACGCCGAACACGCGCGTGTCGGCGTTCAGGCTGTCCCAACGGTAGAGCTTCTTGATCTCACCGAGCGTCGGCTGCCCCGGCGCGGTGCCTGTATCACCATCGATCGAAGCAAACGTCAGCAACGCACCAAACTTCTTCGCCAGTACGCGCGACGCCAGGCCGCACTCCCCCATGCACAACGCGATGGTCGGCTTGACCTGCTGACCGATCAACTCAAACGCTTCCAGGTTGTCGCGCAGCGACCGTGCCTGCCAGGCGACCTTAATCACCCGGCATAGCGGGGCCTCGGCCATGTCCTTGACCTTGCGTAAGAGGTCCGCCGGTCGCTGCTCGAAGTCGTGCGACGAGAGGATCAGGCCGGTGTCCGACTGCCTTGGCCGATCGGGGTCATCCACGACCAGACTGATCTTCTGCCTGAGGTTGGCCGACTTCTCAAACGCCGCCAGTTCCAGGTCGATATAGGCCGGCTTACGCGCCCCGACCCCGGCGTGTTCCAACAGGCTAAGCCGGGTCTGTTCGTCCCCGTCATACGCCCCGCCCTCCCAGGTCGGCCGACAGGTGATGATGCAAGGCAACGCGGATCGCTGCACCAGCTCGGTGACGTCGTTGGGGTCATCGGTAAACGTATCGATCCGGTACTCGACCAGGTCCGCGCCCAACTCCGCGGCGCGCACGGCAGCCCCCAGGGCCTGCTCCAGACTATGCACAGCAATCGCGGCGGTCAGATACGTCATCGGGCCTAAGGTACAGCCCCGACCGGCAACGGGCCAACCGCGCCTGATGTTTCAGCGATACGTTACGGGCACGGCACAGGTGCAGTACGCCTGCCGGATACGCAGCGCGCGCTCCGCATAGGTTGCGGACTCCATCACGTGGCCTGACAAAGCGGACAGCAGCTGCATGTGACGCAGCCGGGCGATCAGGGCCTTGGCACGCTCACGACGGCTGGGAGAGGTTGGTGGGCAGGTTGCCTGGGCGGTCTTGGTACGCATGACTGATTCGATTCGGAAACGGGGTTAGGGATTCTTTACCCGCTTAACACACGCGGGGCCGGTATTGTTCCTACGCCCCAAAAGATTCCCCGGTTCGCCGCCCTTCCCTTGACCGGGTAAATTGATGTTTGTCATATAGCTGTGGACCCTTGATCCCGGCCCGGTACCCCCCTGACCGAGACCTCGCCATGCCCAAACTCACCACCAGCGCCCCGGTCCTGCTCGTCCGCGATGTGAAGGCCTCGGCCGACTACTTCCGCGACTGCTGCGGGTTCACCTATGACAAGTTCTGGGGCGACCCGCCGGGCTTCTGCATGGTCTGGCGCGACAACCTGTGCATCATGCTCAGCCAGACCGACAAGCACGAGAAGATCGTGGCGAACTGGACGGTCGTGGACAAGATGTGGGACGCTTACTTCTGGGTAGACGACGCAGACGCCCTGCACGCCGAGCTACTCAACGCCGGGGCGAAGATCGACTACGGTCCGTGCGACCAGCCCTACGGCTGCCGGGAGTTCGGGATCCAGGACCTCGACAACCACGACATCGCCTTCGGGCAGGACCTGAGCGTACACCCACGTCCGACATGACTCGATCCCGACACGGGGTGTAGATCGTTCACAATAAACGGCATCATCCTCGGCTCGCCGCATCACCCGATGCCCATGTTTGTAAAAACGTGGGCTTTTCTATGCACCCCACCCCCGACCATTTCCAAGGCCCACCTCTTGCGTATAACATGAACGTGTGCCCGGACCAGTCGGCGCGCCTCTATGCCTCGAGACGGCTGCCTTAAATAAGGTGGCGGACCGACGCACACGAGACAATCACACCCGGGTGACGGAGTCCTGAATATGCGGTCAAAGCCCAGTCGGCCTTTGGTTTCTATCGTCGTGCCCACGCTCAACGAGGCGGAGAACATCGACCCGCTATTGACGCGTCTGTTTGATTCGTTGAAGAGCTGTGCGTTTGATCCTGAGGTCGTGGTCGTGGACGACGGATCGAAAGACAACACGCGGGCGAATGTCCGCAAGTGGGAAACCGATTACCCGGTTCGCTTGTTAGAACGCGGGCGTGAAGGCGGGCTGGCGGGCGCAGTGCTGGCGGGGACCAGGCTCGCGCAGGGTGAGGTCGTCGTGGTCATGGATGCGGACCTGAGTCACCCGCCGGAAACCCTCCAGGCCCTGGTCGAGCCGATCCTCACTGACCGGGTCGACATGGTCGTCGGCAGCCGGTACGTCCGAGGCGGCTCAACGCCGGGCTGGCCGATGCTCCGGCGATTGATGTCGCGCGCCGCGTCATGGCTTGCCTGGCCTATCGTGGATATCCACGACCCGATGGCCGGCTTCTTCGCCGTGCGACGCACGCACCTGCTGGACAAAGGCCTGGACGTGGACGGCTTTAAGATCGGCCTGGAACTGCTCGTCGGTGGTTCCGAATCGTTACGCGTATCCGAAGTCCCGATCGAGTTCCGTGACCGCGAGTACGGCGAATCCAAGCTCGGCACGGGTGTGATCGTGTCATACCTCAAACGCCTGCGAGCCTTGGCGGGCGGGTCCGTGTCCCCACGCTCGGCATTAATGTTTGCCGTCGTCGGTACGCTTGGCATGGTCCTGGACGTGTTGTGCTTCATGGGCCTGACGGTCGCGGGCGCCGACCTGATCACCGCCCACCTGTCCAGCTTCCTCGCGGCGACGGTATTCAACTATGTCTTCAACGCACGCTGGTCTTTCGCCCACTGCACCGAGATGCAGAACCAGGGCTGGCGACGTTACGCGCGATTCCTGATCGTCGCGCTGCTGGCGCTGATGCTCCGCGGCGCGGTGCTGGGGTCGCTGGTCGAGGTCCACCACTGGCCCGCGTCCGTCGCGATCGTCCTAGCGGTGTTTGTCGCCGCGGTTGTGAACTATCTGGGCAGCGCGTTCTTCGTGTTCCCATTAATAAGCGGCATCGTCCGGCCGGAGATCCGTTGGCGGGTCGCGGCGGTGGGCGTGGTCGGATACCTCTTCCTGCTGCGGCTGTTCTACCTGGGGTTGCCCGACCTGATGATGGAGGAGGCGTACTACTGGAACTACGCCAAGCACCCGGCGCTGGGCTACCTGGACCACCCGCCGATGGTCGCCTGGCTGATCGGGCTGGGCACGTTTCTGCTGGGCGACACCGAAGCCGGGGTGCGCATCGGCGCGTTTGTCTGCTGGTGCCTCACGGGGATGTTCGGCTACCTGATGGCTAAAGACCTCACGGACAAGTCCACCGCCTTGCGCGCTTTGATGCTGCTGGCGGTCCTGCCGTTCTTCTTCTTCACCGGGCTGATGATGACGCCCGACGCGCCGCTCACCGCGTCTTGGGCCGGGGCGCTGTACTTCCTGCAACGCGCTCTGCTCCATGACAAACGCGGCGCGTGGTTCGGCGTCGGGTTATGCGTCGGCCTGGGGATGCTGTCTAAATACACCATCGCCCTGCTCGGGCCGGCGACAATCGTGTTCGTTATCATGGACCGACGGCTCTGGCACTGGCTACGGCAGCCCGGGCCATACATCTCGGCCGTGGTCGCCGCGGTCGTCTTCTCGCCGGTCATTATCTGGAACGCCCAGAACGACTGGGCCTCGTTCGCGTTTCAGTCCGTGCGTAGGCTCGAAGAAAAAGCCGAGTTCGGCCTGCCTCTATTGATCGGCAGCCTCTTCCTGCTGGTCACCCCCTTCGGCGCCATCGCCGCGGCGAAGGTCCTTTCCAAACGCCATAAGTACGAACCCGCAGAGGAGACGCCGTCAGATCACTCCAACAAACGACGCATGCGGTTCGCGATCGCTTACGCCTTGGCCCCGTTGTTGGTGTTCGTGCTGTTCAGCCTGACTCACGACCCGAAGCTGAACTGGACCGGCCCGTTGTGGCTCGCCGTGCTGCCCTTCATCGCCGGCGACCTGCTGCCCATACCCGGCGAGGTCGTCAGCTCGTCTAGCGCCGCGGGGCGACGACTCTGGCGACCGACGATCATCGCCTGCATGCTCGGTTACGCCGTGTTCCTGCACTACGTCTCCCTGGGAATCCCCGGCGTGCCCTACCCCGAACGCATGACCATGGTCGGCTGGCACAACCTCGCCAGCCAAATAGAAGTCATCGAAGACAAACTGGAATCGGACAGCGGACTGGAACCCTTGATCGTCGCACTCGACCACTACAGCATCGCAAGCCACCTCGCGTTCTACCGCAACGCGGTCAACCTCAAAGGCCACGAGCCCGAAGAGACCGAAGCCATCCAATTCACCACCGGCCGACACCTCTTCGGCGGCGGAAGCCTGATGTATCAATTCTGGTTCACCCCCGAACTCACGCCCGACACCCCGATGATCCTCGTCGATGACGACCGGCGCGACATGGACTCCGCCGCCGTGACCAACTGCTTCGACAAGATTTCCCGGGTCAAGACGATCCGTGTGATGGTCCGGGGCAAACATGTCACCGACTTCTATTACCGCATCGGGTACGGCTACCGCGCCCCGGTAGGCTGACACCGAAGATTACGGATGTGAGAAACCGTCATGGTTAACACATCCGGCCCCAACGACCTCACCCACACCCAGACCGGCTACGACCAGTGGGCACCCATCTACGACCGCGATGGCAACCCCCTGCACGCCGAGCTACTCAACGCCGGGGCGAAGATCGACTACGGTCCGTGCGACCAGCCCTACGGCTGCCGGGAGTTCGGGATCCAGGACCTGGACAACCACGACATCGCATTCGGTCAGGACCTGAGCATACATCCCTATAAGCCTTGACCCACCCCACATCTCACCCCAAAGCCCGTGGCCTCCCGGCCATGGGACGGCGGCTGTTTACCGCATATAAACCGCACGAAAACGCCCGGCTCGCCGCATCGTCGATGCGCGTGTAAGCTGTGCCCCCCGGAACGCCCCAAACCTCCCCGGATCGCGGCTGAAACCTGATCCCAGACCCCTGAACCCCGTACCCCGACAAAGCCATGCCTGATATCCAACCCATCCCGGCGGTCACTTTCTCCACGAAAACCGGCAACGACCTGTCCGACCGGATCGCGCCGCCCTACGACGTGCTGGACCACGCCTCCAAGGGCCGGCTGGTCGCCGCGAGTGCAAACAACATCAGCGTGATCGATCTGCCGCACCTGCCGGCCAAGACCGTCGGGCCGGACGAGGCCTATGTCGGCGCGGGCGAGAACTACCGCAGGTGGCTCGATGAAGGCGTCCTGGAACGCCGGTCGACCCCCGCCTTCTTCGTCTACCAGCAGACGTACACGGTTGCGGGTCAGACATTCAAACGCCGCGGCCTGATCGGCAACGTCAAGGTCCAGCCCTTCGGCCCGTCGCCGGACGGTAAGGGCGGCATCCACCCCCACGAACAGACCTTCAGCGCCGCCAAGGAAGACCGCCTCAAACTGATGCGCGCGACCCAGGCCCAGCTCTCGCCGATCTTCGGCCTCTACTCCGACCCGGATAAAGCGATCGGCAAGCTCCTGGCCGACGTGATTATTGCCGGGGGGCCGACCTACACCGGCAAGACCACGGACGACGGCGTGCTGCACGAGACCTGGGCGGTCGACGACGACGCACGCGTCACCGGGTTCCAGCAAGCGCTCGGCGACAAAGACCTCTTCATCGCCGACGGCCACCACCGCTACAACACCGCGCTGAACCACTACAACGAACTGACCGCCGCCGGTAAACCTGTCGGTAACGCCGCTTATTGCCTGTTCGTCATGATCGCCATGCAGGACCCCGGCATGATCGTCCTGCCGACGCACCGCGTGCTTGGCAACATGCCCGGCTTCACGCTCGAAAAGTTCAAAGAAGCCGCCGCCGGCAGGCTCGACATCACGCCCATCCCGGGGCACGACCCCGCGCTACTCGAAAAAGCGCTCGCCGAGTCGAAACACCCGCACGCGATCGGGCTGTATGTCCCGTCCCAACCCGATTCGCCGCTCTACATCGCAACGACCACCGACAACGACCCGCTCAAACCCACGCACGCCGACATGTCCGACGCCTGGCGTCAGCTCGACGTCGCCATCGTCCAGCACCTGATCGTCGAACAGCTCTGCGCCCCCGGATTTGCAAGTGATGGCCAATCAATCACATGGAAGTTCCCCCACGAGATCGCCCAGCTCAAGGAACTTACGGACTCACTCGACTACCAGCTCGGCCTGGTCCTGCGCGCCACCCCGTTGGACTCGGTTCGCCAGGTGAGCGAAGCCGGCGAACTGATGCCCCAGAAGAGCACCTTCTTCTACCCCAAACTCGCCACCGGGCTGGTCATCAACCCGCTGGATGGGTGACCCCACACAAACGCCGGGACTGCAATTATTGCAAAATACCGGTTTGATTCGATTCTAACCGTATCATCCTGCGGGTAATCACCTACAATAACCGAATCATTCTCCGACCCACCGACACCGCGTAGCGGTTGCGTCCGGCGACCCTGATACCCGGGTGACGGAGTCTATCGAATGCACGCACTGCCCGGCCGGTCATTGGCATCGATCATTGTGCCCACGCTCAACGAGGCGGAGAACATCCGTCCGCTGTTGACGCGCCTGCTGGGTGTGCTGGAGGGCCGGTCATTTGATGCCGAGGTGATCGTTGTAGACGACGGCTCGGATGACGGCACGCGAGACCGTGTCCGGGAATGGGAACCGGACCACCCGGTACGTCTGCTTGAGCGCGGGCGCGAGGGCGGGCTGTCGGGCGCCGTGTTGGCCGGGGCGCGGATGGCGCGGGGCGAAGTGGTGGTGGTGATCGACGCGGACCTG
>JAJDCW010000086.1 GCA_029260635.1 Phycisphaeraceae bacterium | reverse complement strand
CGGGTGGTGCCAGAAGAGCGACAAGTTCCGCTGGGGACCTGTGACTCAACCTAAATCATCACTAGCGTTACGCATCCAGGCATGGGGCGAGAAGGAAGACCACCCCGTCCGTGCGCTCAAGGGGATCCGTCACATCCAGGTGGTGCGCGTCAATGCCGTAGGCCGACCGGCCGCGTTTGCGGTCTCCGACATGGCGGGCATGACCTACACGCTCGGCCCGGAGCAGTTCCGCTTCGCATGCAACTCGCCGGCGCCCGGGCTGGCGAAACCCGTCAGCGGCCAGTCGCTGAACAGCAGCCACGTGAAGGTCAGGCTCGGCGCTTCCACCGTGACCTTCTACGACGGACGCGGCTACGGCCACGGCGTCGGGCTCTGCCAGTTCGGGGCGCAGGGCCTCGCACAAGCGGGCTACAACGAATACTCGATCGTGAGCTTCTACTACCCCGGATCGCGCGTGGTCAGGGTGTATCAGTAAGACACACGCAACGGTTGCTATGTAAGAAGCCCACGTTTTGAAAACGTGGGCTTCGATATACAAATCTTTTGTATCAAGAAACGGCAATGCTGGATTACCGCGAACGCCGCCGTGTCGCCTGTTCGATCGACGCGTCGACCGGCTGGGGGATCGTCGGCTTGGTCTTGAGCTTCCAGTCTTCCAGGTCGAACCGGCTGAGGATGTGCTCGATAGCGTCTTCAACGCTATCCGTGACATAGAAAAGATCCATGTCCTCCGGGCTGACGGTCTTGTACTTGCTGACCATCGTGTCGCGGATCCAATCGACCAGCCCGTCCCAGAAGTCGTGGCCGATCAGGACGATGGGGAACGGCTCGATCTTGTTTGTCTGGATCAGTGTGATCGCCTCAAAGAACTCGTCCATCGTGCCGAACCCGCCGGGGAAACAGACGAAGCCGCAGGCATACTTCACGAACATGACCTTACGGATGAAGAAGTAGCGGAAGTCCAACTGATGGCTCTGGTACGGATTGGGGTCCTGCTCCATCGGGAGGTCGATGTTCAGCCCGACGCTCTTGCCGCCGGCCTCGAAGGCGCCCTTGTTCGCGGCCTCCATAATCCCGGGGCCCCCGCCGGTGATGACAGCTACGTCGCGCTTGACGATTTCCCTGCCGCATTCTTCGGCCTGCTTGTAAACCGGGTCGTCGGGCCTGGTGCGTGCCGAGCCGAACACGGTGATCGCAGGACCGACCTCGCTCATCACTTCAAAGCCGTCTACAAACTCCGAAAGAATCCTGAACAGCCGCCAGGTTTCCCGGCTGAGTGCGGCTTCGCGTCCGAGGATATCGTGGTTATTTCCGTTTGCCATCTTTGATACTCCATCTTCTTTGTCTATCTCTTCTGTCTCTCTATCACGTCATTATCTTTCGGCCTGGTTGGGGTGTCGCTTCCCCAAAATAAAAACCGGCCAGGCGTTTGAGCGCTGGCCGGGTCAATTACGCTTGTCTGCTTGCCCGGCTATTAGGCCGCGGTCTGCAGGGATTCGAGGCCCGCCTTCGCCTGCTCGACGATCTTGTCGAAGGCGTCCGGGTCGGCGATGGCGATCTCGCTTAGCATCTTGCGGTTCAGGTCGATGTTGGCCGCCTTCAGCCCGGCGATGAACCGGCTGTAGTTGATGTCACGCATCTTGCAGGCGGCGCTGATACGCGTCACCCACAACTGGCGGTAATCACGCTTGACCAGCCGGCGGTCCTTGTAGGCGTATACGCCTGCTCGGACGACCGCCTCCTTGACGCGACGCCACTGTGTCCGGCGTGCACCACGGTTGCCTTTTGCTTTCTTAAACCAACGGACTTTGGCCTGTCGGCGGGCCGCGCCTTTGCGTGCTCTTGGCATCGCTGCTCTCCTTTACGCGACGGCGGGGGCCTGGGTAGTCACCCAAACACTTGTAGGGCCCGACTCGCAGTGATGGGGTCTTAGGTTCAGGGTCTGGGGTCTAGCCAGAACCATTGCGAACCCCGACCATGGGTACTTAGTCGGCGTCCACGGGCTTCAGGGGGCGGTGTAGCATCCCCTTTAGCCGTTTCATATCGCCACGCTTGGCCACGAACTTCCCACGCAGACGACGGCTCTCGTTGCCGGTCGATACGCTGTTGAGGTGGCTGGTCCCCGCCTTACGGAACTTGACCTTGCCCTTGGCGGTGATCTTCACACGCTTGAGTAAACCTTTATGGGACTTCATCTTAGGCATAATAATCGTTCCGGTCTGATTGGGTATTCCTTCGGTCGAGCCGGGCATTGTAATCGCGTGAAGGGGCGATGCCAAGTGAGCGGGAGGCGGGTAGTGGTTGGATAAGGTGGCCGTGTCCGCCCCCCTCCCCTGTTTTGGGCCAGTTTATGCTTATTCGGCTGTCAAAGCTCAACTTACATCGTGTCCGCCCTGAGGGGGTAGGACGTCCGCCCTCCGCCTGGCGGCCAGAGAGCCGATTACGTGTGGACCGTCATGTCCGCCCGGTCATGGGTCTTCGGGCGTGCAGCATAAAGGACGGAAGGCCCCGTGACGCGTCGTGGCCGGCGATGTCCAGCGGATATACCGGCCGGCGAAAAATACCGCCTCCCTAATACAGGCCCGTGTCAGTTTCGTGCGCACGTCAGGGGTTTGATCAGATGGTCTCGCCACACTCGGGACACTTTGTAAAACGGGGGACCGGTGTTCCGCGTAAGTCGTAACCGCATCGCTTACACATCCCGATTTGCGCTTTGTTGGTCTTTCGCCAGACGGCTATGGTTGTGCAAATTGATATCACCAGAACCATAGGAGCGACAATAAAGATGCCAAAGATGGCGACACCCAATGGGAAATCGTTGTAGTCACCTCCCAAGGCCATCCGGATTTCTTCATGAAGAAACAGATAAAGAAATGGACTCAACAGCGTCAGCACGAATCCGGCTACCGCTGTCAAAGCCGTATATACCTTGGGCTTGTCGGTGTGGCGCATGCCGATCAAAGTAACCGTTCGTAACACACCTTCCAAGAGTGCGTGTGCACAAGTTAGATTTTAGTTGGCAGATGGATTACAGAAAACCCCCGGCGGAGCCGGGGGCTGAGGGGGTGGATATGTGGGGCATTATACGGTCGGTGCATCGTAGAAGGTTTCAGTGTCGGAGGGACCCGGGGCGCCGGGTACCAGGGGTGCCGGGGGTGCTGTCGTTGGTCTGCGTAATGACTGCGCAAACGATCCGGGGCGCGCAGTTTATGGGCTAAGGTTAACCCCCTTCATATCAGGAGGCGGCAGCCAGAGGCCCGAGAGGCCGGTTAGCGCTAGCGTTTGGTGTTAAACGGCAGAACGGTGCGGGTTGGCACGGGGCTTGCATTCATCAGGTGTGACCGCGTTTTTTCGCACGCTTCGGCCTCGCCTGTTTCCGTTATGACACAGGACCCGCCCGGCCAAAGACCTTTCGGGGATTACCCTACAACCACCCTCATGAAGAAAAGGATTCTTCTCATGAACCGGCCCGGATTATTGATCGATATGGATGGCGTCATCTACCGCAGCAGCCAACTGGTCCCCGGCGCAGACCACTTCATCGCCAGGCTCAAGGAACTTGGCGTGCCGTTCCTCTTCCTGACGAACAACTCACAACGGACCCGGCGGGACGTGGCGACGAAGATCCGCCGGATGGGGATCGATGTCGATGAATCACACGTCTTCACCTGCGCGATGGCGACGGCACGCTTCCTCGCGGAGCAGAAGCCCGGGGGCACCGCCTACGTCATCGGCGAGGGCGGACTCACGCAGGCACTGCACGCCAACGGGTACTCCATCGTGGACCACGACCCCGACTACGTCGTCGTCGGGGAGGGCAGGACGATCACGTTCGAGATGATGGAGTCGGCGGTGAATATGGTGCTGGGCGGTGCGAAACTGATCGCGACCAACCTGGACCCCAACTGCCCGACCAGCAAGGGGACCCGGCCGGGCTGTGGCGCGGTCGTCGCGATGATCGAGGCGGCGACCGAACGCAAGGCCTTCTCCGTGGGCAAACCCAGCCCGGTGATGATGCGCGCCGCACGTAAAGAACTGGGCCTGCGCAGCGGGCAGACCACGATGATCGGCGACACCATGGAGACCGACATCATCGGCGGCGTGCAGATGGGTTACCGCACGATCCTGGTGCTGTCCGGCGGCACCACCCGGGAAGACCTGGTGAACTTCGCCTACCGTCCCGACCGCATCGTGGACTCGGTCGCCGACCTGTGCGATGACAACTTCCTGCTGGGTGAACTGGCAACGCTGACCGAGGCGGAGGACGGCGACGACCTCCCCGTTACCTCGATGGAGCATCGGCAGTATTCCCAGCCAGTGACCGTGGGGTAAAACTATCACGAAAACTGAATGGCGCAGCCACCCGGTTGTGCAGTTCTTTATGCGGCGCGCCTCAGTCTATCGGGACTTCAACAAGCGGCGATTCGGGCTCTGTCGGCGTCGCGGGGGCGGGCGTGGTGTCCGGGTCGTAATCGCCGTCGTTTCCAGGGATGGGGGCCTCTTCCGGCACGGACAGCTTCAGCTCGATGCGTGCAAACGTCGGGCCGGGGCGGCGGATGACGGCGGTGTGGCAGAGCAGGTTGTTCACGAAGTGGATGTGTGAGCCGGGGACGGGGCCGTCGAATGTTTCCGTGCTGGGGGTGCCGTCGGCGACGAGGAAGGACTGGCCGTGGTCGGTCGCGAGCCAGACGAGGTGGT
>JAJDCW010000085.1 GCA_029260635.1 Phycisphaeraceae bacterium | reverse complement strand
CACGCCCTGGTCAAGCGAACCGTCTGCCCGATGGACCCCAAGCCCCAGTGCAAGCACTGCCCCAACCACTGCTACCACCCCACCTACCGGACAAAAATCCAGGAGGTGATGAAGTATTCGGGCCGTAAACTGGTCATGCGGGGCCGGGTGGATTACCTGCTTCACCTGCTTTTTTAGCCCCGACTTGAGAGGGCCGGACGCGACGATTATCAGATATGAGAAATCGGGGGGATAGAATTAGGACGGCTACCATGAATCACACAAACCATCCCAGCCAAGGCTCATCTTCCATGACCCATCTGCGCGTCATGGCGGGCGACCACCGCACACCCACGCCCGTCACGCCGCCGCTTCGGCTGGTCTTCTGGGAGACCACCGCCGGGTGCAACCTCGAATGCGTCCACTGCAGACGCCTGGAGGTCTCCCGCGAACTTAGCCGTAAGGACATGGACCACGAACAGGCCATGAACTTCATCGAGAGCCTGCCGCAGACCGGCAAACCCATTGTCGTGTTCTCCGGCGGCGAACCCCTGATGCGCCCGGACCTCTTTGAACTTGCCCAACGCGCCAAGGAACTGGATCTGCCCACCGCGCTGGCGACCAACGGCACACCCGTCGATGACGCCGTCGCCAAACGCATCGTCGATACCGGCTTCCGTCGCGTCTCGATCAGCTTCGACGGCCCGGACCCCTCGACCCACGACAAGTTCCGCGGCATCGACGGCGCATTCGAGGATTCCATCCGCGGCTTCAAAGCCCTGCGCAAGCTCGGCATGTCCATGCAGATCAACACCACCATCACCAAGCACAACTACCACCTGCGCGACCGCATGTACGACCTTGCACTGGAACTGGGCGCCGACGCGCTGCACATCTTCATGCTCGTGCCGGTCGGATGCGGGATGGAACTCAGCGAAGACGTCAAGCTCGATGAAGTCGAGTACGAAACCGCGCTGAACTGGATCTACGACAAGTCGCTGGAAGAAAAGCTGCACCTCAAGGCCACGTGCGCCCCGCACTACTTCCGCGTCATGCGTCAGCGTGCCAAGGAAGAGGGCCGACCGATGCCCCAGGCAGCACACCCGCACAAGGGTATGGGCGAACCGCAAGCCATGCCTTTAATGGGTAAACCCAACGGCCAACACGGCGAGCATCCGGGTGGACACCCGGGCGGTCACACGGGCCAGGGCGACATGAGCGCGATGACCAAGGGTTGCCTGGCAGGACAGGCCGTGTGCTTCGTCTCGCACACCGGCGAGGTCTTCCCCTGCGGGTACCTGCCGGTCAGCTCCGGCAACGTCAAGACCACCCCGTTCCCCGACATCTGGCGCGAAAGCCAAATCTTCGCCGAGCTGCGTGACGACTCGAACATCACCGGCAAGTGCGGCTGCTGCGAATACAAGAAAGTCTGTATGGGCTGCCGGGCACGCGCGTTTGCCGACACCGGCAGTTACCTCGCCACCGAACCCCACTGCGGGCACACCCCCGTCCGCCTGCAATCGCAAGGAGCTAAGTCATGATCGATGTAAGCGTACTCTACGGCGGACTGGAAACACCAAGCACCCCCCACCGCTACGGCCGAGCGATCACACAGATCGACCCGCCCGAGCATCAGCGCATGGCCGTCGCCAAGAGCGCCAAGGACCGACGCCCCATCGTCGTCTGGAATATCACGCGCACGTGCAACCTTAAGTGCGTCCACTGCTACACCGACTCCGAAGCCAAACGCTACCCCAACGAGTTGACCACCGAGCAGTGCAAGACCGTGCTGGATGACCTGGCAGACTTCCAGGTGCCCGCCGTGCTGTTCTCTGGCGGCGAACCGCTGAGCCGGCCCGACGTCTTTGAATTAGCCGAATACGCCAGATCGCTGGGCCTGCACGTCGTGCTGTCGACCAACGGCACACTGATCGACGAGGAAAAGGCGAAGAAGTTCGTCGACCTGAAGTTCGCCTACATCGGGATCAGCCTGGATAGCGCGACCCCGGCGATCCACGACCAGTTCCGCGGCAAGGAGGGCGCGTTCGACCGCGCGATGCGCGGCTTCCGCCACTGCACCGAAGCCGGCCAGAAAGTCGGCCTGCGCCTGACACTCACCCGACAGACCGCCAAAGACCTCGACGAGATCTTCGACCTGATCGAACGTGAAGGCATCAACCGGGCCTGTTTCTACCACCTCTGCCCCGCCGGCCGTGGCAGCAACCTGATCAGCCTCACGCAGAAAGAAACCCGCGCCGCCGTCGAAACCATCTTCGACCGCACCAACGACATGATCCAACGCGGCAAGCCCGCCGAGATACTCATGGTCGACAACCACTGCGACGGCCCCGCGCTCTATCTGAAGATGCTCAAGGAAGGACACCCCCGCGCCCAACAGGTGCTGGACATGATCACCTGGAACGGCGGCGGGCGCTACTCCTCAGGCGTCGGCATCTCCAATATCGATTTCTACGGCAACGTCCACGCCGACCAGTTCTCCATGTACCGGACCTTCGGCAACGTCAAGGAACGCAAGTTCTCCGAGATCTGGCAGGACGTCAGCGACCCGATCATGGCCGGGCTCAAAGACCGCCTGCCCAAGCTCAAGGGCCGATGCGCCAACTGCCGGTTCAAGCTCGCCTGCGCCGGCGGCCTCCGTGCCCGCGCCGAGTGCATGACCGGCGACCCCTGGGCCTCCGATCCTTACTGCTACCTGTCCGACGACGAGATCGCTGGCGAACCGGTCGGGATTCCCGATAATGCAACCGCCGCCGCCGGTAAATGATAGAGTGAGATCAACCCGCGACACACGAGTGGCCTAATGAGCAAGTCGATCCTGATTGTTGAAGACGAAGAAGTCCTGCGCCAGAGCATGGCCGAGCTACTCACAGACGAGGGCTATACCGTCCACGAGGCGGGCGACGGCAAGCAGGCCTACGACTTTATCATCAGCCAATCCGTCGACCTGATACTCTCCGATATCCGCATGCCCAACATGGACGGCATCGAACTGCTGGGCAAGCTACAGCAGACCGCCCCGCAGACTCCCGTCATCATCGTCACGGCCTACGGCACGGTCGAGAGCGCCGTCGCCGCCATGCGTTCGGGCGCCTTCGACTACCTGCTCAAACCCGTCAACTTCGATGATGTCCTCCTAAAAGTAGAACGCGCCCTAGAATACGGCGAACTGACACGCACCCGTCAGGTGATGACCGAACAGCTCGCCTCCGAAAGCACGTTCCACAACCTCGTCGGCGAAGCCCAGAGCATGAACAAGCTCTTTGACATGGTCCGCAAGCTCGCCACCGTCAAGACCAGCGTCCTGATCGTCGGCGAATCCGGCACGGGCAAGGAACTCTTCGCCCGCGCCGTCCACTACAACGGCATCACCCGTGACAAGCCCTTCGTCGCCGTCAACTGCGGCGCGATCCCCGACAACCTCATCGAGTCCGAACTGTTCGGCTACCGCAAGGGCGCATTCACCGGCGCGATCCGCGACAAGAAAGGCTACTTCGAGGCCGCCAACCAGGGCACACTCTTCCTCGACGAGATATCGACACTCCCACTAAGCGTGCAAAGCTCGCTGCTTAGCGCTCTCGAGCAGCGCGTCGTCGTTCCCGTCGGTGATACACA
>JAJDCW010000084.1 GCA_029260635.1 Phycisphaeraceae bacterium | reverse complement strand
TGTCGTAGTATTTTTCTGGCGGCCGTTAAGTTTCACCCTAAGCCTGTACATACCGTATTACTTACCCTTAGGCTGGCTCATGTGTGTCCCACCCGCTTTAGGCGTATTTTGGCTTTTCCGAGTCTCTGACAACGAACAGTGGGCTTCCAAATATATAATTCCCCTTGCTCCCGTGTACCTGCCGCTGATATTTATGGGTGCAGTATTGTTTGGACACTCCCACGCATATAGCCCTCTACCCTATATCGAAGGCCTGGGACCGGTGTTGCTCACGTCCTTACTGATTGCATTACCGGCAGGCTTAAGCCTCGGACTCGTGCTTTACATCCTAAACAGAGTGGGTGCAGCCAAACTTGGTATTATCTACCAAGTTGCGGTTGTCATTGTCTTGGCGGTCATCGCAACGAATACCGGATACATGCTCGGTCGAGGTTACTAATTCAGGGATAAAATTACCGGTAGCAAACTACTCAGGTATGATCTGCTAGATGTCTTCTGTCCACCCTACCTCTGCCAATTACGACACACTGGTCAAATGCATCGCCCACGGCCTGCGCCGGCGCTGTGGCGTGGATGAAGGAGCGCACCTGCTCGTCGCGGTGAGCGGGGGTGGTGATTCGGTGGCGTTGTTGCGGGCGCTGGATGCGCTGAAAGGCCGTCGGCGGTGGCGACTGACGCTGACGGTCGGGCACGTACAGCACCACCTGCGCGATCAGGAGGCAGAAACGGACGCCGGGTTTGTGGATGAACTTGCGCAGCAACTAAATCTGCCTCGCCTTCGGCGGGACCTGGACCTTTCCGAAGCTGCCGGGAACGTCGAAGAGGCGGCGCGGCGGGCGCGGTACGCGGCGCTGGGTGAGATGGCACACGAATGCGGCGCGTCCTTCATCGCCACCGGCCACCACGGCGACGACCAACTGGAAACCCTGCTGATGCGGATGCTCCGTGGCGCGGGGACCCAAGGCATGTCGGGGATCGCCTGGCGACGTGGAATAGAAACAGGCAACAGGGAACAGGGATCAGCAGAAGAACATAACGTGCCCGAGGCTGATTCTCCCCGAACCCCAAACCCCGAACCCCAAACCCCACCCCCGGCCCCAACCCTCATCCGCCCGATGCTGGCCGTGACGCGGGCCGAGGTGTACAGCTACCTGCGTGCGATCGGCCAGGCCTGGCGGGAGGACCACACGAACACGGACACCACCCGCTGGCGGGCGAAGCTGCGAGCGGAGGTCTTGCCGGTGCTGGATGAACTAAGACCGGGCGCAGGCAGCAAGGCGACCGCGTTCGCCGACCAGCTGCGCGGCGTGCACCGTGTGCTGGACGACGCGATCCGGGACGCACGCCAACTCGCCCAGCCCCGTGACCACTGCGTCACGCTGGACCGCGCCACGTGCCGATCGCTTCGCCGAGTCGTCCTGTCCGGCCTGATGCGTGCCCTACTCATCGACGCCAACGTACCGGCCGACACCCTGAACACCCAGCAGATCAGCCAACTCACCCGCGCCATCCGCGGCACCGAGGGCGGCGAACGCACCTTCACGTTTGCGGGCGATACCAACGTAACCGTCACGCGGGAACGTGTGTCGGTTGTGCGCGGGTAATCTACTTATTACTCACACATAAAAAAAGCCCACGGATTGAATCCGTGGGCCTCGGGATGCTGTGTGATACCGCGGCCGCCATTACTGTCCGCGCAGCGACTCGACGACGGGGAGGTCGCCGACGATGGGGGCGAGGTAGTCGCGGAAGCTGGGGTCAATGTTGTTGCAGTTGACGATGTACTTGGGGTCCAGCGTCTGGGTCTTGGCGGCGACATCAGAAAGCTCGATCCGCTTGTACTCGACCTCGTAAGGCTTGTTGCTGACGCGCTGGATGGCGATCGAGCCGTCCAGATCGCCCGACAGCGCGAGTTCCGCAGCCTTGCGCCCGGCGAGCCGCGCCTCTTTCGCATCGGTCGTGGACACACAACCCGCGAAGCATCGCTGCAGGTAACCGAACGTGTCGGCCCGGACGCGTGTGTTCTTGCCCAGGTGGTCTTTGAGTGCGTTAGCCAGGTGGTCGCCCAGCGCGCCGGTGCCGGAGAGCTGGACGTTGCCGTGCGCATCTTTCTCGACACTGGCTGCGAGCTTGGCGGCCATCGCCATGCCGTCCTTGTCGTGGATGCCTTCGGAGACGGCGATCAGGCAGCGGCCCAGTCGGCCGTAGACCTCGGCGACGTCGGCCTTGAACTTATCCAGGTCGAACGCGGCCTCGGGGACGTAGACCAGGTGCGGCCCGTCATCGTCGTGCTGCTTGCCGAGCATCGCCGCGGCGGTGAGGAAGCCGGCGTGCCGCCCCATGATGATGTTGATCTTGATCCCCGGCAGGGAGCGGTTGTCCAGGTTGTCGCCGATGAATGCCTGCGCGACGAACTTGGCGGCCGAGCCGAACCCGGGGGTGTGGTCGTTGTGGACCAGGTCGTTGTCGATGGTCTTGGGGACGTGGAAGCAGCGCAGCTCGTACTTGTTGGCCTTGGCCAGCTCGTTGACGATCCGGCAGGTGTCGGAGCTGTCGTTGCCGCCGATGTAGAAAAAGTAGCGGACATTCTGCTTGGCGAAGACGTCGAAGATCTTCTTGCAGTACTCGGCGTCGGGCTTGTCCCGGCTGGAACCCAGCGCCGCGGAGGGCGTCTGCGCGATCCGGTCCAGGCGTTCCTGGGGGATGTCTTGAAGCTCGATGAAGTCGTTCTTGATGATGCCGGAGACCGCGTGGTGGGCCCCAAGTATCTTGGTAACGGCATCGGAGCCGGACAGCCCCTCGATGACGCCGACGAGTGATTGGTTGATGACGGCGGTGGGCCCGCCTGACTGGCCGATGACGGCATTGCCTTTGAGGGGCGCGTTGCTGGACATAATCTCGAGGCTCCGCTTGGGGGGTTAAGCTCGCCGGGGCGGTGCCGGGTGGGCGGGATACCGTGGGTGGCGAGGGGGTTTTTGGGTAGACCACGTGTGAATTCACCGCAGCGGGGGCCATATTAGAGTATCACCGGATTTGAGACAAAGCGGGCATGAATCACCCCCTGTTGTCAGTAGCTGGCGTAATAGAGGCGCAGGGGGTCCGTTACCCGGTTTAGCCCGGGCGGCCACGCACGGAACACACCGTGGCGACGCGGCGGCCAAACATGATCGCGACGACTGAAATAGAGAATGATCATAATAATCTATGAAACAAGGCATCGACGGCACCAACTCACCCGATCTCGTCAAGGACCTGTTTGGCGAGAGCGAGTTCATCGCCCTGGAGCCGGGGGGCGGCCTGGGTCAGCAGCTCCTTGGCACGCTGGCGCTGGTCGAGGTAGCGGGCGAAGATCAGGCCCAGGATGAGCTGGACCTGCTGGCGGTCGGCGTAGTTCTTGTACGTCACCAGGAAGAGTTGATAGGCGCTGGCCGACTCGGCGTACCGGCCTTCGGACATGAGTTGATTGGCCAGGTCAAGCTGCTGCTGCTTACCCATCACCTGCTCAGGGTGTTCCTTAAGCAAATCTGCGTAGAGGCCGGCGGCTTTGGGCAGTTGATGCTCGGCCAGAGCGGCGCTGATCGCGGCGCGGGCCTGCATCGTCTCGGCCTCCTGCTCAGTGACAACGGGCGCGCGCCCCTTGCTCGATGGATCACCTGGCTTGTTGTGTTCCCAGGGCTGGTAGCCTTTCTCAGATAGTTTCCTGAACTGCGCACGCCGTCGTCGGTGTTCAATCAGCGAGAGCATGTCGTAAGGTTCACGCGGGATGATGCGCGACAACAGCAGGAACAGGCCGAGGGTGAAACCGCAGACATAGCCCGCCAGGTGCGCGAGGTAAGCGGTGTTCCCGATGTTGCCGACCTGGAAGAGTACATCCTGTGCGACCTGAAACAGGATCAGCAGGATGCTGGATATCTCGAACGAACCGAACACGATAAACCAGTAGACAATGGTAACGTTCGACAGCGGGAACAGCGCGAGGTAAGCGCCGGTCACCGCCGAGACCGAGCCACTTGCCCCGAGCACGGGGTTGGTTTCCATCAACCCGTGCCCCAGACCGGCAACTACGCCGCCCGCCAGGTAGAACAAGATATACCCGACCTTGCCCAATCGGTCCTCTACGGCATTACCAAATACGTAGAGGAAAACCATATTCATAACCAGATGCATCCAGCCGGAGTGCAGGAACTGGTAGCTGAAGTACTGGAACACGCGGCCGTCGCCGGGCAACAGGTAGTAGTAGAGGATGTCGGGTCGGTTGGGGATCACGGCACCGGTCTGGACGGCGATATTGAGTGCCTCGAAATACTGATGGACCAGCGCGATGTCGTTAGCCGTCAGGATAAAGACGACGACGTTGACCGCGATGAGTGTGTAGTTCACCCAGGGCGTGTGCTTGAGCCGGCGGTCTGTACCGGTGGGGAAGAAGATCATGAGGGGTCAGTTCGACGCGGGCTCGGCGGGCGTGGGTACGGGCTGGACGTCGGCAGGCCGGGCGAAGGCGAAGATCGTCCAGTGATCGATCTGCCAGGACGGGTTGACGTTGGTGCGTGTGTAGAACTCGGCATCACCCCCGGGCACGGCGGGCATCGGCCAATGTACGTGCCAGTACCTAAGCGGCAGCCCCTGCGCATCCCAGGCGGTGATCAGCAGCTCGGTCTGATCGACGTGCAACCCGGTGTTGTTGGTGAGCAAGACCCTGGCCATCGCATCCGATCCGGTGGATACCGACTCCATCACGAGGTCGTCGATCGGGACAAGCGAGTCGCTGGACTGGTTCACGGTGATCGACCAGACCGGCGTGAGTGTGGTCGGGTCCAGATTCGCGGGGATCGGCAGACGGACCTGCATCGGATAATCCTTACTGGTCAGCGCGATCGCCAGGGTGGTGCGTGCCTTCTCCGTGCCCTGGCGGTTGACCAGTGAGATGGTCAACTCACCGGAGACGATCATGCCGTCGCCCTCGGTAATCACCTGGCCGACGTACTCGATCACGTCGGCATCGGTCCGCACCAGTTCGTTATCTGAGGCAAAGGTATCGGGGTCGTCCTGGGGTCTGGATCGATAGGGCTCGTTCGTCTGTACCCACGGGTGGTATTCCAGGGCGGTGGAACTGGCCAGGGGCAACCCCTGATACATCGGCCCGTCGTAGACCGGCTCGGGCGGTGGCAGCGGCTCCGGGGTGGTGTTGCGTTGCCCACCCGCGCCCAGGTCCGAATTCATCGTCCACAAACCGATACCCAGCACCGCCAACGCCAGCGCCCCCGCCGCCGCCAGCAGGTAGCCGCCCCGGCCGGCCTTCTGGGCCTTGGCTTGACTGACGGGCGTGGGCTCGGGTTCGGCGGGCACTTGCACGGATGTACCCGGCACCTCCGCGACCGCCGGGGCCAGGGTGTCATAGTCATCGAACTTGCTGTCGCGTTCGCGCTGGGCCTCGATCCGCATGACCTCGGAAAGGTCCTGTCCACCGCCCCGCCCCGCCGGTTCGCCCTCATCGGCTGCCACCGCTGGCACCTTCGCTTGGGATGAAGCGGCGGTATCGGGTCGAGCCGTGGGGGTCTGCTTAAAGTGGGTCTGGCTGACCAGGTAGCGGTGCCCGCAGGAGGCGCAGGTCACGGCCGCCCCCACACGCACAAAGGGAGAACCAACAACGACTCGGCAGGATGGACAGGTGACTTCGTACACTATTAAGACCCACACTTTAACAGCCCGCCGCGGGGCTAACCAATAACCCGATGCCTTCGTCCCCCAAGGGCCTATAATGGGTTCGATGATCGTCGCGCTGCCCATCCTCGACCCCGGGCCACAGCGCCCCGAATACGCGCAGGGGCCCAAGAGCCTGGCCTCGGTCAAGCTGCTGCGGCTGTCGATCACGGACCGCTGCAACCTGCGCTGTGTCTACTGCATGCCCGAGGACGGGGTGACGTTTTACGACCGCAAGGACCTGATGACCGCCGAGCAGATCATCTCGGTCGCCGCGGCGGCCCGGTCGATCGGGGTGACACACTTCAAACTCACCGGCGGCGAACCGACCGTCCGCAAGGACCTCATTAAGATCGTCGAGGGGATCAAGGCACTGAACCCCGACGACCTCTCCATGACAACCAACGGCGTGCTGCTGCCCAAGCTCGCCGGGCCGCTCCGAGAGGCGGGGCTGGACCGGCTGACACTGAGTTGGGACTCGATGCGGGACGACATGTTCGACCGTATCACCGGCGGGCGTGGGTACGGGCTTGTCGCCATCCATCAGGGGATACGGGCCGCGCAGGACGCGGGTTTTACTAGGCTGAAATTCAACGTCGTCGTGATCGGCGGGATGAACGATGACGAGGTCGCGGACTTCGCACGGCTGACCCTGGACAACCCCTGGACCGTACGCTTCATCGAATACATGCCGCTGGGTGAGAGCAAGTTGCTGGCGGACGGACTTGATACGGCTAATCTTTACACCGTCGATAACGCCGACGTGATGAAGCGCATCGAAAGTGAGTTGGGGGTGCTGACGCCGGCTGATCGAGGGGACGAGGCGGGGGTCGGCCCGGCGAACGTGTTCTCACTACCCGGTGCTCTGGGACGTGTGGGTTTCATATCGGCGATGAGCAAGCCGTTCTGCGAAACCTGCAACCGATTGCGGCTGACAGCGGACGGGCAACTTCGAGCCTGTTTATTTGACGGCGGCGAGGTCGATACGATGCCGGCCCTGAACGACCCCACCACCGACGCATCACAGATCGTCGAATTGATGGCCCGATGCGTCAGCGAGAAGCCCGACACCCACTCCGGCCGAGGCAACCGCGCCATGAGCCAACTCGGCGGGTGAGGTTGGATTACCCGTATCGATCTGTTCCCGGGCGCACCAAAACCAATTCTAATGTTCATGTTTAGCCGCCGCAGCCACGCGGCGAAACGGTCACACCGCGGCAAAGAAAACGCCGGGTGGGGCCGCCCGGGCTAAACTTGCGACAGCACACACGGATAAATAACGTCCGATTAAACCCGGAATATCACATCCGCTCGAGCCGCCGCTGCGCCTCACGCACGCCCAGCTTGCGGACCTCAACCAAGGAAGCGATCTGGCTCTTGCGCGGACGGGTCTGCTCGTGCTCCCAGAGGTAGATCGTCTGCGGGGAGACCCCCACGAGGCTCGCATAATCGGCGGCGGAGATGCCCAGCTTCTCGCGGTGGCTGCGCAGGCCCTTGGGGCTGAACCTCACGTTACCGATTTCGGATTTAGCGGGCTTGACGGCTTTGGACGGCCTGGCCTGCTTCGATTCGAGTGATGAAATGCGCCGCTGCTGGTCTTTGATCGTGCGCTTGAGTTCGGCGATGTCGGAGCGGTAATTCGACACCGCTTTACGCATCGCGGCGGTCTCGGTACGGACTTCCTTACGTGCGAGCCGCGCAATCTCACTCTTAAGCACGGAGGCTAGATTAGCCATCGTATTCGTCTCCTTGTTTTTTTAGTGTACGCAGTGGGTCAGGTCGGCGGGCTTACTGGCCGCCGGCTTCTTTGCGCCAGTCAATCTTAGGCGCATCACCCCAGAGCATCTCGATGTCGTAGTGAGCCCGAGCCGTCGGCTCGAACAGGTGGACGATCGTGTCCACGTAGTCAAGCACCAGCCAGGTCGAGTCGTCGTCGCGCTCCGAGCCGAAACGGTCCAGCCCGTGCTCGAGCGCCAGGTCGGTGACCTGCCCGGCGACACCCTTGATCTGCCGGTCACTGGTGCCGGTCGCGATCAGGATGTAATCGGTCAGGTCGCTAAGGCCCCGGACATCCAGGACGACCATATTCTCGCAGTGCAGCCCGGCCAACAGCTTCGCGGCCTCGGCGATGAATTTGCGAACCACCAGCTCACGCTCGCTGCCTGTCGGCGCGGGCTTAGGCCGGTCGGTGAGTTTCAGGGCCGCTGCGGCGGGGTCTTGTCGTGAATCCGAGGTCATGGCGGTCAACCTGTCAAAAAAGTAAAAAACCCCCGACGGGTCGCGTCGGGGGCGAGAGATTATAGCAGAAGCAGCCGGTCTTGTCCGTCGGGTGTCTTTTAGCCAGACGGATCAGCTCAGGCCGATCAGGTCGCCGATCGTCGGCGAGAACTTCACAACCAGCCCGGCAAACACGACGCTGACGATGCTGACCAGCTTGATGAGGATGTTCAGCGATGGACCGGAGGTGTCCTTGAACGGGTCGCCGACGGTATCACCGACGACGCCGGCCTTGTGGGCGTCCGAGCCCTTGCCGCCATGGGCACCGGTCTCGATGAACTTCTTGGCGTTGTCCCAGGCGCCGCCGGCGTTGGCCATGAAGATGGCGACCGCGAAGCCGCAGACCAGCGTGCCGGCGAGCATCCCCATCACACCCGCCACACCCAGGATCAGCCCGATCAGGATCGGGACGACCACCGCCATGACGGACGGGACGATCATTTCCTTAAGCGCGCCGCTGGTCGAGATCGCGACACAGTTGGCGTAGTCCGGATACTTATGCCCATCGACGGTGGTCTCAAAGGGCCACTTCAGCGGGTCGGCCAAATCTTCGTCGCTGCATCCGTCGGCCTTGAAGCCTTTCTTCATAATCACGAACTGACGCCGGCACTCGTTCATCATCGCAAACGCCGCACGCCCCACCGCGTTCATCGTCATCGAACAGAAGACAAACACCAGCATCACGCCCAGGAACAACCCGCACAGCACGCGCGGGTTCATCAGGGTGACGTTGTAAAGCTCCATCGTCTGAGGCAGGGTCAGCTTCTGAACCATGATCGAAGCGCTGCTGCCTGCGAGCGTGACAGCCCCGTCGGTGACGGTGCCGCCTTCAAGCGTCACCGTTTGGCCCTGGCTTGCGCTGACCAGCGAGGTCTGCACGGTGATCACGTAGGCCGCCAGCAGCGCCAGCGCGGTCAACGCCGCCGAGCCGATGGCGAAGCCCTTGCCGGTCGCGGCGGTGGTGTTGCCCAGTGAGTCCAGCATGTCGGTACGTTCACGGACGTGCGGGGGCTGGTGGGTCATCTCGGCGTTGCCGCCGGCGTTGTCTGCAATCGGGCCGTAGGCGTCGGTCGCGAGTGTGATGCCCAAGGTCGAGAGCATGCCCACCGCGGCGATACCCACACCGAACACACCCATCAGGAACGTGTCGCTGCCGCCGGCGAAGTTGAACGCAAACAGGATCGCAAACACGATGGTCAACAGCGGGATCCACGTCGAGAGCATGCCCTCGGCGATACCCGCAATAATCACGGTCGCCGGGCCGGTCTGCGCCTGCTCCGCGATCCGCTGGGTGGGCTTGTGTTCGTAGCTGGTATAGATCTCCGTGCCGAAGGCAATAATCAGGCCCGCGAGCAGGCCGGCGATAATCGCGCCCCAGATACCCAGCACGCTGACCGCCTCGATATCACCCAACAGCATGTTTAACAGGAAGTACGACCCGACCACAATCATCGCCGAGCTGATCCACACGCCCATGTGCAGGCTCTTTAGAAGCTGAGCGAAGCTCGCGTTTTCTTTCGCACGCACCAGGTAGATCGAGATGATCGAGGCGATGATGCCCAGGCCCGCCAGCGCCGGCGGCGCAACGATCAGGGCCAACGCCTGGGTCACATCCAGGTCCAGCCGAACCGCGGCCGCAGCGGCAAGCGCCATCGCAGCGAGGATCGAGCCGTAGTAAGACTCGTAAAGGTCCGCACCCATGCCCGCCACGTCGCCGACGTTGTCGCCGACGTTGTCCGCGATCGTCGCGGGGTTACGGGCGTCATCCTCAGGGATACCCGCTTCGACCTTACCGACCAGGTCGGCGCCGACGTCGGCGGCCTTGGTATAGATACCGCCACCCACGCGGGCACATAAGGCCTGCAACGACGCACCCATCGCGAAGCTCAGCGTGATCGTGGTCAGATTCACCAGGTCACCGGTGCTATCGATCGACCAGACCTTGTTAAGCACAAAGAACCAGACCGAGACATCCAGCAACGCAAAGCCGGTCACGCACAGGCCCATCACAGCACCGGCGCGGAAGGCAACCTTCAGGCCCGAGTTCAGTGATTCCTTCGCCGCGGCGCATGTTCGAGCAGAGGCGTTGGTCGCGGTCTTCATGCCCAGATAACCACAGGCACCGGACAGGATCGACGCGATCAACACACCCAACGGCGTGAGCTTGGCCTGCAAACCGCCCAGCGACATCGCGATGAGCACGACCACAAGCAGCACGATCACCACCGCCACAACCTTGGCCTGACGGGAGAGGTAGGCCATCGCCCCCTCACGCACCGCCTGGGCGATACGAACCATTTCAGGCTCACCCTCCGAGTTCTTCATAAACCCCATGTAGAAGATCAGGGCAAAGATCAACGCCAGAACCGCGCCGATCGGCGCGAGGATATATGCGTCTGGCAGACCCGGGATCAAAGCGCCAAGCGTGAGGGCGGGCAGGAGCGTGGTGGAATCCACGGCCGGTAAAGTCAACCCGATAGCGGACATGTTTGGACTTCCTTATTCAGTGCTGAAAAAAGAAAAAATCGGCCCCTCTCTTTGAGAAACCGCGAAAAACACTAGTTATTTTGACTCATAAATAAAGTTCAGATTCTACGACTGAACCCGCCAAGCATCGGCAAAACCATAAAGCACATATGAATCAGTGGGTAGTACCCGTAACGCGTCCGGGTCGAAACCAGAAGCGGGCGGCGAGACGGGGTAAAAAAAACGCCCCTACCTATCGGCTGGGGCGGCGTGGGGCCTCGGTCGGTGCCTGGCCAAGCTGCTGGCGTCGCTTGACGCTCTTGCGCATGGCGCGCTGCTTGCGTTCGCTAGGCTTCTCGTAGTAAGCCCGACGCTTGACATCTTTGGTTAGGCCTTCTTTTTCGCAGAGTTTCTTGAACCGACGCATCATCTGCTCGGCCGACTCACCGCTGCGTGCCTTGATCCGTATCGCCATAATCAAATCGCCTTTCGTACCTTGCTTGGCCTCTTCCGGGCCGGTTTTGAGTCGCGTATTCTTGCAAACCTCGTCCCATTATGCAAACTCGCGCCAGCCACCGGCTTACCGCCATGAAACAGTGATCCGCATAATCCCCGATATATTATATAATAACTAGTTGGCGTCAAGCCGGGGACTCGACAAACCTGAGCACAAACCCTTGGCTTTCGGGCTTAAATTGCCGTACCTGACTATCTTGGGAATATTCTGGCCCACTTCGTACTAGATTGGTACCTATGAACAAACCACTCTGGATCGTGTCGTTGCTCGTCCCGCTAATGCTCCTATCGGCTTCGGGCTGCGTCTCCGTCAAGGATGGCCCCGAACTGGGTGAGCTTTATAGCCAAGCCGCTCAGCAGCACGGCCCGATGCGGAACCCGGTCATCGTCATCCCCGGCATCCTCGGGTCTAAGCTCATCGACCGGGACACCGGGCAGATCGTCTGGGGCGCGTTTGCCAACGGGTACGCCAATCCCGATCGGCCCGAAGGGGCCAGGCTTCTGGCACTCCCAATGGCGGAGGGCAAAACGCTCGCTGAGCTGACCGACACCACGATCTCCGATGGCGCATTGGATCGGCTGAAGGTCTCGCTGTTGGGGCTGCCGTTACAACTCAATGCCTACGTCCACATCCTCGGCACGCTGGGTGTCGGGGGCTACCAGGACCAGCAGCTCGCGATGTCCGGCGCGATCGACTACGGCAACGACCACTTCACCTGTTTTCAGTTCGATTACGACTGGCGGCGTGACAACGCGGAGAACGCCGCACGCCTGCACGAGTTCATCCTCGAACGACGCGGCTTCGTTCAGGACCAATACTTCAAGCGGTACGGCATCAAAGACGCGGAGGTGAAATTCGACATCGTCGCGCACTCGATGGGCGGGCTGGTGTCACGCTACTTCCTGCGCTACGGCAACGCGGGCCTGCCCGAAGACGGGAGCCAACCGGAACTGACCTGGGCCGGTGCCGAGTTGGTTGACAAGCTGATACTGGTCGGGACACCCAACGCGGGATCGGCCAAGGCCATCAAGCAGATGGTTCACGGTGCGGACTTCGCACCGACGCTGCCGCGGTATGAGCCGGCACTATTGGGGACGATGCCGTCGATCTATCAACTGCTGCCGCGCGGCCGACACGGTGCCCTGCGGGATGCCGAGACCGGGCAGATCATTGATGATATCTACGACCCCGCTTTGTGGGAGCGGATGGGCTGGGGGCTGGCGTCACCCAAGCAGGACAAAGTTCTGAAGGCGTTGCTGCCGAATGTGCCTGACTCGCAAGATCGAAAGCGTATCGCTTTAGACCACCAGGCCAAGTGCCTGGCTCAGGCGCGACGATTCGCCGCCGCTTTGGACGTGCCGGGTCAACCCCCGGAGGGCTCGTCGATCCACCTGTTTGTCGGCGACGCGGTTCAGACACCTGCCGTCGTGGAAGCCTCTGCCGAAGGCAAGATACGCGTGAGCGATAAAAAACCGGGCGACGGGACCGTCCTGCGCAGCAGCGTCTTGATGGACGAACGGGTCGGCGGGGAATGGAGCCCGATGCTGGTCACACCCATCCACTGTGCGGGCGTCCACTTCGTCTTCACCGATCACCTGGGCATGACCAAGGACCCCGGCTTCACAGACAACGTGCTGTACCTGCTGCTTGAAGCACCCTGATACAGAGCAATTCGATTTAACTCGGATAGGTGTAGATGTAATCGGATAAGAGAAGGGCTGGAAACGAAGTCCTACTTTCCATCCGTTTGCATCCGCACCTATCCGAGTTCCAAGTTCCGTGCAGTACCTCACACCCGAGGTCAGGGCCAGATGACCACTTCGCGTTTCAACACAACGTCGCTGTGGTCCAAGACCGCCTGCTGGACGTGCTCCATCAGGTTGATAACGTCTGTGGCGGTACAGTCGGGGTGGGTGAAGATGAAGTTGGCGTGTCTTTGTGAGACCTCCGCCCCACCGATGCGGTAGCCCTTGAGCCCGGCCTCGTCGATAAGTTTGCCCGCCGAGACGCGCACGGTCGGTGGCGGTGGGCCGTCGTCTTCTGCCCCGGGGTCCGGTTCGTACCCGGGCTTGATGATGCTTGGGTTCTTGAACGCGCAGCCGGCGGAGTTCTCCGCCATCGGCTGGGTGTTCTTCTTGTAGAGGAAGATCTCTTTGACCCGCTTCGCTACCTCTTGCGGGTCGGCCTCGTCCATGTCGAACTCGACGTCGAGGATGTAGGGCGCGACGATGTTGGTCGTGCGGTAGCCGAAGACCAGGTCGTCGCGGTCCCGGCAGTAGACCTGGCCGTTCTCCGCCATGACGTGGACCTTGTAAACGGTCGATCCGATGTCGCCGAACGCGCCCCCAGCGTTCATCCGCACCGCGCCGCCGACGCTCGCCGGGATCCCCGCCACATGCGCGAGCCCGGCGAGCCCAGCCTTGGCACATTCCAGGACGAGTTTAAATAAATCCACACCCGGCCCGGCGGTAATCTTCGTGCCTTCGATCTTGATCTGGCTGAAGGATGGGTCGTCCAACCGGATCACGACGCCTGACACGCCCCCATCTTTCACCAGCAGGTTCGCACCGCTGCCCAGGATAAAAACGGGGATGTTCTGCTCGTGGCAGCGTGCGACCAGCGAAGAGAACTGAGCCGTCCCCGCAGGGTGGGCCAGGATCGCCGCCGAGCCGCCGACACCGTACCACGTCATCTCTTTGCCGATCGGGGCATCGGTTTCATGACGGATGCCGAGTTCTTCCAGAAGTGCCGAGAGTTGTTCCGGGGTATGTGAGGTTTTCGTGTCGCCTGATGCCAATGCCCGCTCCCGCGTGATGTCCAGCAGAATCCATCCGCCCGGCCTGATGAGTGTATCGTCGATCCGGTCCGCTGTCCGCGAATCCGCATCAGCCGTTCGATAACCCGCCGCTGAAAGCCCGGTCGATCCAGCCACCGCCGAGGACCCGGTCTCCGCCGTGGAAGCCGGGTACGGCACGGCCGATGATACTCAGAACAACAGCCGGATGCCCAGCACCACGGACCATCTCGTCTCCGGCCGGTGATCGATGTCCTCCATGATCGGCAGCCTGACCGACAACTCGGCCGCCCAGTCGGTCGCCTCGTAGAGCAGCCCCGGCGCAATCAGCAATTCGTGATCGCCGTTGGTCTCATACAGGCCGTTGAGTTCGGTCTGGAAGTAGAACGCGGCTGTGGTGTCCGATTGATAAGTCTGCGGGGAGAGCCGATAGAGGTAGGAGCTGTTGTAGTAGAGGGCGTCGTCGCTAGAGTTCCCGCCGGCGATCGGGTCGTCCTGATCCCCGGTATTAAACTTCCACAGGACCGCCGCCCCCGTGCCGTGCCGACCGTCGATGCGTGTGAAGGCCGCCCCCAATATCGGGTCAAACGAATCGCTTGAGAATGCCTCGTCGTAGGAGGGGATCTCCACGCCGAACTGCAACGCCCCGCGCAGGGTGTTGATCGGGCCGGTGTCCTGCTGGAGGAAGCGGTACTGGCCCATGAGGGTCACGTCGCCAAGCCCGGTGGCGTCGTCGTTGCCCGCGCCCGGCCCGTCGATCCTTTGGTCGATGACGGGGACGTGGAGCATCGCCGCGAGGTCGCCCTCGATCCCGTACATCACGATGGTCTCGTGCGTCCAGCGCATGATTGTCCGATCGCCGGCGGGCATGTCCTGCTCATAACGTGTGAGGTTGGAGCGTTCACGTACGGACCAGACGCCCTTGGAAGTCTGCGTCGCCGAGGGGCTGTTGGTCGCCTGCTGCGCAACCGCCGGGCCGGCCGACGGCGCTAATAAAAGCACCGCGGCCAACACCAAACCGGTATTTAAGAATCGCATGGTGAGTCCTTTCGTTACTCGGATTGCTTAGGGACATGCACGGCCTTGATCTGGGTCACTGAAAAACCGGCATCTTCCACCGACGTAATCAGCTGCTGCGGCGTGATGCAGGCCGTATCCTCAAACGCCACGCGGACAAGCCCCGTTGACAGATCGACCTCGACGGAGCTAACGCCCTCGATCATGTTCAACTGCTTGTCCAGGTTGTGGGCGCACAACGGGCAGCTCAGCCCCAACGCCGAGACCTCCACCGACCTGGCAGGGATCGGGTCTTGCAGGCCCGGCATGCCGATCAGTTCGACATCGCTATCTGCCGAGGGCTGTGAGGCGGGGGCCTGATGATCCATGCCGGGGTCGTGCGATACCTCGGTCGAGTTACAGCCTGCAAGCAAGGCAACCGACGCGGTCAATGCGATAATAAATCCATGTGTCCATGTCATGACAAACGCTCCTTAAAGCGGGTGTTTCAAACTAAATTTCAAGCAGGATCAACCCGCCACGCCACGCGCGCAACGGGGCTGAGGGAGGAGCGTTTCAGGTACGCCAGACGCAGATCAGAGCCTGCGGACGATCTGAGGAAATGCGGTGATGCCGCAATGCGCTCTGCGGAACCGGCTGAACCAGCGGTGCCATTGATAGCGGTGGTAACTCGTGCGGGACCCACTGTGGAACGGGAGAAGTGTCTGTGTTGTCTAACGGGACTGCCGGCAAAGGGGTGGGGGCCTGTGTGGGTGCGCTATCGATCAGACAACCGCAGTGGCGTGTGGTACTCGCCTCGCCCGCGCTGACCCCATAACAGCAGCAGACCAGCATCTGGCTTGCCGGCGATGTTGATGTACCACAAGCAGCCGAGGCATAGGTGATCGGCTGGAGCAGCAGCGACAGGATGAGCAGGACTCGTATCAGCGTATTCTCCTCAGCTAATCATACGAAGCTGCTTTGGCAGGGGTTCACATCTCGAACATACCGAACCTATGGGTTGATATCGGCTGTTTGAGCCCTATCGATCCAGCCGCCGCCGAGTACCTGGTCGCCGTCGTAGCAGACCACGGCCTGGCCGGGGGTGACCGCCGAGACGGGCTGGTCGAACTCGACCTCCAACGCATCCGGCCCGGTCACGCGGAACCGGCCGGGGGTCGGTGGGCTGTTGTAGCGGACCTTCACGTCACAGGCCCGCCAATCGGTCGGCAGGTCGTCCACCAGCCAGTTGGTCTGCGAAGCGGAGAGGCCTTGCGACAAGAGGTCCTCTTGCTTACCGATGGTCACCGTGTTGGCCGCGGGGTCGCGGTCGGTGACGTAGATCGGGTAGCCGAACGCAACGCCCACCCCGCGCCTCTGCCCGATGGTGAAGTGCTGATGCCCGGGGTGCTGACCGACGACCTCCCCGTCGGCGTTGACGATGTCGCCGGGGTTGACCTCATCCGGGCTGCGCCGCTCGACCAGGCGGGCGTAGTCATTATCAGGCACGAAGCAGATCTCCTGGCTGTCGGGTTTGTCGCCGACCAGCAGGTTCATGTCACGGGCGAGTTGGCGGACCTGGGACTTCTGCATCCCGCCGATCGGCAGCAGCATCTCGTCGAGCCTTTCGCGTGGGCTGCCGAAGAGGACGTAGCTCTGGTCCTTGCCGTGGTCGACGCCACGGAGCAGTCTGGCGTGGCCGGTATCGTTTGCGGGGGTGCCGGTGGAATCCGGGGGCTGGACCTGCGCGTAGTGGCCGCTGGCGATGTAGTCGGCGTCGATCGAACGGGCGTAGTCGTGGAGCTTGCCGAACTTCAGCCAGTCGTTGCAGCGGACACAGGGGTTGGGCGTACGGCCGGCGTTGTACTCATCCACGAAGTAGTTAATGATCCGCCCGAAGTCCTTCTTGAAGTTCAGGACATAGAACGGCACATCCAGCATCGCCGCGACCAGCCGGGCGTCCGAGGCATCATTCACCGAGCAGCAGCCCTGTTTTCGGGGTTGTCGGGTATCGGGGTTCGGGTATCGGGGTTCGGAAGAGGTGTTCGCCGAACCGCTCTTTCCCGCCTTGTCGACACCCGATACCCGACACCCGATACCCGCCTCATCCTCCCGAATATTGTCATACCCGTCCGCCGCCTCGGCCTCGTCGTCGCTGCCCAGGCGCATAAAACAGCCCACGACCTGGTAGCCCTGCTCCAGCAGCA
>JAJDCW010000083.1 GCA_029260635.1 Phycisphaeraceae bacterium | reverse complement strand
CCTGACCTCTCTCAAATCGCTATGAGTTTCGGGGCCACCTCTGTGATTGCTGGGTATTCAATCGCCCGTAAGGCGGTTGAGTAGCCGGACCGATATTTTCATTTACGTTGCACTAAAGTAGTCTCATCCTATCTTTGAGATTCTAATCTGAGCCCACTCGTGCCATGGAAGCGACGCGGCAGGCTCAGGCCTGCGTCACGGCTGGGGCCCTTGTAATCAAAATGATGTCTTGTCCTTTGTTTTAAGCCCTGCTAGCCTGCATTTCCTCGGGGGGACATCATTAACCTGGGAGGCAGAGAAAGACCATGAGTACCCGAATTCACACAAAGGCGTCCGGCCTAGCGGCCGCTGTCATTACCGCCATGCTGACGTCTAGCGCCGGTGCCACACCGGTGTTTGATACCTTCGGCCCACTTGATGAAGCGACCTTCGGCGGCCAGGGGATCCCCAACGACGAGGTAGCCGTGTCCACACAAATCGTCGATGGTGACGTCACCATTACCCTCGCGATGAGTGCGACTCAGCGGTACTCAAACCCCGCACTGACCAACGACGGGCAGGGCACCTACTTTGCCACGCCCGGCAGTAACTTCGGTGGCAGCGGTGAAAGCACGTTCGAGGGCGCGCTGTGGAACTTCAACTACTACATGAAAGTTGAAGGCGCCAATGGCGCAACCCCCGAACTCGCCGACTACCAGATCAACCTGTACTACGATTTTGATGCCGGCTTCGACACCCTGCTGGGGTCGTTGGGCGTGATCAATGTCACAAACGCGATCCTCGGTGGCTCGGACCCCAACGCCACGCTCATCGAAGACTCACAGAACCTGATGTTCGGCTTCCTCGCCTCGGCGATCCCGGGTGTGCTGGCGCCACCGGCCGGCGCATTCGATCCCAATGCGCTGGGCGAGTACAACTTCGCCCTGACCATCTCAGGCGGCGGGCTCCCCTTGGAAACCGTCGCGATGGACGTCGAAGTCGTCCCAGAACCAGCCATCTTTACGCTCATGTCAGCGGCCGGAATCGTCATACGTATGCGAAGTCACTCCTAATGTTGAGGAGGTCTTAAATCCTTCCCACATCTGACCCCGGTGAGAGCCGGGGTTTTTTGTTGCGCACTGACTAAATCCTGTTCTCTGATGCATGGGTCGGGAGTAGCTGGCTTTTGTAGCGGGCCCTGGCATTCAAGCTGCTACCGGTGTGGTAAATGCGTGGTGGGGATCGGTCGCCCAACGACACACGAGGTTGGCCATGGCGGAGACATTGTGTTTGCTCCAGCGCATACCCGGCCCTTTCATACGTAGACCCAGCTGCTTACAGAAGCTCTCCATCCCGCCGGAGTCGATCGGTATCTGCTCACGTTGGAAGCGGCCATAGTCCATCTTTGACGCGTGCTTGTTCAGGTAGCGACACAGGTCCAGCACCGCACGCTGGTGTTTCAGGTCGGCGTAGTACAGCGTCAGACGACGCAGTTTATCCACGAGCCTCGCAGCGCCGTATTCACGCAGCCTCCGGCTGATCGACCGACTCCACTTGCCCGCGTCGGGATGCTCGCTGCCGTAGACCTCCTCTGCCGCCCGGTGCACGTGCTGGGCCGCGTGGAAGTAGTCCGCCACGTGCCTGAACTTCGGTAGCTGCTTGGCCACCGCCTTGTCGATCCACACGGCACAATCGCTGACGAACACGCAACGTCCTGCGTGTGCTTGCCCCAGCTTTTCTGCAACTTGCTTCAGGCGTGGTGAGAACGACCCGGTCTTCTCCAAGTAGGCCTCACCATAGACACCCTTCTCATGCTCGAACCGCATGGCCTTGAGTTCACGCCAGCGGTCTTCACGGGTGTTGACCATCGTGCCGTCGCATGAACCGATCAGGTCATGACCCTGTTCCACGATCTTGGCTGGTAGAGGACGGGGCTTATAACCCTCCCTTAAGCAGCGCAGCCTGATCGCCTCGTCGTCCACATCCACCCCCAGCAGGTGACGGCAGACAACCTGTCCCTTGTCGAAGCTGGTGCTGGATACGCCGGCCAGAAGGACCAGGTCCTTCATCAAGAGCGTAAACTCTTCTTGGCCGACCTGATCCACGCTGTTTTGGCGGGACGGGCAGTCGGGACACTTCCAATAGATGCCCTTGAGTGCGAGCGATCCGAAGCAGGTGCCCAATCGGCGTTCACGCACGCCCTGGTGACACCGACGACCGCCGCAATCCGGACAGGTCCGAAGAGACTCCTGTCCGCTGTCGATTATGCCTTGGAGTAGTTGCTCGAAGAGTGACTGGAGGATCGCCCGTCCCCCGTCACGCAACTCCTGCTCCAACACTTGCACGTCATGTTCGCCATCCACCCGTGCCGCGGTCTCCTTCAGCGTCTTGATCCAACGGGCAAAGGTTCCGACGATCGGGTCCGGTTCCGCATCCGTGCTTGTGCCCATCGGAGGCGTCTCCTGTAGTCGTGATGGACTGAGGAGATAACACCTATTGCATACCAGCGCAACAGCTTCGTCTGACCCCAGTTTATCGCTAGCCAAGAAGGCCGGTCGTTAAACCGATGAGGTTCTACGTCTCAACAAAGACCCCAAGGCCGTATTGATTATCTCTCATCGCCACCCAGCCGTCGGACCCTGCTCCGGCCAACCACAGATGCACCACATACCGCAAGAAGCAAGAGCGACATCGGCTCCGGGATGTTCGCCAGCACTTCACCTGGCGGCGTGCCCGCGTTCCAGTTGCCGAGCACGACATTTAGGTCCGCGATGCCCACATAGCCGTCACCGCTAGGATCTGCATCCACTTCGCCCGGCGGGACGGTCTGGTTCCAGCTTCTCAACACGTG
>JAJDCW010000082.1 GCA_029260635.1 Phycisphaeraceae bacterium | reverse complement strand
CCGCAAACGGCGAGGGTATCGTCCACCGCGATATCGCCGCACGAAACTTCCTCGTCCAGACCAACGGCGGCAACTTCGAGTCCGCACCCGGCGAGTTCCAGCTCATCGGCAACGACGGCCCACCGGACCTCCGCGCTGCTTCCGGGGGCGTCGGCCCCGTCCGCTGGATGGCCCCCGAGTCCCTCCGCCTCTACCGCCCGGGCACCCAGGCTCCTTCGACCCCAACGACTACTTCGACATCGTCGGCGGGCTCTCCTTCTTTACCACCAGCTACGTCCCGGAACCCAGCACGTTGAGCCTGTTCGCCGCCGCATTGTTGTGCATCAACCGCCGAAACAAACGCTGAGTACGAGTCTTATGTCGGCCAGGAATCAATGGCAGCTCGTACGTTGACACCACGAGCCACAGTCGTGAGGCTGTGTGGTCTTCAACCCGTCACATACAGCCAACCGGATGACCTCAGTAATGCAAACCTAATGTAGAGGAGACCAACCATGGCCAAGAAGATCAGCGGCTCCGTCGGCAAGGGCGGCAAGAACGCGCCCATCGACACCAGCGGCCAACTCACACTCACCGACGGCGTAGATCCCGGTACGGGCAACCCCGCGCCCAGCGCCGTCCTGACTTTTTCCGCCCCCGGCTCCCCATCCCCGCAGACCGCGGGCGTTGTCTTTCCCATCGGTGAAGACTTCGAGTTCAACTACGACCCCGCCGAACTGGGTCCGGTTGAGTCGCTGGACTTCCTCGTCGATATCCTGCCCAACGCCGTCCAGGGCACCCCCGAGGTCCACATCACCCTCGCCATCCTCCAGGACGAGTTCTTCCTCGCTACCATCGACCCCAACACCCCCAGCGTCGACGGCACCGAACCCGGCTGGACCCAACTAAGCCAGTTCGGCCTGCGCGCCCAAGACTTCTACGCCGCCGACGGCGGCTCCGAACGCCCCCATTTCGACCAGCCCTTCGAGTTCGGCTACGCCTTCCTCGCCGACTACGACACCTCCCCCCTGCAGGTCCAGCTCCAACTGGACAACATGGAAGCCACCGTCAACACCATCCCCGAACCGACCCTCTTCGCGCTGGCTATCGTGCTTGGTGCGCCGTTGCTGCTGCGCAGGCGATACCGCACGACTGGTTCGATTTAACTACCTATCCTTAACGCAGATGTTCGTTGAAGAATTCAATCGTGCGTTTCCAGGCAAGCCTGGCCGCGTGTTCATCATAGCGCGGGGTGGTGTCGTTGTGGAACCCGTGATTCACACCTTCGTACACATGGGCCTCGTACTCGACACCGGCCTCTTGCAACGCCGCTTCGTAGGCCGCCGCGCCTTCGTTGATGCGTGTGTCATTTTCGGCGTAGTGAATCAGCAAAGCCGCCTTGATCTTGGGCACGTCTTCCGCCGCAGCCTGCCGGCCGTAGAAAGGCGATGCCGCCACGATCACGTCCGGTATGCGGACCGCCAGGGTGTTCGCCATGCCTCCCCCGAAACAGAATCCAACGACGCCGACCTTCCCATTTGAAGCCGCGTGTGCCTTGAGCAGTTCCGCAGCAGCGATAAAGTCCTCATTCATCTCTTCACCGTCGCGCTCACGCTGGAGTTTACGTCCCTCGTCATCATTGCCTGGATACCCACCCAGCGGGGTCAGCGCGTCCGGGGCAAAGGCGAGGAATCCTTCCGCACCCAGACGACGGGTTACGTCTTCGATGTAGGGATTCAGCCCACGGTTTTCATGCACGACCAACACCGCGGGCAGATCACTTTCCGCGTCCGTCGGCCTAACGAGGTAGCCTCGCATGTCCCCCGCGCCTTTGGGAGACTTGTAGTCGATGTACGCTGTGGTAATACGCGGATCGTCCCCCTCCACCTGCTGCGCCCACGCATAATTCGGCGAGAGGTTCGCAAGCAAAGCCTCGGCCGTCATACCGACCGCCGCGAACTTCACCGCCCGCCTCAAGAAACCCCGCCGCTCGATATGCCCGTGAACGTACTCGTCATAAAGATCAAGCAGTTCCTGATCAAATTCGGACGCCTTCTTCCTGTCCATCGCCATCATTGACCCCTTCGGCAAGAGATATAAACCGACATTCCCATATTCCTATCACATGGCTATGCCCCCGCGCGTCTGAATAAGCAATTGTACCTGCTGGACCGGTGTCGACCAAGCGATTCTGCGATTCGGGGTGCTCCGCTGCTGTTAAGAAGGCTGTACCGTATGGCTGCGTCGGGAAATCTAAGGGGTCGGGGAGATCTAAGGGGTCGGGAGTCGATAAAGAAAATTTTCCTCGTACGCGCGCACAAGATTGACCCTTTACCAGATAAAAAATGGTTGTGCTGCATGTATTATTGAGTTGCAACGGGAGCTTGACTTACGCAAATACACCGGGCCGTATGAACTGAATTATGCGCACAAACCTGACCTTTCAGCCATAGGTAGAGACGCGACCTTTTCCTGGTCGTGTCTGCTGACAACCCACGACGGCGTCGACAGCTGCCCTGAGCATCCAAAGATTCAAAGGACCAGGACTCGAGGGCTGCCCCCACGGACAGGTGTACTCAAAAGGTGCATCCGGTGACGGGACTTGGTAGCGGACGCCCCGGCTAGATGACGGATCAACAGGACACGGGCCCGGCCTGGTCCCGACGTACCGTGCCTGCCGTTACCGCTGGAGCATCGTGGGGATTTTAGGCAACAGAAAACGAAAGGTTAGAAAATGAAATACCACACGGAAGCCAAGTAAAACAGGGATGAACGCCGATGAAGGGGTTTAATCCGGTGCATCTAAGCACCGTCCCGTTCAACCGCGTCCATCCCTGATGGATCAGCTTTTAGTTGTCATCGGCCCGCCTATGCGCCCGCGGCCGTCCGCGCCCTAGTTGCGGATCACATCTCGACCGGGTCGAGCCATGGCATCATGGCCCGCAGTTCCTTGCCGACGCTCTCGACCGCGTGGCCTGCGTTCTCGGCACGCTGCTGCTTGAACCACTTGAATCCGTTGGCGTAGTCGTCGCGGAATGCCTTGGCGAACGAGCCGTCCTGGATGTGTTTCAGGGCAGCCTCCATACGCTTCTTGGTGTCGTCGTTACAGATCTTCGGGCCGGTGTAGTAGTCACCGAACTCAGCGGTGTTCGAGATCGAGTAACGCATGTAGTCCAGCCCGCCGCGCTTGATCAGGTTGATGATCAACTCCAGCTCGTGGCAAACTTCAAAGTACGCCAACTCAGGCGGATAGCCCGCCTCGGTCAGGACCTCGAAGCCCTTCTTGATCGACTCGGAAAGTCCGCCACAGAGCACGACCTGTTCGCCAAAGAGGTCGGTCTCGCACTCGTCTTTGAAGGTCGTGACCAGCGTGCCGCCTTTGCCGCCGCCGACGCCGATCGCGTAAGCCAGCGCCAGGTCGCGTGCGTCGCCGGCCGCGTCCTGATGGATCGCCATGAGGCAGGGCACGCCGCCGCCGCGTTCGTACTCCCAACGCACCGTGTGGCCGGGCCCCTTGGGCGCGACCATGATGACGTTGACTTCGCTTGGCGGATCGATCGTCTTGAAGTGGATGTTGAACCCATGAGTGAACACCATGGTCTTGCCGGCCTTAAGATTCGGAGCGATGTCCTTGGCGTAAACCTCAGGCTGAACCTCGTCGGGCAACGCGATCACGATCAGGTCGGCCTGCTGAACCGCGTCACCGACCGGCAGCGGGTCGAACCCGTGCTCGATGGCGAGCTTGCCGTTGGCCGAGTCCTTGCGGTTCGCGACGATGACGGTGACACCCGAGTCACGCAGGTTCTGAGCGTGGGCGTGCCCCTGGCTGCCGTAGCCCAGGACCGCCACGGTCTTGCCGCTAAGGGGGTTCAGGGAGCCGTCTTTGTCGTAGAGCGTTTCGATAGCCATGATTCGTGATTCCGTGGGTTTTCTAGGGTGGATATAGGTATTGCGAGCCCCGAAACTTAGCCCCATCCGCCGGGGCCGTCAAGGCGGCGTCTTGAGCCCCTTGGATCAGGGTTCAGTAATGGGAAAATAGGGATAAATTACCGCTGGGACACGGGCTCATCCAAACTCAGCACCTGCTCCTCAGCATGGTAGCTCGAACGCACCAACGGCCCGGATTCGACGTGCCCGAAACCGATGTCTTCACCGATCCGTTTGTATTCCGCGAACGTGTCGGGCGTCACCCAACGCGTGATCGGCAGGTGGTTGCGTGTCGGCTGGAGGTACTGCCCGATCGTCAGGATGTCGCAGCTAGAACCATCGACCACGTCTTCCATCAGCTGCGTGACCTCTTCGTCCCGCTCGCCGATGCCGACCATGATCCCGGTCTTGGTACGCAGCCCCTGATCCTTGCAGCGACGCAGCAGCTCGATCGACCGGTCATACTTTGCCTGTGGCCGAACCACCTTGTACATCCGACGAACGGTTTCCATGTTGTGGTTCAGGATGTCAGGCCGGGCGTCGATCACGGTCTGCAACGCGTCCCAGTCCCCACAGAAGTCGGGGATCAAAACCTCGATCGAAGTCTGCGGCGACTTCTCACGGATCGCATCAATCGTCTCCGCCCACAGCCCCGCCCCGCCGTCGGGAAGCTCATCGCGGTTGACGCTGGTGATGACGATGTGCTTGAGCCGCATCAGCGCCGCCGCCTCACCGACACGCCGGGGTTCGTCGGTATCCAGCATCGGAGGCCTGCCGGTCTTGATGTGGCAGAACCCGCACGAGCGTGTGCAGACGTCCCCGAGGATCATGATCGTGGCCGTCCCGCGTGACCAGCAGTCACCCATGTTCGGGCACTTGGCGGACTCGCAGACGGTGTGCAGCTTGTGCTCATCGACCAGCGACCGCAGCCGCTGATACCCCTTGCCCCCGGGCAGCTTGGCCCGCAGCCAGTCCGGCTTCTTACGCTTGACAAAGTCCAGCGGTGCCGCGGCGGGCGCGTTGTCCAGGACCTGCGAACTAAGGGAAAATTGCTTCAAGGTCATAGCAGTTTAGCCGCGTTGCTCGCAGAAACAAACATCATAAAAAACAACGCCCCGACAGTGTTCTGCCGGGGCGTTGGGGGAAATATCTGTTTCATACGACCTGCCACTGAGGGCAATTCGGGGAAAGCTTCCGGGGGTCCGGGGGGTCAGGCCTGGCTGACTTCGACGAAGCGCTGGACACTGCCGAGATCGCGGAGGACCGAGAGGGTGGCGGTGACGGTGCCTGCCTCGCCGAGGACGCCCTTGACAGGGTGCTGCTTGACGACGCGGCCGCCGTAGAGCCTGCCACCACGGCGGCTTGGGCTGTAGTTCTTCTTGCGGATCTTGTCCTGCCGGGCGTGCTCAGCGTAGACCACCGGGTCCTTAGCCAGGACACGCACCAGCGTCTTGCTGGCCGCGGCGTTGGTGGGCTGCTTGACGATCTTGACGTTGATCTTGCTGCCTGGGGTGATCTTATCGAGCATGACTAAGGCCTTTCAGGGGCTTAAATCGGGGTTTTATCCGTGTTTCGGGGCCACCAGCCACGGTCGGCGGGGCCAGTCGAGCCGGGTATTGTGGCGAAAATCGAGGGGTCGGTCAAGTCGGGTGATGAGGTCTGTGGCTAGGTCTCGAATCACTATATTTATAACAGACTATCTGCCTGACCCTTTGTTTCTTCGCGCTCTATCGTAGCTTCACGGTTTATAGATTCCGAATCTGATCCAGCAGTTCCGGGGGGATGCCGATGTCG
The DNA here is from genome assembly GCA_029260635.1 of Phycisphaeraceae bacterium. Taxonomy (GTDB): domain Bacteria; phylum Planctomycetota; class Phycisphaerae; order Phycisphaerales; family Phycisphaeraceae; genus JAJRRS01. The sequence continues at coordinate 221 of JAJDCW010000082.1, read as the reverse complement.
GCGACCTGGAACTTACCGAGGTAGGGCCAGGCGGCGGGCTGGGAAAAGCCGATCTTGGGGGCGGCGAAGGTGACGGTGAGGTCGGCGTGGACGGTGGGTTGGGCGGGGCGGCCGGTGTCGCAGTCTAAACCCGAGGGGAGGTCCAGGGCGATGATGGTTGGGGCGTTGGGTGCTTCGCGTGTGGCGTTGATGGCTTGGATGAGGTTGAGTATGTCGGGGCG
>JAJDCW010000081.1 GCA_029260635.1 Phycisphaeraceae bacterium | reverse complement strand
TCTGGTTCCAATTACCCAGGACAAGGTTCAGGTCATCAATCCCGACAAACCCATCAGCGTTAAGATCGCCGGTGAGAATAGTCGGGATAGCGCGGTCGCCGATCTTCAAGTCAACCACGGGCGAGCCAAGATTAAAAAACGGATCGAGGACAACCAGGGAAGAGCCCTGCACTTCAAGCCAGGCAAGCGAACCCCCGACACCGTTGTCATCCACACCGACCACGATATCCAGCATGCCGTTGCCGTTAAGGTCCCCGACATCGATGGATGTGAGGCTCGCGCCCAATCCGGCGATCAGAGGCGAGGTCGCGATCGCGCCGAAGTTCTGATTCGCGGCGCTGGCTTCAACCCACAGCACCGTGCCATCTGGCCGTGCGATAAAGATGTCGCCGTTCTCGTCACCGTCGGCGTCACCCAGCGCCAGGTCGTTGACCCCGCCGGCATTAAAGCTGTTGATGCCGGTCAGGTTATTGCCGCTGCGTTCGATCCAACTGATAAAACCGTCGTCTCGACCGACAATAACGTCGCCGTCGGCGTCGTTATCCATGTTGCCGATGCGAATGGTATTGGCGACGGTGGTGTTAGCACCCACAAAATTACCGGTAAAGGCGTCGCCTGCGCGTTCGGCCCAGAGGACCAAGCCGTCGGGTCGGGCAACCACCACATCGCCGTCGCCGTCGCCGTCAAGGTCCCCCATGTCCAGTGAGTTGACGCCACCGACGTTGAACGTGACGTTGGGCAGCACAGGTGCCGGCGGGCTGCCCCCGACCGTGACGTTGTCGCCGATCCGCTCGACCCAGGTGATGAAGCCGTCCTCACGCCCGAGGACCATGTCGCCGTTGCCGTCGCCGTCCATATCACCCATCGCGATGCTGTTGGCGGGCGATACGTTGAACGACACGGGCTGACCACTGAAATGGGTCGCGTCGAAGCGTTCGGTCCAGGTGACCTCGCCGGTGACATCAAAAACATTCCGGGCCGTGAGCAGATCGCCGTTGCCATCGAAGTCGATGTCGGCCAGACCGATCTCTTTGACGGTGCCGGCACCCTGATTGTTGCCGCTCCAGATACCCGTGATGATTGGGTCCCCTGTGGCAACACTATTGCTGCCCTTCTCCCAGTGGATCAACCCATCCGCGGTTACGGAGATGATGGACCCGAACTGGGTATCGCCATCAACGGAGGCCGCCGAGCCGTAACCGACCGAAACACAAGCCGTAATCGTCGCCGCTGTAATCAATTGATACTTCATCTCGTTCTTCTCCTTAATTCCGCCCACCGCATTCAACCACACGGTGCGTACCGCCATAGGTTCAGTGGGTATGTTAATATGATCAGGTTTTACAAGGCACTAACGCATCAACTCACGCCGTAATAGATTGAATTTCCTTAGTTCTGAGTCGCCGCATTCGTCGAGGCCACGCCCGGGTATCTAAGCCGTGGCAAGGCGAAGAGGTCACGCGCAACCAGAGCCGCAGCGCCCAGCAACGCCGTGCGTTCCTTGGCGCGTGCTAGCCGCACCTGAAGGTGCTCACGCATCTTCGGCAGAGCCGAACGATCGATCTGCTTCTTGATCGCGTTAAGAATCAACTCGTCCGCTGTATCTATCGAACCGCAGAGCACCAGCGAATCTGGTGCCAGCAGGTTGACCATATTCGCCGCCGCGATGCCCAGGTACCGGCCGATCGTCGCCACCACTTCGGCGCAGTCGTCGTCGCCCTCTTTCGCCAAGCGGTAGATCAACCCGGGATGCAACGGCTCACCACGATCCATCGCCGCCTTGACCTGGCCGCATCGGCCGTTCTTGATCATCGTCTTGACACGCTTACAGATCGAACTGGTGCTGACAAAGGTTTCCAGGCAGCCGCGGCTGCCGCATTCGCATAAGTCGCCGTCGATATCAACGATCGTGTGGCCTATCTCCCCATCAAAACCGCGTGAGCCGACATAAAGCTCGCCGTAACGCATGATGCTCATGCCCACGCCGGTCCTCAGCGACAGGATCAGTTTTGTCGAGTTGGGTTCGTCTGTCGCCACCCAGTCCTCATAGATCGCTGAACAGTGGACCGATCTTTCAGCAATCGGCATCACACCGATCGCGTCAGCGACCGCCGAGGTGATCGGGACGTTACGCCACTTAGGCATGTTCGTTGAGCCATGCAGGATGCCCCGCTCCCGGTCGATCAGGCCCGGCAGGCTGATCCCCGCACCGTCGATCCCGCCGGGCTGGGCGCCCTTGACCATCTGCTTACTCAACTGAACGATACGATCGATTACCCGACCCGGCTCATCCAGCCGATCAATCATCTGCTCGCTGTAGTCCAGCAGTTGCATATTCAGATCGACCAGGCCGACACGGATGCAATCCGGCTCCAGGTCGATCGCCAGGACCGTGCGTGCCCCGGCGTTGATCTCCAGCATCATCGGGGGCCGGCCGCCAAGTGTTCCTAAAGGTTGGGGGTCACCCTCGGTCTCTCTTAGTAGTCCCAAGCCCAAAAGGTCTGCCACGATCCCGGTCACGGTGGCGGGGTTGAGGTTGGTACGCCTGGACACCTCCGCCCGGTAGGTGGGCTGAAGCGTGCGGACGGCCTGAAGCACCAGCCCACGATTCACCTTGGTGATTAAGGCACTGTTTCCAATGTTGGATTTACCCATATCTAAAGCACCATCTGGCAAGAAATTAAGACCACTATAGTGTGCCACGGTTAAAGGTGACTGTAGCAATTGACCTGATTAGTTTATACCATGAATATACCGAGAATCAACGATTTATCTGCCCGATTTTCGGTATTTCACGAACCCAGCCAAGAGGCCGCAAGAAGTTACCCATAGCTGCACACAAATCAGAACCACAACACATTAATTTATATATTTGTATAATTAAACATATATTACAGCCACATTATCTATTGGCGTCTATATTAATACCGGGCCTGCCCACCATATATGGGCCCGTCGTGTTACATAAAAAACCAATCGATTAGCTCATTTCACCGCCCAACCCAGAACCCGCAGAAGACGCTTGGGCCAGCCAAAATACGACCTCAATAATATAATAATCCTCAATTGATTGCTATTAAAGGCTTGAATGGCTGGTATATTCATGGTATAAACTATCCGGTGTTGAAGTATCCCGGTGCCCTCATGGCTGGTATCGCTTTCGTATTTTTTTAACCGGCTGACAGGCATTGATATCCGGATGACACTGAAATGGGTAGGCATACGTGTGCCCACCACGTCTTGGAAAATAGATAGGAGGAGAGTATGAGAAAGCGAAAGGGAATTGCTTTGGCGGTGGCGACACCACTACTGGCCTGGTCCTTTGCGGGCACCGCCCACGCGGTGGATGTGTCATTCGACGGCGATCCGGTCAGTGGATCGGTCCTGGTCTCGCTGGCTGACGGTCGGCTGGGCTGGATGAAACAAAGTGGCGGCGCCACCCTCAACGGTGTGTTCTTCGGCAACAACCAGGGAGCCGGCACGGTCCAGGAGATCGACATAGGCGATATCGATGGGGATGGCAACGGCGACATCCTCACCGCGCGTGATGTCGGGCCGGGCGTTTCCGGCGAAGTCACATGGACGGAACGCCTGGCCAACAACCTGTCCGGCCAGCCGGTCTCATTCAATGTCTCTCCCGCCAACAGCATCGCGGTCGGCGATCTGGATGGTGACGGCGACGGCGACGCGATCCTCGGCCGTAACGACGGCTTTATTACCTGGGTCGAACGTGTCGGCGGCAATGTCACAGCGAACCACAGCTTCAATGTCGGTGGCACCGTCGCGGTGGCGATCGGCGATCTGGACGGTGACGCCAACGGAGACGTCGTTTCCGCACAACCCGGCGGACAACTGCTCTGGGCCGAGCGTTCGGGCAACAGCCTAAGTGGCATCTTTGTGGGGTTCAACGTCTCCCCGGCTGTGACCCTAGAGATCGGCAACCTCGATAACGACGGCGATGGTGATATCGTTATCGGTCGGCAGGACGGGTTCATCTCCTGGGCCGAACGATCAGGCACCAGCTTGACCAGCGGCGGCGGGCTGGCGAATCCTAGTTTTAACGTCGGAAGCGTGGCCGACCTGGCACTGGCGGACGTCAACGGTGACGGCGAAGATGAAATCATCGGTGCGCAATCCGCGTTGGGCGGTGGCGTCTTCATCCTCGACCACAACGGCGCATCCATAAACTTGATCTCCAACGTCTTTACAGCCGTAGGCCCCGGTGCCTCGATCACCGCCTTGGACGTGGGTGATATCGATGCCGACGGTTTACTCGATATCGTCGTCGGACGCAGCGACGGATTCGTGACTTGGATGGAAGTCTCAAACAACGGCCTCACGATCAGTGGCGTCACCAGCTTCAATGTCGGGTCTGCGGTCACGGACCTTCGGATCGCATCCGTGCCCGAACCCGCGAGCCTGGCGTTGATGGCGATGGGCCTGGGGGCGGTGATTCGGCGTCGTTAAGTGAAGTTCGCATTTGATTTTCCTCCGCGCCGGGCCGACTAAACTCGACCCGGCGTATTGAACAGCACGATGCGTCGGCAACCAGGGAAGTTTCCGAGCCATCCACAGAAAGTACATAGCATGAAGCCTAAGAACGGATTCACACTCATCGAACTGCTGGTGGTGATCTCGATCATCGCCCTGCTGATCGGCATCCTGCTGCCCGCCCTTGGCGCGGCGCGCGATACGGCCAAGAATGCGGTGTGCATGAGTAATCAAAGGCAGATCGGCATCGCCTGGACGGTATATGCAGATTCATTCAAGGAGTTCTACCCCCCGTCTTACTCACACGGTGGGTCATGGGAATCCATGTATGAGAGTACGAAGGATTTTATGGACGAGGTGGGGATCGGGGGCGAGGCTTTTTTCTGCCCCACGCACGACCAACGCTCGGGAAACGCCAACGGCTATTACGATTGGGATAATCTGAGTACGTCCGCCACCACCATGCCATTGCATGGCCCCCTGGTGAAATCAAGCTACAACTTCTGGACACACCTTGTCATCAGCCCGTACATTAATAAATGGGATAGGGCGGGCGAATCCGCTTTCCTGGCCAACACATGGGCAGTCAGTTTAGTTGACCGCGGGGTATCCAAGACTTGGCTGTTCACCGCATCGGATGATGAGCCTTCCGCCAAACGCATCGCCTGGGACCTGGTCCAGAAACAGTCAGAGGGCTTCACACCGGAAACCACGAGGCACCTGCGCGGCTCGGACGGCGGCGGTGCCAACGCCATTTTCGGCGACGGGCACGCGGAATGGATCACCTTCGGCGAAATGCACGCCATCCCACAGGGCAACGGGATTATCAACCACTATTAGTTAAATGCTTCGGCCCAACGATGCTCTTTTGCAGCGCAGACCGGAATACGCAGAATCAATTCAAGAATACTCTATCATGTTTAACCGTCAGATTATGACGGGCGAGTATGATTAACGAACGCTGGCTTACATGGTGATCGAGTACAATCACACCGCATTGCTTAATATCAAAGGGGCGACGCTCTCATCGAGTGTACTGGTTTCATACCGGGGTAGTGCGTTGGCTGATATTCATAACTATCTGTTGGCTTAGTTAAGGAACCGTTAATGCTGCACAAGATGTTGTACTGCTCAGTATTTCTTATCGTTCTTGGCGGACTCGATAGCGTACAGGCCCATCCATCGGACCAAAGCAAGGGCGATCCCTCGCACGACAATAGCCAGCCTCATCTGCCTATGGATTATGATTTTCATGATAGCAGCCGGGCATATCCCGCCCCGTTACCCGCCGGTGACGGCCACTTCTGGTGGAAGGGCAATCTTCACACACACACGCTCTGGAGCGATGGCGATCAGTTTCCTGAAGTTGTGGCAAAGTGGTACGTCGAGCACGGCTACCATTTCCTGGCGATTTCCGACCACAACATCATTCAGGAAGGTGAGAAATGGGTCAACCCCAAGAAAAGTTACTACACGAATCGACCGGGTATTCAGAATGCCGGCGGTATGGCTGTTTACGAGCGGTATCAGAAACAATTCGATAAGCAATGGATAGAAACACGGCTAACGAGTAACAATGTATTGGAAATCCGGCTCAAGCCGCTCAATGAATTCCGGCATCTTTTCGAGATACCCGGGCGATTTATGCTCGTACAGTCCGAAGAGCTGACATCCGCGGGTATTCACCTCAATGCTACGAATATAAAAGAACTGTCGCCTTTTCAAGAGGGAAAGACACCCGAGCAGACAATCAGCCTTAATATCGATGCTATTTATGAGCAGCGGAAACGCACCGGTCGGCCGATGGTCCCTCACCTGAACCACCCAAACTTCCCAACGAGTATTCAGCACGCCCTTACAGCCGAAGACTTTATGGCGGTCGAAAACCTGGCGTTCTTCGAGGTCTATAACGGGCATCCAGACGCCTATAACTTCGGCGGCCCCGACCGCATCTCTCTCGAACGGATGTGGGACATCATCCTGACCAAGCGATTGGCGGAACTGAACCTGGGCATCCTGTTCGGGCTGGCAGTTGATGATGCACATCAGTACGGCAACTATTGGCCCGAGGACCATATTGCGATTGCACCCGGTCGCGGTTGGATTGTATATCGGAGCCGATACCTGACACCGGAGTCGCTTATTCATGCGATGGAGGCGGGTGAATTTTACGCCTCGACTGGTGTTACTCTCCAACATTTAAAAACAAGTAACGGCGGCATCGAACTGGAAATCAAGCCTGAAGAAAACACAAAATATACCATTGAATTCATCGGTACACGAAGGGGGTACGATCCCTCCAGCGAGCCGATCCTAGATGCCGAGGGCAATCCCCGTGCCGAATTAACAAAACGATATAGCGACGACATCGGGCAGGTGCTGGCGACGGCCCAAGGCACCCGTGCGCGTTACGAGTTTCAAGGCGACGAGATATATGTGCGTGCCCGAATCACTTCATCAAATCTCCACCCCAATCCGTACATACCCAACGAACGTCAAAAGGCATGGATTCAGCCCGTGGTACCCCCGGCCCCTTGATCTAGATCGGGCTGACTACTACTGATCTCTATTTGTATTGTCGTGATCACCATTTCTAACCGCGTAGCTAATGGCTTGGCTGATGTGACATAAAAGTGATCGGCATTATTCTTACATTCTTTATAGTACGCCTGTTCAGATGTTGTCTGCTGGGATTTATCCTGTCGACTGACTTAGATGCTACCCATCATAGTTGGATTATTTAATTAGCCAAGAAACTACATGGGAAATTACCGTTGGGTTGAAGAAGGTGTATGGCAAGAACGTCTAATCCATCGGCTCCGAAGGATGCTCATTAGCTGAATATAGCGTCGATGATCCCACGTATGGGGTGGGGCGGACAGCGTACCAACGAGGACCTACGCGACCAGGGCAAGGCCCCGCCCTGCGCCCTAATTTTCACCCCTAAAATGATTCGGAGAACCTTCTGGGCAGCTCCAAACGCCAACCATCTAGA
>JAJDCW010000080.1 GCA_029260635.1 Phycisphaeraceae bacterium | reverse complement strand
AAACGTCCGTGCAATCCGGGCTGGACGCGATCAACGCAGACAACCCCCACCCCGGCGGGAAGTTGTGGGACGAGCTTTGACAGGCTGCGTCGTACAGTACGCAATCAACCTGATGGTACCGGCTTGCTTAAGATTTCTTTATAGCATCTACGGGATCACGTTCAGCCGCGGTCTTGAGCTTCTTCAACCCGTTCTCAAACATCGGGCCGACCATCGAGTCCATCATCAGGGCGAAGTACCCGCCGATGACGGGGGTCCCGGTGTCACCTGTCATGACCCATTCGACGTGTGTGCTCCCATCCGATTCCGCGTGGTAGGTCACCTCGGCTTTCGATTCATACAAATCATCGAAGATCATGTCGTAGGCGATTCCCGAATCAGGATCACTCTTAGTGAAGGTCAATTCGCCGCTACCGCTGTCACCCGCCCAGGACTGTGATGCGCCGACGCCCTTGGTGGTGCTGCCGAGCGTGATCTGGATCGTCGGGTCTTCTTCACGCCAGGGCTCCCATGTGCTCCACATCTCCAGATCGTTGACGAATGGATGCACCACCCCGATCGGTGCCTGAATCACGACATCACGTCTAACCTCGTACGCCGTCGGAAGCATCAGGCCGACGATCACGAACAATACCACGAGTACCGCCACGAAGACCAACAACGACTTGAGCAGGGTTTTCATCTTCATACTCCGGAAGGGCTGGGACGATGTATATATTAGTCAGCGGGTCAGTCCTTGATCCCCGCCGCGTCACGATCCAGATACCACGTCAACCCGCCGTCGGTCGGTTGTATGCCCGTGATGGGCACGTTGACCGGGTCGGGCCCCGACTTCATTTGCTCGGCCACGCGCTGTAGCGCCTCGGTCTTCTTCGCCCCGACACACAGCACCGCCAGCTGTCGTGCCGCGTTTAGTAGTGGATACGTCATCGTCACCCGCGCGGGCGGCGTGACATTCGGGCCGTCATTCACCACGATTAATCGATCCTTGACTGCAATCGCGCCGGAGTTCGGGAACAGGCTAGCGGTATGACAGTCCCCGCCCATACCCAGCAGCACGAAATCCATCCTCGGCAGCCCCTGCGGCATACCAAACACACCACGCATCTCCGCTTCGTACAACACGTCCGGGGCGTCGCGCGTCACCATCATCGGGTGGACCTGGCTCGGCGGGGTCGGGATGCCTTCCAGCAACGAACCACGCAGGCTCTTGAAGTTGCTCAGGTCATCATCGTCCGAAACACGCCGCTCATCGACGATCCAGATGTGCGTCCGCAGCCAGGGCACGGCCCGGAATCGCGTGTCGATCAGCAGCCGCTGATAAAACGGCCAGGGCGTGGTCCCGCCGGATAGCGCGATGTGGAACTCGCCACGTTCTTCGTCGGCCTCCTGTCCGAGGCATGTAAACACCAAGGCCAGGTCGTCATACAGCGTGTCCGCGTCCGGTGCGACGTGCATCTCGCCGGGCAAACTCAACCCGTGATCCGCCATCGATTCATTCAGTTCATAAGTCAATGCTTGCTCCCGCTCGGAGTCTTGGGGCCAGGGTCTGGGGTCTGGTCAGCATAATGAGGAGGCATTGGCAAAGGCAACCGAATCAAGGATCTGCTAGACCCTATACCTTAATACCCCAGCCCCTAATCATTGTGCCAATACCGCCCATCGCGTGCCATCATGATATCCGATGCGCTAGGCCCCCACGTCCCCGCGTTGTAGTTCGGCAGGTCTTCCTGGGGGTTTTCTTTCCAGTAATCAATCACCGGCTGGACCGCTTCCCAGGCGTTCTCGATCTCATCGCGGTGCTTGAACAGGGTCTGGTCGCCGCGCATCGTGTCGTGCAGCAGGGTCGCGTAACCGTCGGGTGGCTGGACCTTCCACTGTTCGACGTAGTTGAAGTTCATCACCACGTCCTTGATTTTCATACCCAGCCCCGGCACCTTGCCCTCGAAGCGGATGCGCACGCCTTCGTCCGGCTGGATGCCGATGACGATCTGGTTGGCCTTGTACTTCTTGGCCTCCTCGCGGAACAGGCAGTGCGGCGTGGGCTTGAAGTAGATCACGATCTCGGTGAGTTTCCGTGCCATCGCCTTGCCCGACCGCAGATAGAACGGCACACCGCCCCACCGCCAGGTGTCGATATTGAACTGCATCGCGGTGAAGGTGTCGGTCTGGCTTTTGGGATCGACGCCGTCGGACACGCGGTAGCCCTCTAGCGGTTCGCCGTTGATCGAGCCGGCGCCGTATTGGCCACGCACGGCGATGTTGGGCACGTCCGCAGCGGTCGGCACACGCAGGGCCTTGAACACCTTGATCTTCTCCGTGCGGATATCCTCGGCGTCCATCGAGACCGGCGGCTCCATCGCCACGACCGACAACACCTGCAAGAGGTGGCTCTGGACCATGTCGCGCATCGCCCCGCCGTTAGGGCTGTCGTAGTAGCTGCCGCGCCCCTCAACGCCCACGGTCTCGCTGGCGGTGATCTGCACATGGTCGATGTATTGCCGACTCCACAGAGGCTCGAACAGTGTGTTCGCGAAACGCAGCACCATCAGGTTCTGCACCAGTTCCTTGCCCAGGTAGTGGTCGATCCGGTAGGTCGACCCCTCGTCGAACACGTTGGCCACGACGTTGTTCAGGTGGGCAGCCGACGCCGGGTCGGCCCCGAAAGGTTTCTCAATGACGATGCGTTGCCAGGGCTTGTCGCTGCCGATGCTGCAGAATTTTCGGCCCTCGGTGACCAGATCGCTGGCGCCGATCTGATGGATAATCGGCTCGAAGAACTGCGGCGCCATGGACAGGTAGAAAAGCAGGTTCCGTCCCGTGCCGTGGTCCTCGGCCAGCGAGCCGATGCGTGCCTGGATACCGGCCCAGTCGTCGGCCTTGGTCGAGTCGGCGGCGCGGTAATGCACCCGCCTGGCGAACTCGGCCCACTTGGCCTCATCCGGGTAGCTCTTCTTGGAGAATTCGTACATCGCGTCTCGGAACTCGTCATCCGAATACTTCGACCTGGCGATCCCCAGCACGGCAAAGTTCTTCGGGGCCATCCCCGTGTCCCAGAGGTGGTACAACGCCGGGATCAGTTTACGCTTGGTCAGGTCGCCGGAGGCACCGAAGATCACGATCAGGCAGTCAGAAACGGGGAGGTTGTTGGCCATAGGGCATATATAAACACGAATACCCACCGGGGGGCAAATAGTCTCACAAGTCATTGTGTATAAACGGGCTCAACCCGATTTTGGCTTGCCGTATAAACGATAGAGATCGAGGCGGTTTTTCACTAGCAAGCCGGCTGGTATTGGGGTTATAATAGTCCTCGACAGGCCATATCCACCCGCTCGACATCTTGAAGGTGAAACCATGACCCGACTCCGACCGCCGACCGGTCTCTACCTCGCGATCATCATCACCGGGCTTATCGGTGCCAACCCGGCCCGGGCCGTGTTCACCACGACCGGGGTCTACGACAATCCCAACAACGGCAACGTCGTTGATGTCAGCGCGACCAGTGACGCCGGCGAACAGATCTCGCTGTCCAGTTTCACCACCTTGATGGACCTGGCCTACCAGGCCGACGCCGGCGGGGTCATCGACTTTGACAACGGCACGCTCACCGGGCCGGACACGATCGACGCCAACCTCGGCATCTCTCAGGCTAAAAGTATCACCATCACCGACGCCACCATCGGCACGCTCCAACACACCAACCCATCCAGCGCGATCTCCGGGAGCGGGTCGATGCGTAAGACGCTCAGTTCATTCGCGTTTGACCGCAACGACTTCAGGTTCGACTTCGCCGCCAGCGACAACGTGGTTGCCGTAGGCGCAACCATCCTGTCGCAGTTCACGCTCGGGCAACCCGTCGGCAACGTCTGGGGGATCGTCCGCTACGACGACGCCACGTCATCCCAGTCGGTCACCGACTTCATCGAGAACAGCACCTCCGGCGACGACACGTTCTGGGGCTTCCAGGCCCCGGCGGGCAAGTTCATCACCAAGTTCGAGCTGCTGGTCACCAACGACAAATGGGCACACCTGGACGACCTCGGCGTCGTCCTGGCGTTTACCCCCCCACCGGTCACCGGCGACCTGGACGGCGACGGGTTCGTCGGGATCAACGACCTGAACATCGTCCTGAAGGTCTGGAACGAAACGGTCAACGACGACCACAAGGCCGACCCGTCCGGCGACAACTTCGTCGGTATCGACGACCTGAACATCGTGCTGGGCAACTGGAACGGCGGCATCCCACCTGTTTCTACTAGCACCGTTCCCGAGCCGGGCACAAGTGCGGTTGCGTTATTGATCGGCACGTTTATGGCCACCCGGAGAAAGTGCTAGCCGCTTCTTATCTATCACCGGTTCAGCGCCACACTCACCACCATCAGGTCCGCCGGGTTCACGCCGGCTAAACGTGCGGCCTGGCCAAGGGTGGTCGGGCGGAAACGGTTAAGGGTCAGCGCCGCCTCGGCACGCAGGCCCGGCAGGCCGGTGTAATCCATTTCCGACGGCAGCGGTGATGTTTCCTGCGACGCGAGGCGGTCGATCTGCTTCTGCTGGCGTTGGATGTAGCCTGCGTAACGAAGACCTGACAAGAAAGCGCCGATCACATGCCTGTCCCGGGTGAGTGCGGGCAGCGGGTCCCCATTGAGTTCTGCAAGCAGCGCGTCGGTGTCGACCTCCTGGCGGGCGACCCAACGCGACATCGGCTGGCCGTCAACGTGACGGTTTTCGATGTATTCGTTCAGGGCGGCGTGTGCCTTACGCTTGGCCTGAAAGTGTGCCCAGCGCGCATCATCCACCAGTCCCCACTCACGAGCCAAAGGCGTGAGCCTTTGGTCCGCGTTATCCGCCCGCAGCATCAGACGGAACTCGGCGCGGCTGGTGAACATCCGGTAGGGCTCACGCGGGGTCTTGGTCACCAGGTCGTCGAGCATCACGCCGATGTACGCCTGGTCACGACGCAGGCGGACCGGCTCTTGACCCTTGCTGAAACGCACGGCGTTGACGGCGGCGATCAACCCCTGCCCGGCGGCTTCTTCGTAGCCGCTGGTGCCGTTGATCTGACCGGCGAGGAACAGGCCGGCGATTTTTTTGGTCATGCAGGTCGCGTCGATCTGGTGCGGCCAGACCATGTCGTATTCGACGGCGTAGCCGTGGCGGAGGATCACCGCGTTCTCACAGCCGGGCATCATGCGGACGACCTGTTCCTGTACATCGGCGGGCAGGGAGGTGCTGATGCCGTTGCAGTAGATCTCGTTTGTTTCGAGTGATTCGGGCTCCAGGAAGACGTGGTGCGAGCCGCGGTCGGCGAAGCGTACGACCTTGTCTTCGATGGATGGGCAGTAGCGTGGGCCTGCGGTCTCGATCTGCCCGTTGTACATCGGGGCGCGGTCGAGGTTCGCGCGGATCAGCTCGTGCGCCTCGGGGGTTGTGTGTGTGATCCAGCAGGGACGTTGCTCGGTGGCGGGGAATTGATTTCGTGCCGTTAATTCACTGAACGGGGTCGGTTCGTCATCGCCCGGCTGCAACTCCAACCCACTGAAGTCGATCGACTCAGCGGCAAGGCGTGGCGGTGTGCCGGTCTTGAGTCGGCCAAGCTCCAAGCCGAGGTTGGTCAACGCGACGCTGATCCCGACGGAGGGTGCTTCGCCGACACGGCCACCGGGGACCTGGGACGGGCCGGTGTGCATCAGGCCACGCATAAAGGTGCCGGTGGTGAGGATCGTGGCTTTGCTTCGCAAGGCCAGGGTACGGGGTTCAGGGTTCGGGGGTCTAGGATCGGATGGGTCGGCGGAGCCCTGGTCCCCGGTCCCTGGACCCTTCACCATCACGCCGACACACTGGCCGTCTTCGACGATGAAGTCTTCCACAGCACCGGCGAGGATGTCAAGGTTTGGACGGGTCGCCAAGAGGCGTTGAACCTCACGGGCGTAGGCGTATTTATCGCTCTGACACCGCGGCCCGCGCACGGCCGGTCCCTTGCTGGCATTCAACACCCGGAACTGGATGCCGGTCGCGTCGGCGGCCAGCCCCATCAGCCCACCCATCGCGTCGATCTCCCGGACCATCTGCCCCTTGGCAAGCCCCCCGATCGCCGGGTTGCAACTCATCGCCCCGATCTTCTCGGGGTCCATCGTGACCAGGGCGACCTTGCCTCTATTGCCATCTCCAGCCTCGAACTCGGGGCGCAGCATATTCGCCGCCGCCCAGGCCGCCTCCGCGCCCGCGTGGCCCCCGCCGATCACGAGTATGCTGTATGAATCGCTCGACATAGTCGAGGGATTATACGGTAATCACCGCCCAAACGACTCATCCGGACCGACACGATGCTGCCGACAGATAACCTAGGCTCGGCCCCCCTGCCACGTATCGTGATCGCTGGTGGCAGTGGATTCCTCGGCAGAGGCCTGGCGTGGTATCTCGCTGAGCATGGCTACCAGGCAGCAATTCTCAGCCGCAGCCCTAAACCCGATTCCAACTGGCCAAAGAACACTCAGTGGTATATCTGGGATGGCCGCGGCGCTGGCGACTGGGCACGTTGCCTTGAAGGAGCCCAAGCGGTGGTCAATCTAGTCGGGCGTAGTGTGGATTGCCGAAAGACGCCCGCGAACAAGAAGGTCATCCTCGAATCGCGTATCCATTCCTGCGAGGCATTAGGCTCGGCGATGCGAGCGATAGATAACCCACCGCCAGTGTGGCTGCAATCTGCCACAGCGCACATCGTGGGCGATCCGATCCCCGAAGACACGCTGTGTGACGAAACCACGCCGCCGGGCATAGGCATGGCACCGGAAGTGGGCACGGCATGGGAACAAGCTCTAAATGAAAATGTCTTGAAGAATCAACGGGCCGTCATCATGCGGATCAGTTTCGTGTTGGGGCGTGACGGCGGAGCGTTGAAACGGCTAGGCTTCATGACCCGTATCGGATTGGGCGGCACGGTTGGGACAGGCACGCAGTGGATCTCATGGATCCATCAAAACGATCTTAACCGCCTGTGTCTGGCGATGATGACAGACGCATCATACCGCGGTGTCTACATCGTGACCGCACCCGAACCCATCACCAATCGTGATTTTATGAAGGCACTAAGAAAAGCTTATCACAGGCCCTGGTCACCACCTGCACCGACGTTTGGCGTGCGATTGGCCTGCAGATTACTTCTCAATACCGATCCAGAACTTGCATTACTCGGTAGACGTTGCATCCCTAAACGACTCACCGAGCAACACGGATTCAGATTCGAATTTCCGCAGATTGATTTAGCCATGGCAGACCTCGCAAGCTCGTCCAAGCCTACTGACTAATTCATCGACTCGATTTAACATCATCGAATCGGGTTACTCGATCCCCAGCCCCACCTCGACGGCGACGGGGACCTCGATCGTCTCCAAGCCGTCGTAGAGTTCCAGTTCGATGTTGATTGTGTCCGGCTTCTTCTCAAGCGTCAGTTCAAGCTGGGCGGTGGTGTTCATGGTCATGGTGGAGTTGGGGCCGTCGGATAGTTCGGTGCCGTCGGGGGCGGTGATCTTCCATGTGGAGATCGCGTCCAGCAGGTCGGTCTGCATCTTCAGCTCGAGCTTGAACTTGCCCTCTTCCCAGTCGCTTGGGCTGACGCCGATGACTTCGACGTCGTGCCCGCCGAGCTGGATCTTGCCGGGCTCCGTCGCGACGCCCTGGGCCTTGACGTTGGCTTTACCCAAGGCGACGGTGACCAGGAGCGTGCCGTCGAGCGTGATGCTGGTCGCGCCCGGGGCGGGCGTCTGGGGGACGTTTAGATCGACGATCAGTTGCTTACCGTCTTCGCTGATCTTCGGAAACGGGCCGATGAGGCTGGATGAGGAGAACGAATAGCTGTTGTCATCTTGGGGACGCTCCTGCAACAGGTCCTTGCCGGTCGAGTCGGTGGCGCTGCTGAGCGTGCTGTTGTCGTCGTCGAGCTTGACCAGCGGGCTGTCGAAGCCGGTGATGAGCAGGTGGATGCCCGTGCCGGCGTTGAGCCCGCTGGGCCGGAAGCCGAAGTCCATGGCCTCGATGGCCGGAGAGCCGACGGTCAGGCCGATGGGCTGGATGGAGACTTCGGCGTGAACGGTGGTAGAAAGAAACAGCACGGCTGCGAGGATTGGGAGGGTTTTCATGGTGTGTCCTTGATCGTGTGGGGTGGGGTTCAGGAACGCTAAGCCGCAAGCGGCTGCGGGGAGTCCAGACAGATATCCGGGATACCCCGGGGGTCTACTCCGGGGGCGGGGGTTAGCCGGGGCGGGTCATGCTGTCGTAGTCCATGAGTTCGTTGAGGCGGGCCTCGGGCATGAGTTTGAGTTCGCTGACGAGTTGCTTGATGGTCTTGCCGTCCTTGTGGGCCTGCTTGGCCAGCGCGGCGCACTTGTCGTAG
>JAJDCW010000079.1 GCA_029260635.1 Phycisphaeraceae bacterium | reverse complement strand
ATTTCCTTCATGCCCTCGGAGAGGTAGACCATCGGCCCGCCCAGCACGTGCTCGCTCTTGCCCGGCAGCGCCGCGTGGGATTCGTCGGCCGAGCCGTGGTCCTTCGCCTCGGGGGTGATACGCCGGTACAGCTGCGCCAGCGTGCAGGAACTGAACTTGCTGCTCATCCCGAAGAACGCGACGACCCACATCCAGAACACCGCGCCCGCGCCGCCCTGGCTGATGGCGATGGCGACGCCGGCGATGTTGCCCAGCCCGACTGTCGCCGACAGCGCGCTGGTCAGCGCCTGGAAGTGGCTGATCTCGCCGTGGTCGTCCGGGTCGTCGTACTTGCCGCGGATCACCTGGACCGAGTGCGCGAACAACCGCAGGTTGACAAAACCGAACCGGAACGTGAAGAAGACGCCGCCGACCAATAGGAACACGATGATTAATGGGATCGTGTAGATAGTGGCGGTCGATTGGGCGTCGATGACATCAACCGCCTGTGCCAAACGCCCGGCTAGTTCGTCGCTGCGCTGGGAGGCGGGCAAAGCGTTGTATACGGCGAACACCTTATGTACTTCTGGCTGGATACCTGCCCGGACTTCCGCTTTGGTATTCAGTAGTTCGAGCTGGGCTTGCAGGTTGGTGACGGCCTTGCCCTTGACCCGGACCTCACGCTTGGTGCGCTCACCCTCTGGCAACGCCAATATCGAGTCAAGTTCGGCTTGAGCCTGGGTCAGTGAGGCTTCTACCTGCTCGACGTTCGGGTCGAACACACCGAAGGCGACATCATAGAAAAGCACCGGGGTGAGGTACGCGTTGACTTTGCCGAAGATGTGGTCGATGTGCTTCTGGATGCGCTCGCCACGCTCCAAATCCGAGAAGTCTTCCGGCTCGGTGATCGGCGGGGCCATGCCGAGTAATTCACGAACCTGCTGCTGAAGCTGCGGGTCCTGGACCTTGTCGACGGCGGCCACGGCGAACGCATGGTCTTTGGGTGTCTGCGCGATTGCGGCCGTGCTCAGCATTCCCCAGCACAGCAGGCTCAACCATACGGTCAAGGCGATTTGTGTGGATGAGAGGTAGCGCTTGATGTTCAAGGTCCGTCTCCTGATCGATGTGTAGTGAACCGTCCCGCCTGTCCCGTTGAATATCGGGTGAGTCTTGTGCCGAACGATAAAACCGGTCAGTTACTCCGCCCTCACGAACCTCGGCACGCCCAGTGCCTCGCTGACCGCGATGTTGACCTGGCGTATGGCTTCGACGATGCCTTCATCGTCCCGCCGGGCGCTGAACCGTCCGGTCAGGATCGACGGGCCCAGCGTGTCATGAAACCCCGCGTTCTTGTCCGCCAGCGACATCGTGGCCTGCCAGAGGTTGGCCTGGAGGTTCTGGCTCCCGACCTCGTTTTCGGGGTAAAGAAAACCGCCGCCGGAATAGACGCCCACGGTCGGCTTGCCCGCTGGGCCGTCAGGCGATTCGCCGAACACGATGTACTGCACGGTCGAGTTGGTCGCGGTCTCGTCAAGCGGGGTGGCGGCGGCCTTGGGACGCCAGAACATCCGCACAATCAAGGCACGCCGGGGCGCGTGGGGTGGCCCCTCGGTCAGCAGCACCGTGATCGCGCTCTTGCCCTCCACGCTGTACGAGCCGTGATCGAAGCCGGCGGGTGTCGGCGCATCCGGATGGGCCCGGCTCTGGATGTGCAACTCGGTGTCGCGCAGGTTCTGGTTGCCCGTGCAACTAAGCGCAGTCAGTGTGCAGGCGACCAGTATGATCAGCCGCCGGGTGCGTTGTGCGTAAATCTTTGGCGTCATGCCGAGTCCGCGTCCTTGAGGGAATGGGCCGAGGGGATCTGCATCGTCTGGTGTTTGGTCCCGCCGGTCTCCAGCGCCGAGACGCTTTCGTCACGCAGGCCCAGGCAGGCCAACGCGTCGCGTTCGACGATCGAACGCAACTGCTCACGCGGGATGCTCGGCAGCGGCGTGCCCTGCGTAAACGTGTTGATCGAGTAGATCGACACGATCGCCTTCTCCGGGTTGCAGAACGGGAAGTTGCTGCCGAAGAGGATACGACCGGTCGCGTGCTGCTGGTGGGCGAGTATCAGGGCGTTGTAGAGCTGCCACGGCCGTACCGCCAGGTCGCTCAGGTCGGTGTAGACCGTCGGGTGTTTCTCGATCAGCGTCAGGCACTGATGCACCCAGGGGTCGCCCAGCGCCGAGACCACGATCTTCAAGTCAGGGAACGACCGCGCCACCTCGTCCAGCAGGTAGGGCTGGGCAAACTCCAGCTTGGCGTCGCGTGCCAGCAAAGTCGCCGACTCAAAAAGCAGCGGCATCCGCATCGCGGCGCAGGCTTCGTAGAGTTCCATCGCGCGGGTGTCGCAGGGGTGAAACGCCTGCGCCGCCGGGCTGACGGTCACGCCGACCAGGCCCAACTCACGGGCCCGCTCAAGGCTGCGCACCGCGTCGCCACGCATCGGGTCGATGCCCGCCACGCCAAGGTACTTCGCCGGGTCTTTCGTGACGTAGCCGGCCACCTGCTCGTGGCTGATCCGGGCATCGAGGTATTCACTGTCGAACCCAAGGATCAGGGCGTGACGCACCGGCTGCATGGCCTGGTGGTGCATGTCCGGGCAGGCGTCGGGCCTTTCCCACGGAACATTGGGCTTACGCCGAAGGGTCTCTTCGGCCCGGCCCAATTGTTTGGCGTTGTCCCAGACCCGCGTATGCACGTCGACGATCATGTCGGCTGACTCCGGCAGGGGGGCCGGATGATCGGCCGCGTCCCTGCAATGCTCACTGTTCCACCCATCATCCTAACCGCCCGCCCGACACAGGGCCAAACCCGAGGCACTTATAGGCCCGGAAGCCGCAGCGAAATCCAAGAAGAAGGGCCCACCGATTTTCACAGATTGACACCGATTTTCACAGATTAGCAGTAGCCGTATCTCGTACAGGCCCTTAATCTGTGTCAACCTGTGGGCCAACACCTCCTTCTGTTCAGACTCTTGATACATACGTCCTCAAACCTTGACATACGGCCGCAACCAAGTATGCTCATCCATTGAAATAATGGGCCGGTCCACGGATCAGCCGAAGGAGACTGGATGCCGACGCTCACACTGCCGGGCCTGGGGTTCTGGGACTGGCTGATCATCGCCGGGTTTTTCGCCGCGACGCTTGGGATCGGGCTGTATTTCTCCCGCCGCGCCAAGGCCAG
>JAJDCW010000078.1 GCA_029260635.1 Phycisphaeraceae bacterium | reverse complement strand
CGCTAAACCCAAGGAAGTTGACGACATGCGGGCGCTGGTCTCGTCCGACCGTGCCCGGCTCAGCGCCGCGGTTGCTAACCGTGACCGCGTCAAGAAAGAGCTTGAGCGGGTGGTGGTTGTCGCGCCGTTTGACGGCTTCGTGACGCGCAAGATCACGGAAGCGGGGCAGTGGGTCGACAAGGGAGACGATATCGTTGAGGTGATCTCCAAGGGGCAGATCGACGCCGTCGCCGACGTCCCCGAGCACCTGATCGATTCGATCAAGCTGGGCGACACCGCCGAGGTCGTGATCGAGCCCTTGAAGCTGCCGGTGCGTGGCGAGGTCATCGCGATCAACCCCGACGGCGGCAACGCGGCCCGCACGTTCCCCGTGAAGATCAAGCTGGATGACATGGATGGACGCTTGAAGTCCGGCATGAGTGTTACGGTCTGGCTCCCGGTCGGATCTGAGACGCCGGTACTGACCGTGCCCCGTGACGCGGTGTTGTACAGCCTGGATGGGCAGCGTGTCTGGGTCGGTGTCCCGCCGACAACAGACGGGGCCCCAGCCCCGGAGGGTTCGGCGTCCGGCCCGCCGCCGATGCCGACCGCCATGCCCGTCCTCGTTCGCGTGTTGTTCGGTGAGGGCGACCGCACCGTCGTGGAGCCGATCTCCAACCCGGGCGGCTCGCTCCTGGCCGACGGTGCTACGGTGATTGTTGAGGGAGCCGAATCGGTGTTCCCCACGCAGTCGTTGATCTACGCCGACAAGTACGCCGACCCGCAATAAACCACACCACGACTCCTTCCTAAACTTACCCCAGGCCGCGGCTCCCCATGGACATCATCCGATTCGCTATTTCTAACCCCGTGAAGGTGTCCGTCGGCGTGCTGCTGCTGATGCTGTTCGGGCTCTTGGCGCTGCTGACTATCCCGATCCAGCTCACGCCCAACGTCGACCAGCCCAAGCTGACGGTTGAAACCAACTGGATCGGCCGAAGCCCCGAGGAGATCGAGACCGAGGTCATCCAGGAGCAGGAAGACAAGCTCAAGAGCGTGTCCAACCTCAGCAAGATGACCGCGACCGCCAACACCGGCCAGGGCTCGATCGAGATGGAGTTCTACGTCGGCACGGACATGAACCGCATCCGCCAGGAGGTCTCCGACAAGCTCCGCGAAGTCGCTGAGTACCCCGACGACGTGGACGAGCCCGTGATCGCCAGCGGTGACACGGACCCGTCCAGCGCGATCGCCTGGCTCCTGATAAAAAGTGAAGAGCCCGGGTTCGATGTCCAGAGTATCGGCGACCAGGTCGAGGACCGGGTAAAGCCGTACTTGGAAACCATCGAGGGCGTCACCCAGGTCAACGTCTATGGCGGCCGCGAACGCGAGGTCCACATCCAGATCGACCCGCGCGAATTGGCGCAGCGCGGGATCACCTTCAACACGCTGCGCAGCGCGATCCAGGGCGAAAATATCAACGTCTCCGCCGGCGACTTGGCCGAGGGACGGCTGGATATCCGTGTCCGCACCGTCGGGCAGTACGACAACGTCCAGGACGTGCTGGACACGGTTGTCGCCGACACCAATGCCGGGCAGGTCCGTGTCAGCGACCTGGGCAGCGTGATCGAGACCCTGGAGAAACGTCGGTCGTTCGTGCGATCTAAGGGTTCGACCAGCCTGGCCATGCCGGTGTTCCGGGAGACCGGCGCGAACGTCATCACGGTGATGGATGAACTCCGCAAACGCATCGAGGTGGTCAATGAGCAGATCCTCCCGACCATCGGCCCGAAGCTGACAATGATCCAGGTCTACGACGAGACCAACTACATCAATCAGGCGATCAATCTGGTGCAGAACAATCTCTGGCTTGGCGGCACGCTTGCCGGGCTGGTGCTGCTGATGTTTCTGCGGACGATCCGCCCGACGATCGTGGTGGCGATGTCGATCCCGATCTCGATCATCGGGACGTTCGTTGTGATGACCGCGGCGGGGCGTAACCTCAACGTGATCAGCCTGGCGGGGCTGGCGTTCGCGGTAGGGATGGTCGTCGATGCCGCGATCGTGGTATTAGAAAACATCGACCGGCATCTCACGATGGGCAAGCCGGTGCGCATCGCGGCCTACGACGCCGCCAAGGAGGTCTGGGGTGCGATCCTGGCCTCGACACTGACGACGGTGGCGGTGTTCGTCCCGGTGATCTTCCTGGAAGAGGAGGCCGGTCAGTTGTTCCGTGATATCGCGATCGCGATCTGCGCCGCGGTGCTGCTGTCACTGGTCGTGTCGATCACGGTGATCCCGACCGCTTCGGCGCGTTTCCTGCGTCGGCGAAAGACCGAACCGAATAACCGTGAGGCCAGGCCAAACCTCCGCAGCCTGTTCGGCCTCACGCCGAAGCTGGCGAAGCTCACCGACGGGTACGCCCAACTGGTCTACTCGGTCACCGCACCCAATGCCGTCAATGTCCTGCTGCGTATCGGCGTGGTCGCCGTGATGACCGTGATCTCGCTGGGTGGGGCGTACCTGCTGATGCCCCCGACCAGCTACCTCCCGGCGGGCAACCAGAACCTGGTCTTCGGCATCATGTTGACCCCGCCCGGCTACAACGTCGAGCAGAACAGCAAGATCGGCAACCACATGGAGGCCCGGCTCAAGCCCTACTGGGAGGCACAAAACTACGGCGACCTTAAAGACCTGCCACCGGTCATCCATCCGTTCTCGGGTATGCCCGTGATGAACGTGCCCCCCATAGACAACTTCTTCTTTGTGTCGTTCGGCGGCTCGGTCTTCTACGGCGCTATCAGCGTCTACGACCAGAACGTCAAACCCCTTGAGGGCCTGCTGATGTGGGCGGGCTCCGGCGTCCCCTCATCGATCGGCTTCGCGTTTCAGCAGGGGCTGTTCGGCCGGGACATGATGGGCGGCAACTCGATCGATATCGAGATCGTCGGGCAGGACCTGGACCAGATCCGTGACGAGGCGGCGGCGCTGCTGGGCGACCTGAGAGGGGCCTACGGGTACGGCAACGTGCAGCCCCAGCCCGGCAACTTCGACCAGCCCAGCCGTGAGGCCCGGGTTAAAGTCGATTACGTCAAGGCCAGCGCCCTGGGCATCCAGGCCGGCGACCTCGGCGGGGCGATCCGTGGCCTCGTCGATGGATTGCAGATCGGCGATTACCGCATGGACGGCGACAACGTCGACCTCCTGCTCACCCGTCACCCCGACTTGCCATTAACTACAGAGACGCTGGAGATGGTCCCGCTGGCTTATCACGACAGCAACGGCGAGGTCGGGATCGTCCCCCTGTCCCACGTCGCCGACATCATCCAGACCATGTCGCCCCAGCAGATCCGCAGGATCAACTATCAGCGGGCGGTAACGCTGTCGCTCAGTGCGCCCGAGGGGATGCCGCTGGAGCAGTTGACCACCGAGACGCAGGCCACCATCGACAGGCTCACCGAAGCGGGTCAGCTTTCGCCTAAAACCACCGTCACGATCTCCGGCACCGCCGACAAGCTGACCCAGGTCCGCCGGGCTTTGCTCGGTGAATGGCACGGCTTCAGCACGCAGAGCATCGTCAGCATGCTCACCAGCCGGATGTTCCTGGCCCTGCTGGTCACGTTCCTGCTGATGGCGGCGCTCTTCGAAAGCTACCTCTACCCGCTGGTCATCATGTTCAGTGTCCCGCTGGCGACCGTCGGCGGGTTCCTCGGCCTGGCGGTGGTGCGCGCCTACGACGACTCCCAGCAACTCGATACACTGACCATGCTCGGGTTCGTCATCCTCATCGGCATCGTCGTGAACAACGCCATCCTCATCGTCCACCAGGCGCTGAACTATATGCGGGGCGTCGGCGAGGGGGAGGGCGACACCACCGGGGCCATGCCGCCACGTGAGGCGATCCGCGAATCCGTCCGGTCACGCATCCGCCCGATCTTCATGACCACCGCCACCAGCGTCTGCGGCATGCTCCCGCTGGTGCTCATGCCCGGGTCCGGCAGCGAGCTCTATAAAGGCCTGGGCAGCGTCGTCGTCGGCGGGCTGATCGTCTCGACCCTGTTCACGCTGATCGTGGTCCCGCTGCTATTCAGCCTGGTCCTGGACGCGCGCGAATATTATTTCCAGTTACGCGGCAGGCGATTAACGCAGCCGGCCGGCGACCACCGATGACAATGGCCGTTTCCGTGTTAACGTCTGTAACATTATCGAACCCAGAAGTTCGCCACGACCCCGTGCTGTTTTTGAATACCGCCTCCCGTTTGCGCCGATAGTTGGGGGGCGGGACGGCTCAACCGTGAGAAACTCGGCCATAAAGGCATGAAGTTTCTACCCCGCCGCGTTTCACCGGCCTATGATTGAAGGCCCGGTGAACGGACCCTCGGGTCTGCCGTATCGGGTTTTGGGTAAACGATTCTTATAGCCAGACGGGATAAACAATGCCGACTGAAAACGCCTCCATGAACACGACCCTTACCCTGGACCCCGAGAAGAGGTATTTCACGGTCGACGAAGCGAACAGCGCTCTGCCCTACGTCGCCCGGGTTGTCGAAGACATCACGAAGGTCTACGCCCGGATCATCGAACTGCGTCGCGGGGCCGAGAAGCCCGGCGGGCCGGATACGCAAGCCGAGAAGGAATACGAAACCACGATGGACCGCCTCAGCGAGCTGGTCGATGAATTGCACGCCGTCGGTGTGGAACTGAAGGACTTCGAGCTGGGACTGGTCGATTTCCCCGCCATCCATGACGGCCGGGACGTCCTGCTTTGCTGGAAGCGTGGCGAAGCCGATATCGGCCACTGGCACGAGATCGACGCCGGCCTCGCAGGCCGCCAGTCCGTCCGCCTCCTGGAAAATCAGGAAGCCTGAAACAACGTTGTAACTTAGATTAGTAGCCCACAAGGGACGCCTTCACCGGCGTCCTTTTTTTTAGTGCGCTTTGCATGGCCATCTCCCGGTAACACTCAGCTGTTTAGCGGGCGACCGCAGATCGCCGTGCAAGACCTTGCGGTAAAATATGGCGCAAAACGCTCTAGTGACCTCTGTCACGACCGGTCGGCCCACCACAGGCTAAAGATCGTCGAGATGATCTTCGCCCCGGCCTTGGCGCTGCCGACCACCGAGCCGGAGATCTTGCTTTTTCCTGAGCGGCGCTTCCGATAGGGGACGTCGATCTCGACGACGCGCAATTTCTGCCGGGCCGCCTTGTACTGCATCTCGACCGTCCAGCCCCAGGTCCGGTCCTGCATGTCCAGTTTCTGAACCGCTTCCCACCTCAACACACGCATCGGTCCCAGGTCACGGTACCGCCGCCCAGTCGCCAGACCGATCAGCCGACACGCCAGCCAGTTCCCAAACCGCTGATGCGGGTCCAACGCGCCGGCCTCCGCCAACGCGGCCCGTGTCCCGATGACCATGTCCGCCTCGCCGGCCGCGATCGGTTCACACAGCCCGGGCAGATTGGCCGGGTCGTCCGCCAGGTCCGCATCCAGGAACGCCACCGCGTCCGGCAACTGCCCTCCGTCTAGACCTCTGATCCACGCTAGTCCCGCCTGGCAGGCCGCCCCGTACCCCGGCTGCGGCTCGTGGACCACCACCGCCCCGTGAGTCTCAGCCAGCTCCGCGGTCCGGTCCGTCGACCCGTTGTCCGCCACGATCACGTGTCGGAAGAACCCCGCCGGCAACGCCTGCATCATCGGGACGATGTTCGTCTCCTCATTGAGAGCTGGCACGATCAGGTCGATTCTGGGGGCGGTGGGTTCGTTCATCGGGGCGGGTCGGCGTGGTTTCCAACACAAATCAGGCTATCGGCAGGTTCAAGGGGTGGGGGGTGTCTGGTTTAGTGGGTCGATGCTAGGATATTGAACAATGCATATTACCGACATATTTCAGGCAAGCTCCCCGACGTTCTCGTTCGAGTTTTTTCCGCCGAAGACCCCCGCGTCGTCAGAACGGCTGTACCACGCGATCCGCGAGCTCGAGCCGCTCAAGCCCTCCTTCGTCTCCGTCACCTACGGGGCCGGCGGCTCGACCCGCGACCTGACCCACGACCTGGTCGTCCGTGCCCGCAAGGAGCTGAACGTCACCACGATCCCGCACCTGACCTGTGTCTGCCACCAGCAGGCCGACATCCAGGCGGTCCTCGCCCGCTACGCCGAGCACGGCATCTGCAACATCCTCGCGCTGGGCGGCGACCCGCCCCGCGACCTCGCCGGCTACGACAAGGCCAACGACGCCTTCCAGCACGCCGAAGACCTCGTCCGCTTCATCAAGGACTTCAGCAACCCGCAACTCGACGCCAACTCCGGGGGCCGGGGCTTCGGCATCGGGGTCGCCGGCTTCCCCGAGGGACACCCCGGCACGCCCAACCGCCTCACCGAGATGGACTACCTCAAACAGAAAGTCGACGCCGGCGCCGACTACATCTGCACCCAGCTCTTCTTCGACAACCACGACTTCTACGACTTCCGAGAGCGCTGCGAGCTGGCCGGGATCAACATCCCCATCGTCGCGGGCATCATGCCCATCGTCAGCGCCAAGGGCATGAACCGCATGGCCGAACTCTCCGCCGGCTCACGCTTCCCCGCGCCACTGCTGCGCTCCATCCAGCGTGCCGGCGACGACACCGACGCCGTCAAACGCGTCGGCATCCACTGGGCCACCGAACAGTGCCGCGACCTCCTGGACCATCACGTCGCCGGCATCCACTTCTACACCCTCAACCAGTCCGACGCGACCCGACAGATCTTCCAGTACCTGGGCGCCAGGGACAGCGCTTCGCTGCGCGGGAAATGAAACAAGTTGACCTGTCCGCGGTGTTCGACCATTGAAACCGTGTATCAGGCGCAGCCACGCCTTCACAGGCTGATCCCCCGTCTTACCCGCCGCCGGTTTGGGCAACAGTGTCGAGTACTGCCGAGCAGGACTGTTAACCTCTGTTAACCCGGTGTCCGTGGTGCCGGTTTGGGCGACACTAGCCTGTTTTCACTGTAAAACAGCTTAAATACACGCCCGGTCCCATGTAATAGTGTTACTTAGACGATAGTCCTAAATGGTCGTCGTCCGGGGTGGAGGTGATTCATCGCAGCCATGCCGAATACAAAAAAACAAGGTCTTGATCCGAAGATATCGGACGTGCGTAGCTACGGCTACCAGGCGTCGAGTTCCCCCTTTGGTTTCACCCTGATCGAGATGGTGGTGAGCCTGACGGTGATGTCGATCGTCTTCCTGGCGATGGGGTCGGTCATGCTCATGGCGACCAAGGCGCTCCCGAAACCCGACGCCCCGGCCGGCCTGGCGTTCGAGGCGGCCGACGTGCTACGGCAGATCGCCTCGGAGCTTGAAACCGCCACCGCGGTGTCCAATGCGCAACCGGCCGTGATCGAGTTCACCGTCCCCGACCGCAACAACGACGCCAGCGACGAGACCATCAAGTACGAGTGGTCGGGCGTCGCGGGCGAACCCCTGATCCGGCAGTACAACGGTGGAGCGACGGTCCCGGTCCTGCCCGCCGTCCACGAATTCAATCTTGCATACGTCACGGGGACCGGCGGGCAGCCGGTCGATACCAACCAGTCGGCCGAGATGGAGATGTCCAGTTACACCGCGGTCTACCCGGCCAACAGCGCGATGTCGGGCTCGGCGGCGATCGCCCAGGCCTTCACCGCCGTGAACCTCCCGCCCGAAGCCGACCGCTGGAACCTGACACGGGTGCTGCTCCTGGCCAAGAGCCAGGGCGCAAAACTCGGCGAGATGAGCGTGCAGTTGCGCGAGGCCGATTCAAATGGTCTGCCAAAGACAACGGTGCTCGAGCAGCACCCGATCTACGAGACCGATCTGAGCAACACCTACATCTGGCAGGACATCGCCTTCAGCAGCGTGCTGGACCTGAATAACGATGATCAGCTGTGCATCGTTGTGAAGAACATCAGCGCCGACCCATCGGGATCGATCCAATACGATTTCGGCGGGGGTGCGGGCCTGATGACCTCCGGCAACGGCGGGACGAGCTGGGGCAGCCCCAGCACGATCGACCAGCTGGTGTACTACGTCTACGGGACCTACGAGACCGACACCGTGCAGCCGGCGGTCGGCCTGCTGCGATTTGCATCGATCGAACTGAATCCCGGGCTGTCCGACGCGACCCGCGTGCGGACCTCCGTCATGGTCCTGAACCGCCCGGAGCTGCCGTGATGACCGATCTATTACCCCAACCCATGGTTTCGCGGGGCCGGCCGGCGGCGGGCGGGGGCTTTACCCTGATCGAGTCGGTGATGTCGATCCTGATCGTCGGGCTGATGCTGGTCGCGGCGCTGAACACGGTCGGGGCGTCGAAGCTGGCGCAGATGCGTAACGCCGAGCGGGCCGCTGGCCCGATGCTCTCGCAGGACCTGATGGCCGAGGCCCTCAACCAGTTCTACGAGGAGCCGGAGGATTCGGTGAAATTCGGGCGGGAGGGCGGCGAGTCCGGCGGCAAACGCGAGGACTACGACGACGTCGACGACTACGACGGCTGGGTATCCAACCCGCCTGAATACCGCAACGGCGATGAGATCCCCGGCCTGGACGACTGGACCCGCAAGGTCAGTGTCAACTGGGCCGACAGCCTCTTCCCCCAGAACAACGCGCTGACGCCCAGCGGGATCAAGCGGATCAAGGTCGAGGTCTTCCACAAGGGCCGGCTGGTCAGCACGTCGACGGCCCTGCGCACCAGCGGCTGGCAGGACGACGACGCCCCGGCGTACATCCCGCCTAAGGTGCTGATGTTTGTCAACGACCTGTCGGCGGTGACCCCGCTGGAGACCGCGAGGCAGATCATGCTCGAATCCCTGGGGTTCACGGTCAGCAAGATCGACGTGCTGGCACATAAAGACGATATCTCCGACGCGCTGAACGACAACGACGTGGCCTACGTCCCGTCCGCCATCACGGTCGATAAAGGAGGCGAGATCTACAAGAGCGATAAGGGCGTTGTCAGCGAGTCGAAAGGCTTCATGAAGATCCTGGGTTTCTGCTCATCGACCAAGGGTTCGAACGACAACAGACTCGTGCTTTTGAATACCAGCCATTACATCACCTCGCCGTTTTCGCTGGGCCTGTTGACGATCACCACCGCGAACGCGAACCTGAACAAGCTCAACGGAAACATCGGTTCCGGGGTGGTCACCCTGGGTAATGTCAATTTTGATAGCTCTCTCGCATTGCTGGAAACCGACGCGTTGCTTCACGACGGCGAAAAAGCCGCGGGGCGGCGCGTGGCAATGCCCTGGGGCAACGCCGGCTTCGACGTCGGTATCCTGAACGACGACGCCAAGACAATCCTCAAGCGTTCCCTGGAATGGGCCGCGGAGATGGAGCAGCAGTAGGGCCGCCCCGGGTCTGCGGGCGATCCGGACCGGACCACCGCAGGGGCAAGAAGATGGAGCGAAACGTGCACAGGCATGCAGAACACGACAGGCCGATCGACCCGCGCAGCCGGGGGTCGGTCTATATCCTCGTGCTGGGCGCGTCGCTGCTGGTCGCGGCGATCGGGGTCTCGTCGCTGATGGCGGTGCGCGTGAAGGGACGAATGCATAATGCCGCGATCGATCAAGCCAAGGCGCAGGAGCTATCCCGGTCGGCCATCGACCGGGGGCTGTGGGAGGTCAAGACCAACTCACTGCTGTGGCGTACAGTTTTCGCGGCCGGGACGCTGACGAATGTCCCGCTGGGCGACGGCACGTTCACACTGTTCGCCGTCGATCCTGTGGACGGCAGCCTCACTAACAATAATACGGACCCGGTCGAGCTGACCGGCCTCGGCAAGGTCGGCGACGCCCGATACATGCTCGGCGTCACCCTCAACGGCGACGGGACCGTCCAGCCCGGCACCTGGAAGCGGGTCGTGAACTAGGCCTCGGCATTGTGAGGCCGTAAGGTTCCAGGAACCTAATTCGGGGTCGGGCAAGCTATCGTTAACCGTTTGTGGGGTACGGCTCTGGTCGCCCCTACTCAAAGACGGGATCGAGTTCCGACGCACCGCCGGGGAACTCGGCGAAGAAGACCCCGC
>JAJDCW010000077.1 GCA_029260635.1 Phycisphaeraceae bacterium | reverse complement strand
TGATGCTGGACGAGCCGACGAACCACCTGGACCTGGAGGGCGTGCTCTGGCTGGAGAGCTTCGTGAAGAAGGCCCCGATGGCGGTCGTCTTCATCACCCACGACCGGGTGTTCCTGGACCGCATGGCCCACCGGATCATCGAACTGTCTCGCGCGTACCCGGATGGGCTCTTCGAGGTCAAAGGGAACTACACCGAGTTCGTCCGACGCAAGGACGAGTTC
Source organism: Phycisphaeraceae bacterium (assembly GCA_029260635.1). Taxonomy (GTDB): domain Bacteria; phylum Planctomycetota; class Phycisphaerae; order Phycisphaerales; family Phycisphaeraceae; genus JAJRRS01. The sequence continues at coordinate 5,314 of JAJDCW010000077.1, read as the reverse complement.
CTGGATGCGCAAGCCGCGCAGCAGAGCGCGATCGCCGGGAAGGTCCGGCGTGACACGTCCTGGCTGAAGCAGGGGATCCAGGGCCGGCAGACGCGTAACAAGACGCAGGTCGCCGCCGCCGAGCAACGTCGGGCCGAGCTTAAGGCCACGACCGCACGCAACAACGCGCCCAAGCAGACGACTGCCATCGAGTTCCAGGCGACCGAACGCAAGACCAACAAGCTGCTGAGCGCGCACCACGTCAGCAAGACGATGGGCGACAAGAAGCTCTTCGACAGTGTCGACATCAAGCTGTCCCCCGGGATGCGGCTTGGTTTGCTCGGGCCTAACGGCTCAGGGAAGACCACGCTGCTGCGCCTGCTGACCGGCGAACTCAAGCCCGACTCCGGCTCGGTCAAGCCCGCGCCCGAACTGCGCATCGTCAACTTCACCCAGCACCGCGACGACCTGAACATGACTATGAGCCTGCGCGAAGCGCTCTGTCCGGTCGGCGACACCGTCGAGTACCAGGGCAAGCCCGTCCACGTCGCCGGGTGGGCACGCAAATTTCTCTTCGAGACATCCAAGTTCAATGTCTCGGTCGGCGATCTTTCCGGGGGCGAGCAGGCGCGTATCCTGATAGCGAATCTGATGCTCAAGCCCGCCGACGTGTTGATCCTCGACGAGCCGACCAACGATCTGGATATCCCGTCGCTTGAAGTGTTAGAACAAGCGTTGACCGAGTTCCCGGGGGCGATCGTAATAGTTACCCACGACCGGTTCATGCTCGACCGTTTATCCACCGAGCTGATCGCGCTGGACGGCACGGGCAAAGCCAAACCATATGTGTCTTACATCCAGTGGCAAGACGATCAAATCCGCAACGCTACCCCCGCTACGTCAGCCAAAGAAAAAGCGGCTAAAAAAGACAAGCCTGCCAGCACCTCTTCTACAAGCTCGAATACTTCCAAGAAGCTGACCTATAAGCTGCAACGCGAACTCGACCAGATGGAAGACCACATCCACAAGGCCGAGGCCGAGCACGCCAAGCTGCAAACCCTCGCCAGCGACCCCGATATCATCGCCGACCGCGCCAAACATGAAGAAGTATGCCACCAGCTAGGCGACGCACAAACCAAGGTCGATCGGCTCTATGCCCGCTGGGAAGAGCTTGAGGCGATGGACCGGTAACACTACGAAACTTTGTCTTAGGCGATGACAAATTCAGATGCTATCCTAAATGGTGCTAAATCAGCTACAGGAAGGGCCCGCCATGATAATCACTCGCACACTGGTATGGATGACCTGCCTGATTATGACCTTGGGTGTGCCGGCCCGGGGGCAACCCGGCGGGCAAGAAACGTCCACTCAACTTGAAGCAACAGAAGCTGCGGGAGAGACTACCGACACACCCAACAAACCCGCACTCACGCCGCGCAACGTCCGCATCGGGGCCTGGAACATCGAATGGCTCACCCAATCCGACAAGCGGTACGGCGACGCACAAGGCAAGACGCAGACCGCCGAAGACATCGCCGACTACATCGGCGCCGCGCGGGTGGAAGTCCTAGCGTTGGAAGAGATATGTCCGACCAACCTCAGCGACCCTAAAGAGTACGACCCCGAGGAGGACGGCCCGCTGGATAATTCGGTCCTGCGCGAGGCGTTGGCGATCCTCTCGAAGAAGACCAGGAGCGAGTGGGCGTTCAGGCTGTTCCCCAATAACGACGGCACGAAAGCCACGAACCAACTTACCGGCATCGCCTGGGACACGACCAGGCTCACCGTGCTCGGGGACTCCTGGCCGGTGATCGAGTATGACAAATCCATAGGGACTCACTGGTACCGCCCGCCCCACGCGACCGCGTTCTCCACCGGGGAAGGGATGACCGACCTTGTCATCATCCCCATCCACATGAAGGCTTACGACGACGAATCCTCCGCCAACCAACGTGCGATGGAATCGGCCGAACTGGTCCAGGCCATCGCGCAAAACCCCGGCGACCCCGACATCCTCATCATCGGCGACTCCAACTGCCACAAGGGCGACGAGCAGGCCATCAAGAACTACGCCGCTGCCGGCTTCATCGACCTGAACCGCCGAGACCTGTCCACACACGTCGGCAACGCCCCGCTGGACCGCGTCTTCATCCCCGACGGGCAGCCGGAGTTCGCCAAAAAGTTCTTCCAGGTCTTCGATAAACCCTACATGGCCCGACGCCGACTCAGCGTCCTCGAATTCCGCGACCGCTACTCCGACCACTACATGGTGATCACGACCGTGAAGGCGGAGGAAGATGATGATTAAGTTGTTCTAAGTAATGCGATGACCGACGTGAAAACGTCGATCACTCCCCCTGCATCACCGGCAGCGTCACGAGTGAATCGCGCTTGCGGGTCATCGTGGAGTTAACGGCGCCGGCGATGGGGTGGCCCGGGCCATGAGCGGTGGCGGTGGCGGGCTCGGCAAGGTGCTCGACCTCGTCGAACGTCGTGTAAGACATCCCAAGGTCCTTGAGCATCTGGTGGTCGTCCTTGGGCGATCGGCCGAAGGTCGTCAGGTAGTTGCCGATCAGGAAGCTGGACCCGCCGGCAAAGAAGATCCAGCTCTGCATGTCGCGGAGGATCTTTTCGCGGCCGCCGGCGATCTTCAATTCACGGTCCGGAAGGATAAACCGGTAGATCGCGATGATCTGCAACGCTTCGAGTGGCTCCAGCGGCGTGGTCTTGGCATACAACGGTGTGCCCTGGATCGCGTTTAGGAAGTTGATCGGGACGACGTCCGCGCCCAGCTCACGCAGCTCAAACGCGACATCTAAACGATCCTGCCAGACCTCGCCCATCCCGAATATCCCGCCAGAGCAGATCGACAGGCCGGCCTCTTTGGCGATCTGGATCGTACGTCGGCGGTCGGCGTAGCTGTGCGTGCTGACGACGTTGGGGAAGAAACGCTCGCTGGTTTCGAGGTTGTGATTGATGCGCTGGACGCCCATGCCTTTGAGACGCTTGGCCTGATCCTCGGTCAGTTCGCCGAGCGTCGCGCAGGGTCGGACCTCCCCTTGTTCTGCGGTCTTCTTGAAGAAGGGTTCCATCCAGTCCAGTTCGCGGTCGGTCGGGCCGCGGCCGGAGTTGACGATCCCGAAGCTGGACGCGCCGTTTTTTAGTGCTTCGTCTGCAGCGGCGGACATCTGCTCGACGGACATCTTCTCGGGGCTGACGTGGGTCATGTGGTGCTTGGACTGGGAGCAGTAGCCGCAGTCTTCGCTGCAGGCCCCAACCTTGCCAGTGACGATGGAGCAAAACTTGACCTGCCGGCCGACGAAGCGGATGCGGACCTTGTTGGCCCAGTAGAAGAGATCGTAAAGTTCATCCCCCGAGGCCAACGTGAGGGTGGCGGCGTCTTCACGGGAGATGGGTTCGCCCGCTAGAACGCCCTGCGCGATGGTCGCGATGCGGTCAGATAACGGCTGGGTATGGGTCTGGATCATGCGGCGATCATCCCTGATGCGCGTCGGGTGGTGCAACCCGTCAAACTGACCGGTGGTACGTCTGAATGCGACTTAGCGTCGGCGGCGTCCGCCGTCGTCATCACCACCGCTGCCGCCACGGCTGAAAACCTCGGCGAGGTTGGCAGTGCCGGACAACTCGATGCGGTTGCGGCTCAGGTCCAGCGTGTAGATCAGCAAGCGGTCGGAGGCGTTGTTGATGACAAAAAGTGATTCTTCGCCATCACGTGTCTTCGCGGTCAGGAGCGTGAAATTGCTGCGCGAAATCACCATCGAAGCCTCGGCGGTGTTGGGCATCGACGAGACCTGAAGGAGCAGCATGCCGGCGAGGATAAAGGACGAGGCGAGAAGTCCGTAGCAGGCGGTTTCAATACGGGTCATCTTAAGTCTCCCGATAGTCATCGGTAATAAAGTTACGTTCGTGCGGGCAAAGCGCGTGACTGTTCCGGTGGCAGCCGGTGGGTCAGCGTTGATTCGCGGGGCGGGTGGTGTCTTCGGAGACGTTACGGCCCGCGATGAATTCGAGTGTGTTGTTCGAGCCGTTAAACATGATGGCGGCGACACGGCCGGAGCGCATGTCGATGATGTAGACCGCCGCCTGTGCGTTACGCCCGGTAACATCGCCAGCGATCATCAGGTATTCCCCCCCGCCGCTGCCGAACTGCGCCGAAGCGGGTTGTGGGCTGAATACAGCGACCACCAGGGACGCCAGCAGCACCGTGTTAATCAGGATCAGGCCCGCCAGTGAGCGTTTATTCATAATCTAACTCCTTGGTTGCATCACGGCACGGTTTGACCCGGCCGGCTAAACATCGGTCCTGCGAATCAGTCCTGGTGGCTACGTTTTGAGCTTAGGAAACTGCCCACCCCGACCAGAACCATCAGGAAGAACGCCACCACCACCGAGAACCAGGGCTGAGCCATCACGCTCTTAGGCGAGGGTGCCTTGCTCGCGTTCTGAGCCAGCACAGGTGCGGCCGACAGAAGGAACGTCAAGACAGCGGTGGGGAGTGGTATCCATTTCATGCTTCATATGATAGGCCCGAGCCTCGCTGATGTAAATGAAGACGTGACAAAGGAGTCCGGGTGTCGTCCGGGGAGCTGTCCGGGGGTCAGCACGCGATATCTTTGTTAATCTGGTGTGGCGGGTGGTCCGCTAACACCAGGAGACACACGATGGGCACGATGGGCTGGGGGATCTGGCTGGCGGGGTCTTACCTGTTGGGATCGATCCCATTCGGGCTATTAATCGGCCTGGCCCGGGGGGTGGATATCCGCGAGTCCGGCAGCGGCAACGTCGGTGCAACCAACGCCGGGCGGGTCCTTGGGAAGAGCTGGGGGCTGCTGTGTTTTGTGCTGGACGTATTCAAGGGACTCGGGCCGACACTGGGCTACGGGTTGTGGGCCGGGCTGGCGGGCGCGAACGCCACCTCCGAGGGGAACGGAACTCTAGAGGCGTTAGGCTGGATGACAGTCGCGGCGGCGGCGGTCTTCGGACACGTCTTTCCGATCTGGCTGAAATTCAAGGGCGGTAAGGGCGCCGCGACCGGGCTGGGCGTCTTGCTCGGTTTCTGGCCCGTGCTGACACTGCCGGGCGTCGTGGCGGGACTGATCTGGGTCGCGCTGGTCAAGCTCAAAGGCTACGTCAGCCTGGCAAGCGTCGTCGCATCGGGGGTATTACCGGTGCTGGCCATCATCAGCGGCCTGTGCTGGCAACGCGAACCCGGCGAGATTGCGGTCTACGCCGGCGTCTGCGCCGTCTTGGCGGTCCTGATTGGGGTGCGTCACCGCGGCAACCTCAGCCGACTCCGCGCCGGGACCGAACCCAA
>JAJDCW010000076.1 GCA_029260635.1 Phycisphaeraceae bacterium | reverse complement strand
CCCGATCCCCACACACGCCCACAACCCCAACGATTCACCCAGAAACACAAACCCGATCACCACCGCCATCGGTGGGCTGAGCGTCCCAAGCAGCAGCGTCCGCCGAGAGCCGAGTTCTTTAAGTGCCCCGAAGAAAGCCGTGTCCCCCAGCCCGATCCCTAACGCCCCGCTGGCCAACACCAGCATCACCACACGCCGTTCCATCCCAACAAACGCCCCCGACAGCACATAGCCCGCCGCCACCGTCAGGCACAGCAGCAGCGACGAAAACACCCCCTTGTAGAGATTCATCACCAACGGCGACAACGTCAGCCCGATCGGCCGATACATCACCGTCGCCACCGCCCAACATAACGCCGCCGCCAACGCCGCGATCTCACCGGTGTGATTCATAGAACAATACGCTCCGCAATCGCGCAATTAACAGCAGAGAATGTAACCGCATCACCCTGTTATTGCTTATCGCCGCTTGAAATTGATGTCACATCATCCCTAGCCGCTAGCGGCTTAGTAGACCGTCTATACCAGTATTTAATTTCCCACCCTCAATCATAGGGAGTGTGCCCGGAATAATGCGAGGCGTACTTGTTCGTTTTCAAAGCCCATTCAGATTTCCTGTCGTAGTGTCGCGTCCACTCGCTAGTCTCAACAACCTGCCAGGGTCCAAATTCCACCTGAACAAACTTAGTACCGCATGATTTACATTCAGCCGTACATTCGCACCAACCAACCTCATTGCCCTTCGGATCAACACCATCACAAAGCATGGTGCTAATCCCGAAAAACGCAACCTCCCCACATTCCGGACATTCGTCTGGTTCTGGTGGCTCCCATATCCTGGGACGACGTACCCTTTACCATTCCTCTATGCGTGCCAATATCACACAAATAAACAGCAAAGCCATTAACAACAAAAGGGATGACGTAATAACTATCCACACGATTGCGTGAATAAAGTCAGACAAGTTTTACTCCGCATCCCCCACATCGACCTGGTCCCAGTCGATGTCACTCATGACATCTTTGAACTCTGCAAGCGCGGCGCGGGCGGCATCCAGATCTTTCTCCCGGACCATGACCTTGACCTCGCCGAACGTCTCGGCCCGGAAACCCGCGGTCAGGCCGCCCTCCGCGACGGCTTCGATCCCGCCGTCTTTCAATGCCGCAACGATCATCGCCGCTTGCGATTCGTTTGGGGTTGAAGTCAATGCCTCCAGGCGTTCGGAATCAGATGTCATGGCGGGGCCTCCAGAAATCATGATGCGTTGCACATGCAGTGGACTCCGGATTATAGCAGGCCAAATGTTGTCTCAGCCAGATTCAAACGACTTAGTGATGACGATTTGCCCACGTACTCCTCCTCGGGAATACCACCAAAATCGGCCGCCGGCAGCTTATAAACCGCCTTCAAACGCCCTTAAGAACGTTAAATGCGCCTCGAATCCGGCTTCGGATCGGTCGATATAGAGTGTATGAACGACCCATCACAACATACACCGACCGAGCCAACCGTCGAGCCGTTGAGCCGGCAACACTACGACGCCATGCGCGATGCAAAGTCCAAGCGAGCCAAGATCGATTTCGCGATAGGCGTCGCGACCTTCAACGGCTGGAGCATCGGTATCTTCGCGGTGATCTCCGCGCTGATCCTCCCGCTGTCGTTCAGCCTGCAAGGGTTGCTGGTCGCCGCGGGCCTGGGTGCGGTCGCGTACCACGAGTTCAAGGGGCGCCGGCTGCTGCACCTGCTGGACACACGAGCTCCGCGGCTGCTGGGCTACAACCAGCTCGCGCTGGGCGCGGTGATCGTCGGGTACTGCGCATGGAGCCTGATCGCCGAACTGGCCGGCCCGGGGAGCTACGCGCAGACCATCGAGCAGAACCCCGAGCTCGCCGACGTGTTAGGATCGATGGAAGGCCTGATGAGCACGATCGTCGTCGCGGTCTACGTCGGCGCGATCCTGCTGACCATCCCCTATCAGGGGTTGATCGCCTGGTATTACTTCAGCCGTGAAAAGCACCTAAGGGCGTACATCGATCAAACCCCCGGTTGGGTCACCGATCTGCAACGCGCCGCCGCGTAGCTGAATTGGACACCGACCGGCGATATCGTATCTTATGGTCAATCACGGACGGCAATCTTCTGGAGCGGGCGATGATCGGTTGCAAAGAATGCGGCGGTGTCTTGCAAGGCACACTGGGGATCACACGCTCACTGCTCGGCGTACGCCAGCTCTCACAGGGCGCGATCAAACAGCGTCTGGAAATCTGCCGGTCCTGCGACCAGTCCGTGCCGTGCAAGCACAACCACACACAGGTGTGTAAATGCAAGGCCTGCGGCTGCTGGCTGAAACACAAGGCCCGGTTGCGCGGGGAATCGTGCCCGGCGGGCAAGTGGTAGACCCCACCATCTCGCATAAGCCAACGAATTATAACTATTACTAGTATCTTGTCGCGGCTGTATCGGTGTTACTTCCGATCTGGTCGCGTCAAAATTAAATCCGGGGGTAATTTATGCCGATGGTGTATCTGTCCGGGTTATCGGTTTTTGAGTAATTTACTATTCTCCAGCCCGAGGCCTAAGACCCATGCCAAGCAAAGATGTCACGATATTCATACGATTTCCCAATGAAAGCACGAATCGGATCCTACACGCCGTTAAGGTGGTTGAGGTCGGCGGTTCCGATAACCTGACCGTGAAACCCGAGAACCCTGAGCTGCCGTTAGAGGCCGAACAGGAACTTCTGATCTACTTCGAGAAGAACCGCAAGTTCATGCAGCAGCCCGCGAAGGTTGAAGCCCTGCTTGAGGGCGAAGAGGGTGTCGTGGCCGCGATGAAGACCGTCGGCGAGCCCGTCTCCGCCGAGAGCCGGCAGTGTTACCGTGTCAGCACCGCCCTGAGTAAGCTCACCACCACTTTTGACGGCGTGGGCGGCTGCTCACTGCGAGATGTCAGTGTCACCGGCTTCTCAGTACTCTCCAAGAAGCAGTACAAGAACGGCCAGATCATCGACGCCGAAATCCGCTTCGAGGGCAAGCGCTACGTCGGCAAGACCAGCATCCAGAGCGTCACTCCGATGGAAGACGGCCAGATCCGCTACGGTGTGAACTGCGTCAAGGCTGCCGCGTCAGCGACCTCGCTGTCCAAGGGCGTCCAGCAGATCAGCATGTCCGTCCAGCGGCAGCAGCTCAACCGCCTCTCAGGCGGGGCATGATGGCCTAGTAAATAAAATATAGCTGGTGCTGGCGTGGTTTGAGTTTTTTACTCATGCCGCGCTGTCATCGGATTCCCACAGCCCGATCGCAGGGACGAAACCCTCTGTTTCATCCTCGCCAAACGCGGAACGCTCGGGCTCGCGCCAGTTCGCGATGGCCAGCCCTTGTGATAGTTCACTGCGGACCGGGGCAACCGTATCGGTATCCGGCTCCGCTGGCGCACTGCTTGCTGCCTGACCGCTGCTCACCGAAGCGACCGGTGGGGTGCCAGCGTTCCAATTGCCCAGCACGATGTTCAGGTCGTCGATGCCTACGAAGCCGTCGTCGCTGGGGTCGCCCGAAAGCAAATCGCCCTGCGTCACGTTCTGGTTCCAGTTGCCCAGGACCACGTTCAGGTCGTTGATCCCGACGAAGCCGTCACCGTCCAGATCGCCCGTAAGCTGTGCAGAGGTTTCGGTTAGCGAGATGATGTAATCACCAATCGTCGCGGGCTGGGCCGTCACCGCGACATACATCTCGGCGTTGGCTGTTGCTGCCCACAGGACCTGTGCGTGCGTCCCGCCCGGGTTGGACCCTGAGTCTGTATCTACCACCGCCCCACCCGCGTCGTACAGTGTCAACACCGCGTCGGCGATCCCAAAGTCCTGTGCCTTGATGTCGTACTGCATCCCCGCCGTCGCCGTGAAGTGGAAGTAGTCCGTGTCACCGCTGACCTGGATACCGCCCAGTGCTAAAGCACCCAACTCCGACGCCGTGCCGATCGTGTCGCCGTGGTCGTCGGCCTCCTGGACGTTCAGGCCGTACGCCCCGGTCTCGCCGGTCGACTTGACTTCGAGATAGAACGTGCCATCGGCCGCCGGGGTATACATCAGTTCCGCCAGCACCCCGCCCGCCGCCGGGCCGGTGGACGAGTCGATCAGCGTGCCTGTTTCGCTGTAGAGCGACAGCTCAGCCCCGGTCATCGCGCCGCTGAATACGGTGAATGTGTAGTCTTCCCCCGATTCCAACGTGATCTGGAACCAGTCGGTGTCGAGGGTGGTTTCCAGGTTGCCCCCGGTCACCGAAGGCATGGCCACTGCGGTCGCGTTGAAGCGGTCGTCGCCGTGATCGTCAGGGGGAGGCACGATCCCGTAGTCCGCGATCAGTTCTGCCAACGAACCGAAGTAGACATTGCCATCCACATTTCCGCTGATACCCGGGACGCTGGTCGTGCTGGAATACTGCCAGAGGTCGAACCCGTTCCACACCCCGTCGGCGTTGCCTGTAGGCGGGTTGTTCGGGTTGTTCGTCCAGTTCGCCAGCCAGAGGTCGTACACATTTACGTCCGAATCGAAGGCGACCTGCGCGTGGTTCGTGTTGGTATAGATCAATGGCTCGATACCGGTCAGGCTCACGAATGTGGCCATATAGTCGTGGACCCAGTTGGTCAGGACCGTGTTGTCCAGCTCGATCGGCGTGGGGCTGTGTGGTGGGCCGGCCTCGATATCGATCACCGGCCGAAGGTAGTCGCTGGTCAGGTAAGGCGCGATCGTATTGGCAAACAGGGTCGCCTCGTCCACCGCGTCGTTGTAGCCATCGGTCCAGGGGGTTACGAACTGGTATGCGCCCGCGATGACGCCGGCGTTCTTCGAGTTGACGATGTTGTTGAGGAAGCGGGTATCCAGAAGCCCATCACGGTCAAGCGCACGGATAAAGGCAAACTCCTTGCCCGATGCCGCGACGCTGTTCCAGTTGATCGAACCCTGCCAAACCGAGACATCGATCCCCAGGATCTGCGTCGCCCCGGCGGCCGCGACGATTTCAGACTGCTCCGCGGAATCCGGGTTTGCAACCACCCCCTGTGAAGCCGCCGCGATGGCCGCGGAGATTTCCGCCCCCGTTGGCGGCGTGCCGGCGTTCCAATTGCCAAGGACTTCATTAAGGTCATCGATGCCGACGAAACCATCCCCCGAGGGGTCCGCCGCAGGGTCGGCCGGTGGCACGTTCTGGTTCCAGTTGCCCAGCACCACGTTCAGGTCGTTGATGCCGACGAATCCGTCACCGTCCAGGTCGCCATCCAGTTGGGGCTCGGTTTCTGACATGGTGATGATGTAGTCGCCGACCGTCCCCGGCTGAGCAGAGACCGCCGCGTAATAATCGCCGGTGATCGGCGCGGTCCAAAGCAGCTGCGCGTGCGTCCCGCCGGGGCTTGAGCCGAAGTCCTGCGCGGTGATCGCACCGCCAGCGGTGTACAGCGACAGCACCGCGTCCGCGATCCCGAAGTCCTGCACCTGGATGTCGTACTCCGTCCCCGCGACCGTCGAGAAGTGGAAGTAGTCCACGTCGCCTGGAGCCTGGATCCCACCGAGCACAAGCGCACTAAGTTCCGACGCCGTGCCGATCGTGTCCCCATGGTCGTCGGTCTCCTGCACGGCCAGGTCGTAACCACCCGCGCCGGACGAATCCACCGCCAGATAATAGGTATCCGTCACGACCGCCGAGAAGGTCAGCTCCGCGAGCGAGCTGCCGACCGCCGGGCCGGTGTCCGTGGAGATCAAGGTCCCGCTGCTTGAGTAGAGCCGCAACTCGCCCGACGACAGGCCGTCGTTCAGCAGGGAGAACGTGTAATCCTCCCCGGCGGTCAAGGTCATCTCGAACCAGTCGCTGTCGGACCCGTTGCCGATCACGCCAGCGGTTGTCGAGGGCATCGCCACCGGGGTCGCGCTGAAACGGTCGTCGCCGTGGTCGTCGGGCGTGGTGCTGATGGCATACTTGGCGGCGAATTCGCCGAGGTCGCCAAAGAAGACGTTCCCGTCCACATTACCGGCGATGCCCGAGACGCTGGTGGTCCAGGAGTACTGCCACAGGTCGTAGCTATACCCGCCGGGTGCCGTAGGCGGGTTGCTCGGGTTGTTCGTCGGGTTGGCGTACCAGAGGTCGTAGGCCTGGACCGTGCTGTTGACCTGATTGATGTAGTTCCCGTTCATGTAGATGATCGGCACGATCCCGCTGGAGAGCGTGATGAACTCGTTCATGAAGTCGTGGACCCAGTTGGTCAGCGCTGTCGTGCTGAGCCCCTCACCTCTCTCAAGGTCCAGCGCCGGACGCAGATACCCGTCGCCGAGGTAAGGGGCGACGGAGTCATAAAAATCGCTGGCTTCGGCCTCGGCGTCGCCGGCCCCGCCGGTGTCGGGCCTGGCGAAGTGATAACCGCCGATGTAAAGCCCGGCGTTGTGCGCGCCGGTGACGTTCTGGACCCATCGGCTATCAATGAAATTAACCCCCTCGGTCGCTTTGGCCCAGACATACTCGATGTTCGTCCCGGCAACGGTGTTCCAGTTGATGCTGCCCTGATGGACCGACACGTCGATCCCGAAGGTCTGCGTCGCCCCGCCCGCCGCGACGACCTCTGCCTGCTCCGCCGAAACAGGTTCAACCGGCGTCGGATCATCCAACGGCGAGGCACTTAAAAGCAGACGGGCTTCCAGTTCCTGTAGGCCGGGAGTAGGACCGGGGGTGAGACCGGGGGCCGCATCGGGTGAACCAATACTGTCAGGCCGGGATCGGCCGGGGTCATATGTCATCCTGACATCCTTTTCGACTTATAAATTTCGCCCTACCTTCTGAAACTCGCGCAGAGCAGTTATTACATAAGAATACCCCGGAACCCCCCATATTTCCACAAAAATCCGGAAAATTCGTCTTTTACAACCCCGGAACCCCCATATTGACGCCCTGCGGGGGCGAATGCCAACCCCGTCCGCCGTTTGGCGCTGGTTGATAGGGCCTGCGTGAGCTAGGGCGTCCCGTAGAGGTACCGCAGGATGGCGTCGATCCGCCGGGACCAGGCCTGCTCGTTGTGTTCGCCACCTTCGACTTCAACGTATTGATAATCCATGCCGCCATCGAGTTTCGCCCGGTAGAACAGCGCCGCCAGGTCACGGGTGTGCTGGACAACCAGGTTCTGTGAACTGGCCCGGGCCTCGGCGGTCCCCATATCCAACCAGAAGTACGTCCCCCGCATCCAGGTCGCGTCCTCGATCAGCAAAGAATCTAAGTAGCGACGGTTCTGGATACCAAGTGCGGGTGAGACGATCGCACAGCGTCCGAACACGTCGGGGTGGACCTGCGCCATATACAACGAGATCAGCCCCCCCATCGACGAGCCGGCGACTCCGGTCTTGCCGCTGCCAGCATCGGCTCGATACGTCTTCTCAATGAAGGGCTTGACCTCATCAACCACAAACTGTGTGTAGTCCGTGCCGTCCGCGTCCCGGTCCCCCGCGTTGTATTCGCTCATACGCTGGCTGTTGTTGTACATCCCGACAATGATGATCGGCTCGATCTGCCCCGCCAAGATAAGCTGCTCCGCGGCCTCATCGACCCGCCATTCATGGCCGGCGAACGAAGTACTCGCATCAAAAATGTTTTGCCCGTCGTGCATATACAGCACCGGGTAACGCGCATCGGGTTTTTCGTCATAGCCCGGCGGGATATACACGATCAGTGTGCGCTCGTTGTCGAGGATGTCCGAGCGGAACCCGTCGTGCCTGCGGATGTCGCCGGTCAACGTAGGCTCGGGCCGCTTCGCTTCACCGCTGGCCCACGCCTCGACCACCAACTCGACCTCCCGGTCCTGGTCCGCAACCACCTCCCGGTTCGTCATCTCTCCGCCGGCCAGACTCTTCTCGACCGTCTCCCACGAGCCGCGTGTCGCCTTGAACTGCACATCGGCACCGCGTGCCAATGTAACGCTGCCCACATAGCTCCCGTCATACTGCCGCTGCAACTCAAGCCCCCGGCCGTCCCAGTTACCAAACAGCTCGTGATCGCCGCAGAGATAAACCGTGTCGGCCTCGGGGGTATCCGCCGGAACGTCCACCTTGAATACAATGGTTACCCCGTCCCCGGCCGGCAAAGCGTTGTCTTGCGCATGCCCCACCGCACTGCCCAGCCATACGGCCAGCATGAAGAGACCGTTCTGAATGAGTTTAGACATTTCATTTCCTCCTGATCAAATACACGACGTCGTATAAAAAAACGGCCACCCCTAAGGGCGGCCGTCATTGTATCTGTGATATGCAGCGGATCGCTACTCGTCGATCTCGGCGGCGACAGGCTCCGCGGCCTCGCCTTCCTCGACGACTTCGCCTTCGACTTCCTCTGCCTCCAGCTCATCGGCGGGCTTGTCCGAGACGATCCACAGCTTGATCTCGCTCTTGAGTTCCTTGTCGATCACGACGGGGATCTGGTAGCTGTCCAGGCGCTTCATCTGGTCGCCGATACGGACGTGGCGGTCTTCGATCATGTCGAAGCCGGCGTCGCGCAACGCCTGGGCGATCTCGTGCTGGGTCACACCGCCGTAGAGCACACCCTGCTCATTGGCCGAACGCTCCAGGGTCAGCTCGAACTCGTTGATCTTCTCGATCAGCGCCTCGTGCTTCTTACGGATCACCGCCATCTCGGCGGCCACCTCGGCCCGGCGCGTGGCCAGGCGCTTGATCGCGGCTTCGCTGGGGGTGGTTGCCAGCCCGAAGGGCAGTAGGAAGTTGCGGGCGTAACCGGGTTTGACCTTGACGACGTCGCCGACAATACCCAGGCTCGCGACGTTGTCCAGCAACAGTAATTCAATCGTCTTCATGTTGTCCTTCCATTTCTTTGGAAAGTTAGGCGCCGGCCCGCAGATCAACACGCCTGCGGCGATGCACCAGCATTGGGTTGTAGGCTTGAGTGATGAGGCTTGAGGGGTGAGTGAGTACGGCTGTCCGTGGATTAACTGACTCATGCCTCAAGGCTCACGCCTCAAGCCTGATTTATCAAAACGGAATATCGTCCTCATCCACAGGCTGATGTGCCGGCCCAGCGTTGGCTCCCGCCGGTGCACCTTGGCCACCGCCGGACGAACGCCCGCCCTGCTGGTAGCCTCCAGCACCCCCGCCTCCGGGGGCGCCGCCTTCGCCGCCACGGGAGTCCAGGAACTCGAACGTCTCGATGACGATCTTCAGCTTCGAGCGGTTGCCGCCGCTTTCCTTGTCCTGCCACTGGTCCAGCTTCAGCCGGCCCTCGACATACAAAGGTCGGCCCTTCTTGAGGTACTGGTTGAGCACCTCGGCGGTCCGGCCCCAGGCCTCGAGGTCCACAAACGTGGTCTCTTCCTGCTTCTCGTTGGTCTGCTTGTTGAACCACGTGCGGTTGATCGCCATCCCCAGGTTCGCCACCGCCGTGTTGTTCGGCGTGTAACGTAGCTCCGGATCGCGCGTCAGGTTGCCCATCAGCATGACCTTGTTGAGATTGGGCATCGTTCCGCTCCTGCGTGGGTTCTGTTTCAGTTAATGCTCGGCCGGCGTCGCGGGCCTACTCGGAGGCGTCGGCGGTCGCGGGTTCGGCGGCCTTCTCGGCAGGCGCTTCGGCCGCGGGCTTGGCGGCTTCGGCGGGCTTGGCGTCGCCATCCTGCTCACGCATCTTCAGCTCGGCCTCGCTGGTCTTCGCCTCTTCAAGCTCGGCGTCGTACTCGACCTGGCCCATGTGGTCACACTTGGTCACCATCATGCGCAGGACCTGCTCGGACAGGTTGAACCGGTTCTCGAGTTCCGCCAGCCGGGTCCCGTCCGCACGGAACATGGACAGCAGATAGATGCCACGCTTCTGCCGCTTCACGGCGTAAGAAAGCTTGCGGTCGTCCCACTTACGCAGGGTGATCACCTCGGCATCGATCTTGCCCATGACCTCGCGGACGTGGTCGATCGCGGCACCGATCCCGGCACCGACGGCAGCCTGGTTCAGCAGGAACAGGCCTTCGTACAGGTTGCTGTTGTCAAAATTATCGCTCATCTGGTCGCGTCTCCTACCCGCTCGGTGGCCCCGGCCGACGCAGCCGGGACGCTGGACCCGCGCCAACAGGCGAGGCCAAGCGGTCAAATGTAGCCCAACAGCATACCCCGATCCGCCCCCCCGAGCAATGCGGCGGGGTGCCAACCAAGAGGCTTTCATACCCCCCTAAACGGCCACGGGAAAGGTCCGCCCCCCCCGAATCGAGGCTCGGGCCCGTCATACCCGTCACACAGCCAAAATATGATTGATTCCGGCTAATGATGACGCTATTCAGTTGCGGACGACTGCCCCGATTTGCCCTTCGCCAGCCCCACCAGAGACACCACCAAGCCGACCACAATCAGAAGGACGCCGGGGACAAGCCCCATCGACGACTTCCCGGACTCGACCGGCATGTGGTAGGTGATGCGTTTCATCCCGCCCTCGGCGGGCACGGGATCGGAGACATCGGTCGCCGTGACCGGCAGCGTCGTCGTGACATCGCCCTGAATCGTCACGCCGTTGCCTACATCCTCAAGGTAGTTGAACTTCAACTCGTGGTCGTCCTGATCAACCAGCCGCCAGTTCTTGGGCACCTCGATCTCGCTGCGCCCGTTGCCCCGGTAGGTCGTGACGCCACGGGCCTTGATGGTGATCGTGACCTTGCGGTCCATGTCGTTCTTATCGAGTTTGAAATCGGTGATGTCGTAGGGCGTCAGCTCCTTGGACATCTCGCGCTTCAAGAGTGACGGGTTCATCCCGTAGCGCTGCTGCCAGTTCTGGAACTGGCTGGCGTTGAAGCTCATGTGCATGACGATCGTAGCGTCGCCGACCTCGTTCACGTCGATCGATTGCTTCACATTCATCACGCCTTCGGCCCGCGCATCGGAGGCCCCCATCAACAGGCTTAGCCCGACCACCGCCACTAAAGCAACGGCTCGTACCAGACGGATTAGATATAGATTCTTGGTCATGTTTATTGTCCCGAGATAACGACGTTCTGGATAATTGAGTTCACGATCCCCGCGGCGGCCTGGACCGACTGAGCCGGTCCACCAACCCCGAAGCCATAAGTTAGCTGGCCGAGCGTGTGCATATAGAGCTGGGACGTATACGGCGTGCCGTTCATGTCCACATACGTGATCGGCACCATCGTCCAAGGCCGGCCTTTGATCTGTACACTCTGGGCCGTCCCGAAGTTCATGGACGAACCCATCTGCAAACCCAGGTCGTACAGCGCCTGCGAGCACGCCATCTGGTCCGGGGAGTTAAACCCGAACACACTCACCTCCCAGCCGGTCTGCAGGTCGGCCGCGCCAAACAGGTACCAAGGTGCCCCGTTCTAATGAATCATCGCGATGATGTTCGGGTCCGTCATCCAGTTCGCCGGGTAAGGCACGGACATCCGCCCGGTCGGGTCGCGGAACGCAGCGAAGTTCGCCATCGCAGGGTCAGGGCCGACGGGGCCGGGACCTGGTTCCACCTGTGTCTGCTGTTGCTGCTGCTGCTGATTCTGATTCTGTTCTTGGTTTTGCGTTTGCTGCTGTTGCTGCGCTTCCTTCGCCGCAGATACACGCCGGTCGATCCGGTCGTTGAGCATCTTCAAGAATGCCGTGATATCCACCGGGTCCAGTTCAGGCGGACGCAGACCACTGGCCTGATGGGCCTGGTAGTCCACGATCACATACGGCGTCTCGCCCTTGAGGCACTTGGCCCAGGTCTCGTTGCCCCCCTTGTACGCCTCCTCAAAACTGGACACGCCCCCCAGCGCCTGGCCCCCGACACCCGTGCACTCAAATGCCACCAGCTGACCACTGGGGGTCTCAATAATGGGAAACGCGTGCCCGGGGATCAGCACCATGTGGCTTTTGACACCACATTGGTTCAGCAATGCCGACATTAAAAGAGTCAGTTCGATGCACGTGGCGCTGTTGCCCTGGATCACGTCGCGCGGCAGCTTGATGCTCTGCACAAGTGTCTGGGTCTCACCGAGCGTCTCGGGCACGCCCTTGGCCCCCATGTAGACCATCCCCGTCCCGACCTCAAACTGGTAAATCGCGCCAAGCAATTTGCCCAGGTCTTCGTTGCTGCTGACGTAAGGCGTCCCGCCCATCGTCTCGCTGATCTTCCCGAAGTAGGCCTTGACCACTTCGTCCTCATCCGTCATGTAGGCCGCGAGGACCTCGCTGTTGTCCCACATGTCGTACCAGCTGATGATCTCGTCCGCCTCGATGCTTGTGTATTCGATCTCCGTCACGCCCCGCAACTCGAATGGCCGCTTCTCGACGACGCTCTTGGCTTCGCCCGCCGTCTCGTAATCGATCTTGACCTCAAGCGACGCCGGCGTCCTCGTGCGCGTCTTCGTGACCGCCGACGTGAACCGTGGATAGATCGGCATCACCAGCGTCTGCCCCGGCAAGACCTCCGCCGCCGTGTCCGGCGTCGTCCACTCCACGTGCCCGGGCACCCGGTAGCTCACCGCCAGATCACTCAGAGGCGAATTGCCCGTGTTCCGCATGACCACCTTCGCCAGCCAGTACTTCCCGTCCACCGCTTCGGGGTTGCTGTACGCCTTGTAGGCAATGGTCATCACCGTGGGCTTGGTCTCGATCTTAAGATCAAGCTTCCCCGGCGACGTCCCACCCATGAAATGTTTCGCACTCAGTCCGACCCCAGCCAGCAGCAAGACCAAGCCAACGATCACCAAAGCATTAATTGAACTTTTCATACGTCCCTCTATGAATGAGAGTATTAAAGGGGAGATGCCCCCAAATTAAAGTGCCCCGCCCTACCCAAGCCTGCCTGTGGCGTGTCGCTCCTAAATATACCGTCACCTAGGCGTTATGTGAAGCGAAGTAGTTAACTTATCCGGTTTTAATTTGCATCGATAACCCGCCAGGCTAATCTGGTCACAAATGATGGAAATGGCGTAGCACCTAAATGATTGCAGGCCCAACACCCTCTGCCCGCCCATAAAAGAACCACGCCTGTTAAGCGTGGTTCTTAATCTCGCGTAAGCGAGGGTGACGGGGGTCGAACCCGCAACCTCCGGATCGACAGTCCGGTGCTCTAACCAATTGAGCTACACCCCCTAAGGGGGACACGATCAGACTCGCTGACCGAGCCACATACTCTAGTTTTGCCTCGCGGCTTGTCAACCACTCCCCGGTTTCCCACGGCTGCCCCCGGTTACCCCCGGTTACCCCCGAATGCCCCTGGCCATATCCACACCGTCGGTTTACGGGGCGATCTTCTTGAACCGCCCGGCCTTAGCGGCCTCCATCGCGGTTAGGATCACGTCCATCGCCCGGTAGCCCTCCATCCCGTCGATCGCCGGCTTACGCCGTTTGAGGATCGAATCGGTGAAGCTGTCGATCACGCCGCTGGGGACCTGTTTGGTGTTGGTGGACATCGCCCCGACCTTGTGGCACTCGCGATCGCCGTTGCGGTACTCGACGATGACGCCGAACTCCGGGTGCCGGTCGATCTTGATGACGCCGCCGGAGCAGAAGATGGTGGTCGCGTTGTCGCCGCCGCCGTAGTTGGTCCAGGAGATGTTCATGGACCCGATGATGCCGGAGCGTGTCTTGAGCGTAATGAAGGCGTTGTCGTCCAGCGGGATAAGCCGGCCCTTGTCGGTGCGCTTGTCCAGCGTCGTGATGACGCCACCGGCCAGGACGAATTCTTCGCCGAGCATCCAGCGCATCAGGTCGGCTTTGTGTACGCCCAGGTCGCCGGTCACGCCCATCACCGCGGGAATCTTCTTGAAGAACCAGCTCTTGGCCCCGTCCACCGACCAGCCGTCCGGGCCGGGGTGCTTGAATGAGGTCTCAAATGAAATCGGCTTGCCAACACGCCCGGAGTCCAGGACCTCCTTGGCCTTGACGTGCGGCGGCATCAGACGCTGGTTCATGCCCACCATCAGGTACTTGCGGGCCTTCTTCGCCGCCGCGATCATCTTCTTGCCCTCGGCCCGGGTGGTCGCCATCGGCTTCTCGACCAGCACGTGCAGCCCGGCCTTGAACGCATCGACCGTCATCGGGGCGTGCAGCTTGTTCGGCCCACATACGGCCACGGCGTCCAGGTCCTGCTCCTTGAGCATCTTCTTATAATCGGTATACGCCGCCGCACCCAGCGGGTCCGCCGTCTCCTTGGCCCGGCCACGCACCGGGTCCGCGATCGCGACGACCTGCGACCGCTTATTCGCCGCCGCCTCGGGGATGTGCCTGCGTTGTGCGATCGCCCCACAACCGATGATGCCGTACCTGACAATCTTCATGATCTCTCCTGCCGCACGTTCATTCGTACGGCTGTTACGGATGCCCCGCCTGACACGGGTACCCTCTGCTTCAAATAATGATCTTATTCAGTCACGAAACGTCTCACATGAAACGTCGCGACTTGTCGCGCCCCCGGCATCGGCGTTAACAACACCGGATCAAAACGGCATCCCGATGATCATCGCTTCAAAAGCCAGGCGGCCGTCCACCACGCCCTGCACCCGGCTCTTGCTGCGGCGGGCACGCAGTTCCACCAGCTCACACAGGATGTACAGCTTATCGCCCGGCACCACCTGCCCACGGAACTTCACGTCCTCCAGGCCCGCGAAGCCCATGAACTCGATCCCCTGCTTGCTCAGGCAAACAAAGCTCGCCAGCTGCGCCCCGGCTTCGACCATCAGCACACCCGGAAAGATCGGCCGACCCGGGATGTGCCCCGGCACCCAGAACTCATCGTCGCGGATGTCTCGGGAGGCCATCGTGTATTGCAGGTCGTCCGTCGCGTACACGATCTTATCGATCAGCCGCATCGCGCCGCGGTGTGGGTTGACTTTCTCGATCGCCTCAGCGTCGTACGCTACGTGGTCGTAATCGACGCCCGAGATATCGAACAATAACTGTGGTGCCATGCCCTGCCCGATCCTTCCTGCCTGTCGTGTTATCACGGCTTACGGCTCAGACCACCGCGGGTATGGCAACTTGACCAACCCACCGCGTGCTTCCAGACCCGGGGCCTACCCACGACAGACACGGCGTCACGCCACCACGGAATCGTGGCCGTCTACACGCCCAGCGATGTATACCTAAGACCCCGGCAGGCCCGACCCGTCAGCGATCAATCGCCGTCGCGATTCTCAAGCACCTTCACACGCAGCGTCTGGGCCATGTTCTTCACATCCTGCATCTGCTTACGCACACGCGTCCCAGCGGCCTTGTTCCCGCCCGCAGCCTTACGCAGATCGTCTTCAACAGAGGCAACCAGGGACTTGAGTTGTTCGTAGGCTTCGAGCATGGATATCTCCAAGGTTTAGGTTGTGTTTATTCGTTCAATGCCCCTCAGGGGCCAAAATAGCCTACCCAAGCCCGCCATCGGCGGCAAACGGGGGTTGGATCGGTCGAGGCTCCGCACCCCATAAAGACGGCCAATTTTAGCCGTAAGTGACTACCAAAAATACACTAAACACATATTCAGATTTTCCCCACCACCGCCTCCACCAGCCCCCGGACGTGAGATTGCTCAGCCTGAACCGTCACCGCTATCCCCAATCCCCGCATCGTCTCGCTGGTCACCGGGCCGATCGACGCCGTCTTCACGCCCTCTAAAAACCCCCGTTGATCCCCCAGCAGGGCTACCAGATTGCTCACCGTCGATGAGCTTGTAAACGTCACCCAATCCACCTCGCCCTGCTTTAACGCATCCAAAACCCCGTCGGGCAAGGCCGCCGCCATCCGCGTCTCGTACATCGCCAACTCCGTCACCGCAGCCCCCGCCTTACCCAACATCTTCGGCAGCCCCGGCCGGGCGATATCCGCCCGCAGCAGCAGCACGGACCGCCCTGACAGGTCGTGACGTTCAATCAGTTCCGCCGCCAGCCCGTCCCCCATCGTCCGCTTCGGCACGAAGTCCGCCCGGATGCCAAGCCCCGACAGCAGGCTCGCCGTCGTCGCCTCCCCCACCGACGCGATCTTCACACCCGCCAGGTGCCGTGCATCCAAGCCCAACACAGCCATCCGCTCGCCAAGCAGCTCCACCGCGTTGCTGCTCGTGAGTACCAGCCAGTCGAATCGCCCCACACCCTTAACCGCCTCATCCACCGCCGAGTAATCTTCCGTCGGCACGACCTCGATCGTCGGCGCTTCCAGCACCTCGGCGCCCAACGCTTCTAATTGCCTGCTCAACTCAGACGCCTGCTGCCGGGTCCGCGTCACCAGCACACGATTGCCGAACAAGGGGCGCGCCGTAAAGAAGTCCAGCCCCGGCTCATCCAAACCCGCCACCTCGCCCACCACAATGATCGCCGGCGCACCGATCCCCTCCGCCTCGATCAGTTTTTCGATCGCGTCCAAGCGCCCCTTCACCGACCGTTGCGTCGTACGCGTCCCCCACTGCACCACCGCCGTCGGCGTCCCCGCATCTAACCCATACCCAACCAGGCTCGCCACGATCCGGGGGAGCTGGCCGATCCCCATGTAGAAACACACCGTCCCGCCGACCTTGACCAAGCCCGCTAGCGATTCGTAATCCACTCCCGATTCGGCCTTGCCCGGCTCCTCGTGCCCGGTCACAAACGTCACCGTGCTCGCCACCTTCCGATGCGTTACCGGGATCCCCGCATACATCGGCGCCGCGATCCCGCTGGTGATCCCCGGCACGACGTCACACTTCACGCCATGCCGCGCGAGGTACGCCACCTCCTCCGCGCCTCTTCCAAAGAGATACGGGTCTCCCCCCTTCAGCCGAACGACCCGCAACCCCTCGCCCGCCAGGTCGACCAATAACTGATTCGTCTGCTCTTGCGTCAGGTTGTGGTCCCCTCCTCGCTTGCCCGCATCGATCAGCCTCGCCCCCGGCTTCGCCTCCGCCAGCAGCCTCGGGTTCACCAGCGCATCGAACACCACCGCGTCCGCCGCACGCAGACGCTCCAGCCCGATGACTGTGATCAGCCCGGGGTCGCCAGGCCCGGCTCCGATAAGTGACACAAATCCCGTCATTTTTTCCCTATAACCCCGTCAATCCGAGTAAACCCACCCCCAAGACCGGCCGATCTTAGCACTGGATAAGCACCGTTGCCCGCAAAGACCCCTTATCCCCTCAGCCCCCGGCTCTGCCGGGGGACGGCCACCAAAAACGATGCACCTGACACCCCGTCAACCGCATCACGCTTGAGACAGGAGTCAACCATGTCAGACGAACAGATCACCCCCGACCACCTGCGACTCATCAAGCCCCCCTCAGGCCCAAGCGACGTCCTCTTCCTGGAACGCCGCGGCAGCGACCGCCTGCCTCTCAATGGCAGCGCTACCGCCATCATCACCGACAACACCGACCGCAAGCAGCCGACTAAGAAGATCTGCACCGTCCAGCTCGCCAACCAGTCCGACACGGGCCTGGGCATCATCGCACCCGAGCCCAACCCCAACGGCCACCACATCACCGTCTTCATCCAGCCCCACGGCGCCGACAACGGCTACGACCTCACCGGCACCGTCGTCCGCTGCAATAAACACACCCTGGGCCACGAAGTCGGCATCAATACCCCAAGCCGTATCCTCGCCGCTTGACCCTACCTGCGAGCGAGCTTCAGCACGCGGTCAAACACAACCCCACCCCAAAGCCCACCCGCTCCCACGGGTGGGACTGTTATACACTTATCGAAGCGATCTAAATCAACGTGAAACATCAAAAATATTAGATCTCTGAACAAGCATTTCACTATAGTTAGTTAGATGATCGGGATAGTAGCCATTAAAGATATCTAATTGCATTTTTATAAGCCTTTCAGATTCATTGTCCCATTTATGTATGTAAGCAGGAATGTTATCTAAAGCGTCTTATAATTCTTCCGCTCGTTTACTGTCTCCTGTTCTAACCAGACATTCAGCATCATTGATGCCCCGCTGCAATATTGATAGCAAACATGATTTCATAGTGTCATCCACAGGCGTATACTCCATGAGGTCGAGAATCAATATAATTGATAACCACTACAGTGCGCACATACCAAACATTGATTGATTATTTATACCCCTTAAGACGCAATTAGATAGTGCACTTCCAGGCCTTACCTTAACCCACCCTCCACACGTCGATTATCCATCCTCATGCGCACAAACCCGTCGCGTCAGCCTATAGTAGACCCCCCAACTTTTCCCGGCACGGCAACGAATGAAACACTTGCCAACTTCCGGGGGCGTGGCGGGGGTGCTGACAACCCACGACGGCGTCGACGGCTACCCTGAGCATCCAAAGATTAAAAGGACCAGGACTCGAGGGCTGCCCCCACGGAACGTTGCACTCAAAAGGTGTAACCGGTGACGGGACTTGGTAGCGGACGCCCCGGCTAGATGACGGACCCCCGGCCCCCGGATTA
>JAJDCW010000075.1 GCA_029260635.1 Phycisphaeraceae bacterium | reverse complement strand
GACAGGTTTGTGCGCATGGGGGTGGTTGTGGCTGGGGGGGCCGGGTCGGTAACGGTATATAAGAGTCTGGTTTGTGAATCGACTTGATTGCTTGAGATTTCATTGAGAAATACGGCTGTTTGTGCGCACAAGATGGTTGTGGAGCCTTGCTCCGGGGTGGTAAACTGGTGGGTGTAACCGGGGTTCCCGTGTTCCGGGGTTCCGGGCATCCCGCGTGGGGGTGAGGCCTGTCTGACTGGTGGGTGTGCATCAATTTCGAGTGACCTTCGGGTGTATCCGGCCTTACGGACGCGCCCGTCAGCGAAAGGATTATGAAGATGAGGCGACAGATGAGCCGGCTGGTTTTGCGTGCTATGGCCACGACGCTTTTTGTGGGCGTGATGTGCATGGGTGTGGGTTCCGTGTATGGGTTGGACGAGGCGTTGCTGGGCAAGGCCGAGAACGAGGTAAAGAACGCGGAGTACGACCTGAAATCGGCGCGCGAGTCGGCGGGGACGGCGGCGAACCCGGCCAAGGGCAGCCGGGCCAAGCTGACGACGATGCGCCTCGACTCGGCGCAGAAGCGGCTGGACCAGGCGGCGGTGTACTTGAAAGAGTTGCCGGCGGACGATGCGTCGGTGTCTTCGGTGCAGGGTCGTTATGACACGGCGGCGGCGGGTGTGGCGGAGGTGCGCGCGATCCTGAATCCGAGCGCCCCGCCGAAAGAAGCCAAGCCCGTGGAGTCCGCCCCGGCTGACGCGGAAGGTTCGGGTGAGGCGGAGCCTGCGCCGGCCCCGACCGTGCCGAAGCTGGATTACAAGCAGGAAGAGCTGTTGAAGAACGCGCGGTGGTACGTACGCGAGACGACTGGTTATACGAATGCGGTTGCGGCGGTGGTGGCGCGGATCGATGCGGACGGGCCGAAGCCGGTGCACAGCGAGATACGTGACGGGCTGGCGACGGTGGAGACTGCGAAGAAGAAGCACGCGCTGGCGGCGGACTACATCGCGCAGTTGCCCGCGGGGCACCCGCAGGTTCAGCCGGTCGCGGACCAGGTGACGGAGGCGGCCGCCTTGATTGGTGCGCAGGAGTCGCGGCTGCGGGCGGTGGATGTCGAGCTTGCCAAGCTCACGGGGATGGAGCATTACCCCAACTACGACGCGGACTTCAAGCTGATGCAGGACCTGGCCGGCCGGTACCGCAGCTTTGGTTTCACGGTGCAGCAGCCGGAGAAGTTGGCGCAGGTGGTGCAGGAAGACGGGCAGGTGCTGGCGGAAATCACGCGGATCGCGAAGACCTACGTGCCGCTGGTCGAGCAGAAAACAGATGCGGGCGATCAGATGGAGCGGATTTTCAACCACTTCCAGAGTTCGCGGAATGAGTTTGCGGCGGAGCTGGTCGAGTACAAAAAAACCCTGCCCGCGGCGTTCGAGGCCGACCTGAAGGAGGCGATGGATATCGCGGACCAAGGCGTCGCCGAGCAGAAGCCGATGTTCTTCGGGGAAAACAGCGGGATCGAGCAGCGGTTCGGCTGGGCGGAGACGAAGCTGCTGGTGCTGCGTGCGTTCGGCGAGGAGGAGGCGAAGCCTTATGTGACAAGGCTGGCCGAGGTGCGTGCGCAGGTCCGTGAGCAAGCCAAGTCATTGGAGGCGAAGATCATCGCGGAGAACACGCTGCCGCCGGATCGGTACACCGGCGGCGATCGTGACGTACTGGTTGAGTATGCGACCAAGGCGTGGGCCGAGCAGCAACCGGATGCGCAGGTGTTGACCGCGTGTATCCCTTCACAAGATTGGACGCGCGACACGCGATGGCAGTGGAGTAACGGCGCGTTTTACAAGATCGATGCGTCCAACGTGCAGGTGCAGCTGATCATCAAACACGACGACAAGCTGGCGGTGGTCCGTCCGGTGAATCTGTATAAGAACCATTTGAAGGGCGACACGGTGAATGCGTACCCGATGGATGAGGCGGGTGAGGAATTGCAGCCGCGGCGTTATCTGATGTTGGAGAAGGTGGAGTAGGGGATGCCTTAAAAGAAAAAAGCCCACGTTTGGAAAACGTGGGCTTAAGGGGTGTGGTTGTTTGTAATTATTTCCCGTAGAAGAACATGAGCACCTGGTCGAAGCGTTTTGACCAGGCGGCCTCGTTTTGTTCTTCGCCTTCGGCGATGTGTTCGATGTAGTCCTGGCCCTTGACGAGGCCGGCGGACTGGAGGGTGGCGGCGAGTGTCTGCAGGTGGGGGACGGCTTCGCCGGTGGGGTAGTCTTCGGTTTCGCCTTCACCGACGTCGATCCAGAAGCGTGTGCCGTTCATCCAGTCGTGGTCGGCGGTCCATTGGCTGAGCAGCTCGCCTTCAGCGGACCAGAGCGCGGGGGAGAGTGCGGCGCAGGCGCCGAAGATGTCATTGTGGGCGCGTGCGGTGTCCAACGCGATGAGTCCGCCCAGCGATGAACCGGCGATGGCGGTGTTGGCGCGGTCGGGCTTGGTTCGGTAGGTCTTGTCGATGAATCGTTTGACCTCGTAGGCGACGGCCCAGCCGTAGTACACGCCGCGTGCGACCGGGTCGGTTTCGCTGGCCTGCCAGGGGGTGTACTCCTCGGTGCGGTCCGGTGAGTTATAGATGCCGACGATGATGACGGGGTTGATGGTGCCTTCGGTGATGAGTTTTTCTGCGGTCTCGTCGGCGTTCCACTCGACGCCGGCGAAGCTGGTCGCGGTGTCGAAGACGTTCTGGCCGTCCTGCATGTAGAGGACGGGGTAGCGCGCGTCGGGGTTCTGGTCGTAGCCCGGCGGGAGGTAGACGGCGAGTGTGCGTTCGTTATTCAGGAGGGTGGAGTGGAAGCCGACGTGCATGCGGATGTTGCCGGAGGCGGTGGACTTGCCGGGCTCTGCCTTGCCCTGGTCGACCCAGGTGGCGACCTTGATGTTGACGGCCTGGGTCTTGGTGGGGGAGAGCGTGCGGTTTTCGATCTCAACGCCGTCGGCGCCGCGTTCGACGGAGTTCCATGACCCGCGTGTGACTTTGTATTCGACGGGTTCGCCGCCGGGTAGTTGGATGGTGGCGTGGTACTTGTCGTCATCACTTTTTTTAAGTTCGAGCCCTTCGGCGCGCCAGGAGCCGAGTTCTTTGCTGTTGCCGGCGAGGTAGAGCTTCTGATAGCGCGGCGTCTCCGGGGGGACGGTGACGACGAAGTGGACCGTGACCTGTTCGGGCGGCGCGGTCGCGATCTGGCTGGCCCTCCAGTCTTCCATCTTGATGGACAGCAGGTAGCCACCGAGCACGACGATGATGATGACCAGGACGGAATAGATGAGTTTACGCAGCATGATGATGCCCTTTGCAGAGGATGCGACCGAGTGGGGCGTGAAACGGGAAACCATTGTATCGCGTTCTATTGAGCGGTGGAAGCGTGAATATTATCGTACCCCCGGCCCGTTGTTGAAATCCGGGGTGGGACCGTGGATAATGCGGGCTTGCATGTCTGGCTGAGGGGCGGTGGATCGGGTGTGTCTGGCTTTTTACCCACCCATCGCAAACAGCATGTGGGGGAACCGGGAACGTGTGCGTTTTGTTTACCTGTTAACTTCCGGGTGTTGTTAACCTGTTCACCTATTGAAAGGACGAAGTTATGGGCATGATTAAGGAATTCAAGGAATTCGCGATGCGCGGGAACGTCATGGATATGGCGGTCGGCATCGTGATCGGTGCGGCGTTCGGCGGGATCGTGAAATCGTTCGTGGCGGACGTGATTATGCCGCCGATCGGGATCCTCACCGGCGGGGTGGATTTCTCGGATATCGTCGTGACGCTCAAGGAAGCGACCGTGAATGCCGAGGGTAAAGCGGTCGAGGCGGTGACGATGAACGTCGGGGTATTCGCCAACACCGTCATCAACTTCGTGATCATCGCGTTTGCGATCTTCATGGTCATCAAGGTGATGAACAATATGAAGAAGAAGGAAGAAGAGAAGCCGGCCGAGCCCAAGGCGCCGCCGAAGGAGGAGGTCTTGCTGGAAGAGATCCGCGATATCCTCAAGGCGAAGGGCTGAGTAGATTGGTTGGAATCTGGGGGTTGTTAGGAATTAAGAAGTCCCACGGTCGAGAGGCCGTGGGCTTTTTTTTGTGGGTGTGGAGCGAGGTAGTTTGCTAGTAGCGGTCGATGCTGGCGCAGGTTTCTTCGCTCTGGACGCTGGAGGTCATGGCGAGGGCTGGGCCGGTGTCGAGCTGGTCGTTGTGCAGCAGTTCGGTGGGGGCGTTGCCGACGTTGATCTTGGGCGGGCCGATCAGTTCGCAGGACGACTGGCCGGGGTTGGCGCGGTCAAGTGTGGCGGTGATGCCGTGGGTCAGGTGCTCGTCGATGCTGACACGCATGCTGGACGGCAGCCGAAGCGAGACGATTTTGTTCTGCTGATGAAGCTCGATGATGACCTCGGCCCGGGACTGGCCGCGGTTGGAGGCCATGCGGAGGACCTCACGGAGCTGGGCGAGTTCGCCGTTGAAGGCGTTTTGCTGGCCGTCGTTGTTGGTGTCGTGCAGGACGATCTTGACGGCTCGCGTGAGTTGCTCGGGGGCCAGCTCGATGGGGATGACTTCATCCACGAGGAGTTGTGGCGTTTCACGTTTGCGGTCGACCTTGCCTTTGAGGAAGACGATGCGGTCGTTCTCGAGCAGCGGTGCAACCAGGTCGTAGGTCCGCGGGAAGACGACGGCGTCGATGGGGCCGGTCTTGTCTTCGAGCGTGAGGTGGGCCATCTTCTTACCTGAGGCGCGGGTGAAGGTCGGGCGGACGCGGGTGAGCATCCCGCCGAGGATGACCTGCGTCTCGGCACGGAGTTGTTCGACGTCGGCGATGGTGCAGGAGGCGTATCGTTGCAACGCATCGCTGTGCTCGTCCATCGGGTGGCTGGAGACGTAGAAGCCGAGGACGGATTTCTCGAACTTGAGCAGGTCCTGCTTGGACCACGGCGCGATATTGGGGAGTGTGACCTGCGGCGCAGCGTCGGTCTCACCGGGCGAGTCGGCCGCGCCGCCGAAGAAGTTCATCTGCCCGGAGTCGCGGTCGGAGGCGGCGCGCTGGCCTGCCTGGATGGCGCCCTCCATCGCGGCGACCATCGCGGCGCGGTTCTCGATGCCGTGGACTTCGTCGAACGCGCCGCACTTGATTAACGCCTCGATGGTGGCCTTGTTGACGGTGCCCAGCGGGACGCGTTCACAGAAGTCGTAGAGGCTGGCGAACGGGCCGTCCTTCTCGCGTACCGCGATGATGGCGTCCATCGCTTTCTCGCCGACGCCCTTGACGGCGGAGAGCCCGAAGCGGATG
>JAJDCW010000074.1 GCA_029260635.1 Phycisphaeraceae bacterium | reverse complement strand
GAGGTAGCCGACCTCGTCGATCAGCTTCGCTTCCTTGGCTTCCGCCGCGGTGTAGATCTGGCCGGTCGCGATGCCACGGACCTCGTCTTCATTCATCACCGAGGCCCGGCCCTCGGCGACGACCTGCACGAAACGCTCGTGGGCGTTATCCAGAAGCACCTGCACAACCTGGCGGTCTTCCTCGGTCCAGGCGCGGGTGATGTCGTTTGCGCGGTCTTTGTCGGGCGACTCGGTCGCGACCATCGTAATTGGCGAGACGCCGACCTTTTCGAGCAGGCCCTCGACGGTGAAGAGCTGCCCCATCACGCCGATGCTGCCGGTGACGCAGGTGTTCTCAGCGTAGATCTCATCGGCCATAGCGGAGACGTAGTAACCCCCGCTGGCGGCGTAGGAGCCGTAACTGGCGATGATCTTGATGTCAGGGTGTGCAGCGCGGAAGTCGGTGATGTAGTGCCAGATCCGGTCCGAGGCACCGACCGCGCCGCCGCCGGAGTCCACGCGGAGCACGATCGCGGCCGGGGGGTTCTCGTGCAGCGACTTGATCGCCTGACGGACGTAGACCGCGGTCTCGTCATTGATCACGCCGGTCACGGGCAGGATCACGACGCGCTGCTCAGTGGTTCCTTCATGGAAGGTCTGTTCGACAATCGGGCCGAGCGACACCTGCTGTGAGAAGATGATAGCGAAGTAGATGTTCAGAAAGATGGACGAGATAAAGACGGTCGCCAGGATCGAGGTCATGACTTTACTGACCACACCACCGGATGCCTTGGGTGGTGGGCCGTAGTACGGCTGGGGGTATCCCGCGGCCGGGGGGGGAGGCGGCGGTGGCGGTGCGGAGAACGATGGGTCAATCGGTGGACGGCCCGGTGATTGGGGGTTATTTGGCATTTCGGGCTGATCCGACATATTTAACCTCGGTTTGTGTGGTTCTTCTCGTACAGGGCTCAGGGATACAGAATAAGCCTAGCCCCCTCCGTGGATCGGTCAACAGGGCGTGACGGCTGCATAATCTCGCCTTAGCCGAACTCCCTTGGCGGATTGAAGTTACCTAGCCGTGGAGGTCTGAGGGCTGGCGGGCTATGATGCCCACCTATGAGTAAGCACCTGCATATCGACCCATTCAGTGGGATCGCCGGGGACATGTTCCTGGGGGCCGCGATTGACCTGGGAGCCCCGCTTGACGGGATACTCAAGGCCCTGGAGCCGCTGAGTGTCCAACAGCCTTACCGCGTGACAACCGAACGTGTCCAGCGACACGGGATCGGCGCGATCGACCTGAAGGTCCACGCCGGGAAGGATGATCACAGCCACAATCACAGCCATGACCACGGGCATCGTCATCATCACGACCACGGACATGATCATCATCACCATCACACGCATTACAACGACATTATGGGGATGATCGATCAGTTGCGGACTACGGACCGGGCGAAGGACCGGGCGAGGCGGATCACGACCGCGCTCGCCGAGGCCGAGGCCAAGGTTCACAGCATGCCGATCGAGAAGGTCCACTTCCACGAGGTCGGGGCGATCGACTCGATTGTGGATATGCTCGGTTCGGCGGTGGCGTTGGAATTGTTGCAGGTCGATACGCTGTCCTGCGGGGCGTTGCCGATCTCGCACGGGTTTGTGAAGTGTGACCACGGGATGATGCCAGTCCCCGCCCCGGCGACGGCCTACCTGATGCGCGGGGTGGCAACCGTGGGCGTTGACCGCAAGGGGGAACTGGTCACACCTACCGGCGCGGCGATCGTCGCGGCGCTGTGTGAAACCTTCGGCGAACCCCCGGCGATGACGCTGCAAGGCGTCGGCTATGGCGCGGGCGACCGGGAGAATCCCGATATCCCAAACCTGTTGCGTTTAATGCTAGGCGATAAGGCCGTACCAGGCAGGCAGACACCCGGCAAAGAAACGCGTCAATCCATTCAACATACTTCGCAGGAGTCTGCTCAAGCGTGAAAACGCGATACTTGATCTCGCTGGTGGTAACTGTGCTACTGCTTCTGGTAGCCCTGAAGATTTACGGTATTGCGGATAGCCCGACATCACTGACGCAGGCTGATGCGCTAAAGGAGCAGGGTTTTTCTGCCGACCTGCCTGTGATCGCCCAACCTGGAAACCCAAAAGAGTCGGCGGATATGTACTACGAGGCCGCGTTGAGACTCTATGCCGATCAGGGCGACGTGTTGCCTAAAACCCGTGAGCATGATGCCCTCGTCTACAAACTGGTCGATCTTCTGTTAGAAGCCGCCTCAAACGAGGATGTCAGAACGTGGGGGATAGACAGACATATCCCCGTCGCGATTGGGGCGGGACCAGACTACGGCGAAGCACTTGAAGATATCTACACATGGTCGATTGAACACGCCGCATGGCTGTATCTACATGGAGAGAAAGACAGGGCCCGGAACCTGGCATTAGCCGTATGGGTCTTCGGCCATCGGCTATTTGAACACTGCGACCGGTTGTATCACCGTGTCACTGGGCTGGACATGATGGAGTCGGCAGGGATGTTGCTATATGAGATGTCTGTCGAGGACGAACGGTTAAGCAGTGAGGATCTGCGGCGTTGGTCAGACGCTATCACTCGTATCCGCCAGGCCTGGCAACCGAAACTGGAGCTTATGCTGGGTATCGACCCGCATCACGGGGACTTGGTCAATCTTGCGTTAAATGACGAAGATCGGATGTTCCGGGTTGAGGCGACGCTACGGCTGGGCATTCATCGTTACCAGGCGAATCGTGGTAACCGTCGTGCAATGAATAGGGCGATCCGACTTGCGATCGAAAGTAGCGATGCCATGTTGAACGAGGCTGGATTGAAGGCCGACGCGATGACCCTTCAGGAGAAACGCCGGCTCTACTGATCGGCAAGCACCCCATGCAGCTATTGATCATCGTGATGATGCTGTGCCTGTTTGCCCACGACCAGGCGGCCCACTGGGTCAGGCATGATGTGAGCTGGCCCGTCTTACTCGCAGGTGTGGTGGGCCCGAAACTGCTGATCCTTTGCATCTACGCTTTCGCCTGTCGCTGGACTTACGGCCGCCTTAAATCGGATGATGCGGCCAGGCATCTGCGTCGGCTTGAATGGCTGGGTGGGCTGTTCCGTGTGGCGTTGCTGGCGACGTTTATCCTGGACCTGCACCTCGGCCTGCTGGTGCATCTGCGCTCGGTTGTAGAAGAATACACCGGGATTCAATACGTCTTGCTGTTAGACGAGCTTGCCGTGCTGCTGCCGACGCTTGCGCTCTTGGGGCTACGGTGGTGGGCCTACTACCCGATCGAGCGTCGGCTGCGTGAAGCGGGGGTCATGAAACGGATAGATCAGGGTTTGCCGGTCTACCCGACCTGGACAAGATGGCAGTATGTCGGGTTGCAGTTCCGTTATCAGGTGGCGCTGATCCTTGTGCCATTGATTTGCATCTTTGCCTGGGGGGAGGCGGTGCAGCTGGCGGTGGTGCGCGGGTGGTTCGGTCTGACCTTCCAGATCAGCCCCTGGCTCACGCTTGGCGGCAGCCTGGGTATATTCCTGCTTACTCCACTACTGATCCGAGTGATCTGGAACACCGTGCCGATGCCCGAGGGAGAGATCCGAGAACACCTCCTGGGCATGTGCAAGACTCATCGGGTGCGTGTGAATGAATTGCTGCTGTGGCGGACGCACGGCGGGATGGTCAACGCCGCGGTCATGGGTCTGATCGCCCCGCTGCGGTTTATCCTCATCACAGATGCCCTGTTGCAGCAGATGCCCGGACCCCACGTCGAGGCGGTCATGGCCCACGAATTGGCGCATGTGAAGAAACACCACATGGTCAGCCTGATCGTCACGGCCGTTGCCCTGATGGGTGTGGTGGAGACGATGGCTGTCGTTGTGCTGGCGAATCACGGCGTCTGGCTGAATGATGCGGGTCGGATCGTGAGCATGACATCTGAAACGAACGGTCCTCTAACAGCCAGGTTGCCACCGATCGGCACCTCGATCATGGATTCGCCCGAGGCGATTGTACTCGCAACAGTGGCTGTATCAGTCATTGTCTGGGTGGCCGCGTTTGGCTGGGTGTCTCGCCGGGCCGAGCGGCAGGCGGACAGCTTCGCGGTGGCTCACCTTGTCAGGGAGCGTGGCGGTGAAGTCGTGGAACCCCAGGACGCGAACACGATGATCGGGGCGTTACAGCATGTGGCTGAACTGAGTCACATGCGTGTCGACAAACACAGTTGGCGGCACGGATCGATCCAATGGCGGCAGGATTATCTCAAATCATTGGTGGGCTCACCCATCAACCGTCTGCCGATCGACCGGCAGATGCGGTGGGTCAACGGCCTGTCGGTATTTTCGCTTGTGGCGGTCGTTCTGGTGCAGGCCTGGTATAGTTGAAGTGTGTGGATACGTCCCCATACGGGCACCCGGGCATGTTTGTCTTTCTTTCGTATAATAGAGGCTCAAACGACGATTAAACCGGTATGGGTCCGACCATGAAATTCACGAAGATGCACGGCCTTGGCAATGACTATGTCTATGTCAACGGCTTCGACCCTCGGAAGCTACCCCCGGGGCTGCTAGACAATCCTGCTGAAATCGCCCGGCGGATTTCCGACCGCCACTTAGGTGTAGGCGGCGATGGTTTGATCCTGCTGCTTCCCCCGGAAGAAGCTGTGGATGCTGATTGTCGGATGCGTATGTTCAATATCGACGGGTCCGAGGGCGAGATGTGTGGCAACGGCATCCGCTGTCTCTGCAAGCTCGCCCACGATAGCGGCGTCGTGACCGCGCACCCGATGAATGTTCAGACCGGTAACGGCGTGCTCACGCTGGCGTACACGCTCGATGACAACGGCCAGGTGGATTGCGTGACGGTCGATATGGGCGAGCCGAAACTGGACCCGGCCGATGTGCCCGTCGATGTCAGACAGATGACCCCGACCGACCAGCCGCAGACGTTTGGTTTCAAGACCGATGACCCGGCGGCGACGTTCATCGGCACTTTCTGCTCGACCGGGAACCCGCACGTCACGATCTATGTGGATGACCTGAATGTGGTCGCGTTGGAAACCGTGGGGCCTCTGCTGGAACATCACCCGGCTTTCCCCAGCCGGATGAACGTGCATTTTGTCGAGGTGCTTACGCGCGATGAAGTGAAGGTGCGCCACTGGGAGCGTGGCAGCGGGGTCACGATGGCCTGCGGCACGGGCGCGAGCGCGGTCTGTGTGGCCGGTGTGTTGACCGGATGCGGCGAGCGGACGATCACGGCTCACCTGCCGGGGGGTCAGCTGGTGCTTGAGTGGAAAGAGAGCGACAACCACGTCTACATGACGGGACCAGCCACGACGGTGTTTACCGGGGAATGGAACGGGTAAGTCGTTGTAAATCCAAACCCGGTCTACCTTGGATTACCCCGGCCAAGCCCTTTGGGCATGACCGGGCTTCGTTGAGGCAGGTAAATACCAGTTCTTTAGATGCCAAGCAGTCGCTCGACAAAGTTGATGTCCACGTCGCTGCGGATGAAGTTGCCATTGCGGGCCAGGTCGGCGTGCAGAGGGATGGTGGTCTTGATCGGGTCGATCTTGAACTCACGCAGGGCACGCTTGAGTGTGGCGATCGCCTCGTCGCGGGTCGGCTGGTGGACGATGAGTTTGGCGATCATCGAGTCGTAGTTTGGCGGGATGCGGTAGCCTGCGTGGCAGTGGGTATCGACGCGGACGCCGGGGCCGCCGGGCAGGTCGAAGAAGTCAATCCTGCCGGCACAGGGCGTGAAGTTTTTCGCGGGGTCTTCGGCGTTGATGCGGACCTCGATGGCGTGGCCCTTCTGCTTGATCTGCTTCTGCGTCACCGAAAGCTTCTCGCCTGCGGCGATGCGGATCTGCTCCTTGACGATATCGACGCCGGTGACCATCTCGGTCACGGGGTGCTCGACCTGGACGCGGGTGTTGACCTCCATCAGGTAGAATTTCTTGTCAGAGCCGTATAGGAACTCAACCGTGCCGGCGGAGTAGTAGCCGGCGGACTTGCAGAGGCGGGCGGCGGACTTGCAGAGCTTCTCACGTTGTTCAGATGAGATCACCGGGCAAGGGGATTCCTCAATGAGCTTCTGCTTTCGGCGTTGCATGGTGCAGTCGCGTTCGTAGAGGTGGATGACGTTGCCGTGCTGGTCGCCGATGACCTGGACCTCGACGTGACGGGCGTGTTCGATGAATTTTTCGAGGTAAACCGTCCCGTTGCCGAAGGCGGCCTCGGCTTCCTGGCGTGCGGCCTTGATCCCGGAGCGCAGCGACATGTCGTTGTGCGCCACGCGCATCCCGCGCCCCCCACCGCCTGCGGCGGCCTTGATGATGACGGGGTAGCCGATCTCCTTGGCGATCTTGACCGCGCCGGACTCGTCATTGGGGTCGATCTCCCCCTTGGAGCCGGGGCTGGTGGGGACTTTGTTCTTGATGGCCAGTTGCTTGCACTGGACCTTGTCGCCGAGGATGCGCATCGACTCGACGCTGGGGCCGATGAACTCGATGTTGCAGGACCGGCAGACCTCGGCGAAGTGGGAGTTCTCAGCCAGGAAGCCGTAGCCGGGGTGGATCGCATCGACGTTAGCGACCTCAGCGGCGGCAATGATGCGGGCGATGTTCAGGTATGAATCTGCCGGGGGGGCTGCGCCGATGCAGATGGCCTGGTCCGCTATCTTCACGTGCTTGGAGTCTTTGTCGGCGGTGGAATACACCGCGACCGCCTCGATGCCCAGATCATGCGCCGCACGGATGATTCTTACCGCGATCTCGCCTCGGTTTGCTATCAGGATACGTGAGAACATAAGCGTAGGGTCTGGGGTATGGGGTCTAGGGTCGGGTCAGAATTGATGCGGTGCGTTCAACTTGGCCTGGTCTCGTGATGCCGAAACCGGGGCCTTAGATCCGATCAATCCGGCTTGATGACGTAAAGGGGTTGGCCAAACTCGACGGCCTGGCCGTTCTCGACCAGGACCTTGACAATCGTGCCGATGGTCTCGGCCTTGATCTCGTTGAAGACCTTCATGGCCTCGACGATGCAGACGACGGTGTCCGGATCGACGTGGTCGCCGACCGAGGCGAAGGGTTTGGCGTCTGGGCTGGACGCGGTGTAGAAGGTGCCGACCATCGGGCTGTCGATGGTTTCGCCGGATTCGTCGGCATCGGCCGGTGATCCGGGTGCGGCGGTTGCGGGTTGGCCGGGTGCCGCGGCGGCCGGCGCGACCGGCTGGGTCATCGGGACCATCTGGACGCCGCCGGCGCTCTGGCTGTTTCGCCTGAGCTTGACCGGTCCGCCCTCGGCCTGGATATCCAACTCGGTGAGGTCGTTGTCGACCATGAGTTTGATGAGTTGCTTTAGTGTCTTTAAGTCAACCATGGAGTGTTCCTGTGTAGCCTGATCGACCCGCCCGGGCTCGCTATCACAACTAGCCGGGCACTGACACCGGCAACGGCCTAGATGAGGCGGGCAGCCGGGTCAGCCACGCCAATCAGCGTGGGGGATTGTACTTAGATAATCGCGGATTCGAGGCTCTTGGGCAAGTCACTGAGGACTTTGTGGCCCTTGGGCGTCACCAGCACGTCATCCTCGATCCGTACCCCCCCGACGCCCGGAAGATAAATCCCCGGCTCGACGGTCACCACATGGCCGGGCACCAGGACGCCCTTGGCCTTGCCCGAGAGAACAGGCTGCTCGTGGATATCCAGGCCCAACCCGTGGCCCAGGGAATGGCCGAATTGATCCCCATAGCCGGCCTTGGTGATGACATCCCGGGCGACCTTGTCGATCTCGCTGAGCTTCTTACCGGGTTCGATGGCCTCAATCGCGGCCATCTGAGCGTCCAGGACGATCTGATAGACCTCTTCGATCTTCGGCTTCATCTTGCCCAGCGCAACCACACGCGTCATATCCGAGCAGTAGCCGTTGTACCTGGCACCCCAGTCGATCAGGACGCTGCCACCGGCTTTGATTTTGGCCTTGCCGGGGACGGCGTGGGGCAGGCTGCCGTTGGCGTCGGCGGCGACGATCGAGGGGAAACTGACACCGTCGGCTCCCAGGGCGCGCATCCGGTATTCCAAGTAGGCCGCAACCTCGTTCTCGGTCTGTCCGTGTTTCATGAATTGACAAGTCTCGCGGAAGGCCTGCTGCTGGATGGCGAGGGCCTTGCGGATGGCCTTAACCTCGTCGGCGTCCTTGACCGCCCGCTGCTGGAGCAGGCCGTCGTCGGTTTTGAGCAGGCGTTTAGCACCCAGGTGTTTGGCAAGAGGTTTGCGTTGAGCGAGCGTCAGGTAATCCGGCTGGAGCGCGACCTTATTTAGGCGCAATCTATTCGCGAGTGTGGCGAGTTCTTCGGCCAGGCTCTTCTTACGTATGATGGCTTGCGCGTGCGGGGCTTCCTTGGCGATCTGCTCGTCGAAGCGGAAGTCGCTTAGGATGTAGGCCTTGCTGCTGCGCAACGGGATCAGGGCCCAGGAGTCGTCGCCTACAAAGCCGGTGAGGTAGCGGATATCGCGGGGGTTGGTCAGCAGCAACGCCGATGCGCCGGAGGGGCGCAGGCGTTTCTGGAGCAGACGCACACGGTCGGTGAGGTTTGAGGGTGCGGTCGTCTTGCGGGTGGTTTTCTTTTGGGCCATGGGTGTTCACTGCGGGTGAAGTAAATGCGATTGCGTTGTAGTTTGCCGATCCCCCGGCGGAGCCGGGGCTGAGGGGAGGCGGAACCGGGTCGGTTGGGGCCAGCGGGTTGTGGTTTACTTGTAAACCTTCTCGGGGTCGAAGACCTTCTCCTCGACCACAGTCAACGACCCGTCGGCGTCGGCGGACCGGTAGAAGCAGGAGTTGTACCCGACGTGGCAGCACGGGCCGTGGGACTTGCACTTGAGCAGCACCAGGTCCTGGTCACAGTCGACGCGGGCCTCGACGACCTCCTGGACGTGCCCCGAGCTCTCGCCCTTGATCCACATCTTGTCGCGTGACCGTGAGTAGAAGGTGGCCTTCTTGACCTCGAGGGTCTGCTTCAGGGCGGCCTCGTTCATCCAGGCCATCATCAGCACCTCGCCGGTGTCGATGTCTTGAACGATCGCGGGGACCAGGCCATTGTCGTCAAACTTGATGTCCAGTTGGTTTGTAGTTTCGCGTTGGGTATCGCCCATGTCATACATCTCCTGCTCATTGTGTTTCGAGCCGGGCATTATAACGCGAGATCACCGGATGGGGACGGGCTCTGGGACGGCGGCGGGTTGATCCAGATTGATCAGCTCTTTGATTTTCAATGCCTTGTAGAGCTTGTCGAAATCGAAATAGGCCTCGCGGATGTACCGGTCGCTGTGGGTCGGCTTCTTGAGCGTGAGTGTCATGCGGGCCTCGTCGGCGGGCATCACGACGTCGATAACGGAGGGGAAGCTACCCATGAACGGGTCTTCGTCATCACGTGCTTCGACCGGGATCGGGTCTTTCAGCAGGCAGATCACCCGGGACTTGCCGTCAGCATCCAACAGGTCCACACGCACAGGGCGGGCGGTCTCGGGGTCCA
The DNA here is from genome assembly GCA_029260635.1 of Phycisphaeraceae bacterium. Classification (GTDB taxonomy): domain Bacteria; phylum Planctomycetota; class Phycisphaerae; order Phycisphaerales; family Phycisphaeraceae; genus JAJRRS01. The sequence continues at coordinate 14 of JAJDCW010000074.1, read as the reverse complement.
GCAGCATACGCAGG
>JAJDCW010000073.1 GCA_029260635.1 Phycisphaeraceae bacterium | reverse complement strand
CCACGCAGCGAATCACCCAACCAACTCAACGGCCCGCCGAGGATCATCCCCACGCTGGGCAACATCAGCCCGATCAGGATCTTGAAGTAACCCACCCCTAAGACGGCGGTCAGCACCGGCAGGGCCATCATCGACAACAACACCGACAACGGGTTGACCATCTGGAAGTGATACGCCACCAGAGGCGCGACCACGGAAAAAGCTACCAGGCTGACCGACAGGTAATCAATGCACCACCGCCCGATGACCCAGCCCGCCGACAGGTGCCCGGGCAGCACCTCCGGCCTGGGCCAGAGCCAGTCCGACACCGGCTGGACAAACAGGATCAGTCCCCCCACCGCCGCGAAACTCAGTTGGAACCCGGGCGTGAACAGGTCCGTCGGCCGCCAGAGCAGGACGACGAACGCCGCGAACGCCAGCACCTGGATTGGCCGGACCTGTCGGCCCGTGGCGTAGGCGGCGCAGAACAGCCCGGCCATGATCCCCGACCGCACGATCGGCACGCGCAACGGGACCGCCATCAGATACAACAATAATACAGCCAACACGATCAACGCCGCCCTCGGCGGGTTCGGCACGAACCAACGCGTCAGCAACCAAACCAGCCCAAGCAAAATCCCCAGGTGCGCGCCGCTGATCGATAAGAGGTGCGCAAGCCCAACCCGACGGAACGCGATGCGCACCTCACCCCCCGATCGGTCCTTGCGCCCAAGCAGCATTGTCTCCAACAGACCTAGTGTCGGCGTGTCGCCCGACATCCCGATGCGCAGCGACGATAGCGCCGCATCCGAACATCGATGACGCAGGTTTCGTTGGCGGTCCCAGAGCGTGGTGTGTGGTTCATCGATGGGACGCCAGTTGCCGCGGCTGCGCAGCGTCAGCCGCCCGACGACGCCCCGCTCGGCCAGATACTGACGGTAATCAAACTCACCGACATTCCGTGGCCCGGCGATCGCGCCCAGCCAACCCGTCGCCTCGATCTGCAGGCCGACGGCTGGACGGTGGTCCGCCCTATCGATACGGACCAATAGATCGCCATGCGTCTTAACCCATCGGCCCTCCACCTCGATCTCACGCACACGCAAAACGAACCGCGTGCTCGGGGCCTCGTAGCTGAAACCTGCAAACGCGCCGGCCACCGGCGCCCCGGTCGACGCCGGCTCGATGATCGTGCCGGTCACCCGGGCCAGTTGTGATGTTGCCCCGATATATCGCGAGAGGTCTTGGTCAGCGCTGTATCCGCTGCGGACGGTGAACCAGGAAGCGCTCAGTGTAACCAACGCCAGCATGCCCCACGCCCGCACCGCCCGCTCGTTCCCCCGGGCGAAGTGCCAAAGCAGACACGCAAACAACAGGCCCGCCACCGAGAGCCAGCCCCACAACCAGCTCACCGCGCTTCCCAGGATGATCCCAAACATCACCGCCCCCGCGATCGCCGTCATCGGTCCGACTAACGCAGCGAGCGGGTGATGCCCGTCGTGATCATTGTTGGCCGGAAGTTCTTGGTGGGGAAGTGGCACGGGTACATGATAACGCCAGCTGCCAAATCGATGCGGCAATGGATGGGCACTAACCGATCACGCGCACCTTTATTCGAAATGATCCACGCCGCTATCCGTTTCCGGAACCGCCTCCGGCTCGTCCTGCCCGGCCTGATGATGCGTGTAAAGAACCATATTACTCAAGAGCCCCCGCGCGGAGTCGGTCTCGTACCCGTCGATGCCCCACCAGCGGGCACCGAGTACCGCCATGGAGATGTCTTCTCGCGAAGCGATTACCGCGGCGCGGCCATCGATCATGATCGCTTCAAGCCGAGGCTCCTCGACGAGCCCGCGGTTCAGCGTGCTGTATCTTCGGTAGACGACGGACCGCCGATCGGTGCCGCCGGCAAAGCCCTCGCCGGTGATGACGGGGTGGTTGTGGTCAAGCGGCACCGCCTGCTCGCCGAACACGGCTTCGAGTTGGGCCAGGATTACATCTGTATACCTGCCGCGTCCACCGATGGATTCGACAAAAACCGTGCCGCCGCCACGGATGTACCGCACCACCGCGCGCACCTGCTCGGCGGTCAGGCGTTTTGGCAACGCGCCGCCGAGATAGACCAAGGCGGTGTCCGCGTTGCCGATCTCTTCGGTCGGCATGCCTTGCCCGACCAACTCGAGGCCCGTGTCGTTATACATCCGATTCACCAGCGGCAGCCAGACCAATGGCTCAACCATATCCTGTTGCGAATCCACGGCACGGGTCACGTTCAGTTGCCCACGAGAAGGTATTGCGACACGCGGAACGAATACAGGCCCCGTGTCGTCATCGGACTGACCACGCCCGGTGACCAGCGCGTGCAGGTTGGCCATGATCTGTTTCGCGCCGGTGTCCTTGGCGTTTCGGCCGGACTGCAGGACCATCCCCCAGTCGCCCGGCGCCAGGACCATCAGGTCGCGCACACCGTTGGACAACACCCAGGGCCGCCTGTCCACTTGCAACTCAACCGGGAATACCAGCCCCATCAGCGGGTGGTCTTCACCGACACGCTCGAAAGTCAGTCCCGGATACATCCTGCCCGCCAGGTCGTGGATCGATTGTTCAAACGCCTTCGAGGGTGCTTCCGGGGAGGCCACCAGCACCCCGCCGAGGTCCAGATAGATCATCAAGTTATTAAACCCGGCTTCACTGAGTTCAACCGACTCATCCGAGGCGATGTATGCCACCGGCACGTCCAGCCAGCCCGCCGGGTCTGAATCAACATCCACAATCTGCCAGTTCAGGTCCTGTTCCACCAGGTCGCTGAGTTCGCGCGTCAGCATGTTCAGGTCGTTCGGCCGATTGTTCCAGACCCCGCCGGCGATACGCAGCTTATTGATCCAGACCGGCGTGCGTCCCTTGGATAGAAAGATCAACGCGAATGCCGTATCCACGATGCCGTCGCCTACCATGCCCGAGCCTCCCTCGTCCCGGATGATGACGCGGGCTCCCTCCTGAAACCAGTCGAGTCCGCCAAGTGTCTTGATGCCGCTGGCCAAGGCGACACGCTCCAGTGACACCAGGTAATACATCTCGCTCGAGGCACGATCGAACCCCCTGTCACGCGCCTCGGCATCCAGCCAATCCGACGCCCGTTGAACGGCTCTTGCCAGATTGGGTTCGGGCTTATTCCGATCCAGATAAAGAATCTCCTGCGCAATCAGCAACGCGGTCAACCCCGCCGCGGTCATGGAGCGGGTCGACCCCCCGCCGCCCCGGTACCCCCAACCCCCGTCGGGGTTCTGCAACTCGACGAAGTGCTTCGCGGCGTTCAGCCAGACGCCACGGGACTGAGGCCCACGCCGCTTCGCCGCTTCCCACAGTCCCAGCAGGCCGTACTGCGTCACCGAATGGTCGTACTGCGGGCTGGTGCGCGGGCCGTAATCGAACAACCCCTGCACCTGCGCGGACGCAAGCCACCTGGCGTCGGTCGCAAGCCTTGCGCGGTAATCGTTGGAGAGCGCCGCCCAGCAGTGCGCCCGCAAGGACACCGCATACGTCCCGGCCATCGGAACCGAGCCGAGGTACTTGATCGCTTTCTGTAGCTCCGGCTCCTGCGCGCTCATACCGCTGCGCAGCAGCGCGAATGTCACGAGCGCGGTTTCGCCGCCGCGGTGCCGCCGGTGGTTGGCGTAGTTCTGGTCCCACCCGCCAGTCAACGGGTCCTGCTCGGACAGCAGGTAGGCCTGCATCCGCTGGATCGCCTGGGTTACCTCGGCGTCGCCGGCCGCGCGGGCGTCGCACATGGGCCACGCACACACGATCAGAAGTACCAGGACCCTGCCCATGAATCACCTGCCGTATCGCTTGGGGCCACACCCGGACACCACGCCGCGGCTATCTACTAACCACACGGCGGTGCGTCGGCCTGCGCAGCCGACAACACATCATAGCGCCGGGCGGCGCTTATGGCGAGTCTTTTAGCTGGCGGTGCGTTGTTTGCTGTCGTCCGAGTCGTTGGCGGCGTTCTTCTCGCGGCGCTCAAACTGCTTGGCCGAGATCTCAAGCCGGTCAGCCACCAGCCCCATGTGCTCGGGCCGCTGAGGCGCTTCCGTGTGGATGCAGTCCATCACCAGGCTGGACAGCGCCGGCGGGACATCCGTGTTCAGCTCGATCGGCGGCTTGCAGGCGTCTTCCGTCCGCAGGCTGATGCCGGCCCCGCCCTTGGGAATCAGCGTTGGCACGTGCTTCTGCGTCAGCAGCCAGTACATCGTCGCCCCGAGGTTAAAAACATCCGTCCTCGGCGTGATGCTGCGTCGCTGCACCTGCTCGGGGGCGATGTAGTCCGGCGTGCCCTGGATCCGTTCTTTGACCGTGCCGATCACACAGCTCTGGCCGTAGTCGATGATCTTCACGGCATCTTCACCGGTGACCATGATGTTGTTGGGCTTGATGTCTGCGTGGACGTACCCGGCCTTGTGCATCACACCCAGGCCGTTCGCCACCTCGATGCACATGTGGCACATGTCCGCCAGGTTTGCCGGCTGATGCTTCTCGAGGGTGATCCCGTCTACCATTTCCATCAGCACAAGCACTTCGCTGGTGCGGATGAAGTTGCGCTGCTTGATCAGCTTGATGCTCTTGCGGAGGCTGGGATGATCGAATTTCTGGGCGACCTCATGCTCCATGATCGCCTGATCCATGAAGCGCTGGTCGCTGGGAGATGACTTGACGACCCGCTTGAGCGCGTAAAGTTCGCCATCGCCGTTCTTGACGGCATAGATCGTACTCCGCGCGCCGACGCCGAGCGTGGCGAGAACCTCGTAACCCGCGATTTCACTGAACTCGGCCATAATCATACGGGCGAATCTCGGTGCAAACCCTTGTAATACAAGCGCAAAGCACCTGAACGCCCTACTTCCAAGTCAAATTGTCCGTATAACCGAATGAAACTATGCGTAAACTGTACTCGAATAACGCCGTTTTAACAATCTAAACAAGTCATTTTCATCGTCCCGCTCACACTCAGACTTGACCATGAAACACGTTTAATGACTCACAACACACGGGTTAGGGACGTTCTGCAACGATCACGACAAGTCGTGATTACTTCCATAGTCGCTCAACGATCGGCATCATGGCATAACGCCCGTGTCACCCGATCTATTCGCGGGCACTGACAGGTTCTACGGCCAGATGTATATGGACGTAACAAGCGGCTAACCCGCTGATTTAGCGCAGAATAACTGCCCTGCCGGGATGCGATCGTCGTTAATGGACGTAATGGGCGGCTAGTTATTCAGAAGCTGCTGGCGGAACCAGGCATCGGGGAAGCTGCTGGCGGCGGTGCGTGTGCCGACCTGAGCGTAGATGCTGTCCTTGGTGATGCCGTAGCGCTGCTGGAGCTGCTGGACGAGCCAGACCACCTGCCGGAGTTGGGCCTCGGTGAACCGGCCCTGGTCGCCGTCGCCGATCAGGCAGATGCCGATCGCGTCAGGCCATGCCCCGGTCTGGGCATCGAAGAAGTCGCCGGGGGCCTGGCTGGACCATCGGAAACCGACTTCGATCTTGCCGTTGTCTTCGCTGGGGCCGTTATCGATGACGAAGTGGTAGCCCAGACCGCCTCGGCCGAGCTGCTGGTGGACCTGGTGCATCGTGTTGGCCGAACCCTGGGGGGTCCGGCTGTCGTGGATGACGATCGACTTCCAGGGGACCTGGACCGCCGGGGTGCTGAAAAGCTTGTCCTGGGGCTTATCGGAGGGCTGGCCGCGGTCGATCGAGGTCAGTGCGACCCCCGGGGTCTGAACGGTTGGCCCGGGCTCCAGGAGCATCAATAACCCACTGGTCGCCGTCATCGCGGCGACCAAGGCTCCGAGCACCACCATTGTTCTTCGATCCGGGACCAAATCTACTTCCCCATTGCTTGACGACTTTAAAATGCTGTCAAATGAACTCTACAATTATTCTCGGCCATAGGCCTGTGTTGCTTTGAATTTCCGATCAAATTTGCCACTTTTCCGGCCCATCTAACCGGAACCCGCGGCATTTGTCCCGGTTTACCCCCAAACAGCCCGGGAATTACCCGGACCCAACGCAGACGCCCCCAGACCCTCGGCCCGGTCATATCGAAGGCCAACCTTACCGCTGATCCAGCGGGGCCAAACGCTCGCGCAGGGCCGGCCTTTCCTCGCCCAGCGCGGTCATCTTCCGGGGCGGCCGGTACTCGCCACGCAAAGTCTGATAGCGCTCGTACTGGGTCCGTGACGTGCCGTCGGGGTATAAGGCCTTCTCACAGCCTCCCAGGGCCGCCGCGCCGCTGACCAGCACGGCTAAACCGAGTCCCGAAAGCCAAATCCGTCGGCTGAATCGCTCCATACCAAGATTGTAACCCTCGATCTGAGCAAGAACAAGCACAGATTATCGAACCTGCCCCATTTGCCGGGGTTAACAGGGGATTGGGCCCAAGGACGCGGGATAACCGCAGAGGCACAAAGCGAGCGGAGAAATAGTTCACCGCAGAGGCGCGGAGCAGGCGGGGAAGTATCCACAGATTGCGTAGATGACGCAGATTTGGAAAAAAGAATAGGCGCGACAAGTCGCGACGCTAAACATTATTGATCCGTATGATCTGGAGTTAACGCTTCATTTCTAATTTTCAGCTTTAGCGTTCCGCTGTTGAGGCCGTCCAGTTTTCCAGCTTTTCCTAAAACCCACGATGTTCCGACGTGTGACGGCAGGCGCGGACTGCATCGGGACCGGGCCGAGGCCGCGTCCTGTTTGTCCGTCATCTGGTCGGGGCGTCCGCTACCAAGTCCCGTCACCGGCATACGCCTTTTGAGCGCAGCTTTCCGTGGGGGCAGCCCTCGAGTCCCGGTCCTTTTAATCTTTGGATACTCAGGGTAGCTGTCGATCGCCGTCGTGGGTTGTCAGCACCCCCGGCCCGGCCCCGGAAGTTGGCAAGTGTTTCATTCGTTGCCGACGCCGGGATTAGTTAGGGGGTCTACTATTGGTTGACGCGACAGGTTTGTGCGCATGGTGGCCGTTTGGTGCGGTCGGCCGGAGGCTGCAAGTCTCGCAGGGACATAGATCAATAGTTTCAGGCTAAAGACGGTATTAAACTTTGAACACCGGTGATGTATGTGCGCACAACTCCGGGATGAGAGCCGCTACGCCATACCCCAACTGTTCACCGTGACACGCTGGTATAGGCCGGTATAGAATGTAAGTATGGCATCTCACATGCAATGCGATACAGCACGGTTACTCAAAGGTGTGTTTCCGGGTGCCTTTCATGCACAATCCAAGAATCACTTGTTTAACATATTTGCACGCGTTGTCATCTATGCCGCTTCTGCTCTTGTAGTAATAGGCCTTTTTATATCTGCAACACTTGGTCTTAGTCTGTTTATCCGACTGCTAGATGGATCTGGCCTACTTGAAAATGTGACCGCACGCTATGTCGTACTGGCTATTCTCTATGCGGGTAAACTATTGGTCACTTTGGTGTTTTGCAGAGCAACAATAAGGACGTTAAAAACTCATATCTTTGACATTGAGATGGTAGCTGGGGCCACGGGGTTGTTGATCTCGTTTTATCCAGCCACATTATATGCAAATGAAATATTCTCTAGTT
>JAJDCW010000072.1 GCA_029260635.1 Phycisphaeraceae bacterium | reverse complement strand
GATCAACAAAGCAATGATCGAGATCACGACGAGTAGTTCGATGAGCGTAAAAGCCCTGGTCTTTGCGGACATTTCGAGTCTCCAAGTTGCGTGACAGTGATTAGTATTCGGTTCGGTCGCCCACGTCTTCGCGGGCTACGGGTAAAAGCGGTTGCCCGCCGTTAAGCGGGCCACCGCGGAGGATCGTTCAGATCAGCGGCGACGCCGGAGCGTAGCCAGTGCACCGACGCTCAGCAGAGCGATCGAGGCGGGTTCGGGCACGGCCGAGGCGTTCGGCGGTGTGCCGGCGTTCCAGTTACCCAGGACCGCGATGAGGTCGTCGATACCGACGAACCCGTCACCGGATGGGTCGGCCAGGGGGTTGGCGGGAGGCACGTTCTGGTTCCAGTTGCCCAGGACGATGTTCAGGTCGTTGATGCCGACGAAGCCGTCGCCGTCGAGGTCGCCAACCAGAGCCGCATTACAACCACCGGCACACGCCTCGAGGAGGAGGTTGTCGATGACCATGTCGAAGTCCTGCTCAACGCCACCGCTGGAGTTGCGGAAAGCGATGTAGTCCCAGACGTCGCTCTGCACGCCGTCTTCATCCGGGATGGGGTTAAGCGGATCGCCGGCATCTTCTTCGTCGCCGAAGCTCCAGGAGCCTACGACATTGCCACCGGCGTCCAGTTCGTTGACGGTGACGGTCGCGGTGATCAGGCCGGCCGAGTCGCCCTGGAAGGCGGCTGCGACGGAGCGGACCAGCGAGAACTCGATGTTGTAGACCTTGCCGGTCTTCAGCAGCGGGAAGAAGCTGCTGGGGTCGCCGACGGTACCTTCGGGTGTAAGCGCAACAGTGTCCTGGTCAGCACCTTCCAAGAAGTTCTGCTCACCCAAGACACCATTGGGGTTGACCTCTTCCGCGATACGGTTGAGGTCGCCGGTGAATACAGGATCACCGGAGAGTGGGTCGATCGAGAAGTCTTCATCACCGATGAAGAGCTTGGCGAACCAGCCGTGGTCGCCGTTAGCGCCGGGCTGGGTCCCACCACCGGAGAAGTCGCCACGGAAGTGGCCGCCCTCCTGGCCCCAGACCGCGGAAGCGCCATTTTTGCCAGCGAATGCGTTGGTCGAGCCGAGCTGGTGGTCGGTGTCCTGGAACAGGCCGAAGCGGAACTGCGCTAGGTCGGGCAGGACCGGGTTGTTGGCGTTGGGGGTGGATTCCCAGATGCGCCAGTCGAAGCTGGCCTTGACCTCGTCGCCGACGTTCAGGCCGAGGGTCAGGCGCTGGTCGTTGGCGACGCCCGGGGTCGGTGTGCCATCGAAGAAGCCTGTTGACGAGGTCGAGCGACCCTTGCCTTCCAGGCCCATCGCCAGGCCGGTGTTGATGTTTACGCTGTCGGGCAACCCCGAGGGGTTCCCGATGGCATTGAACGGTGTGTCATTCAAGATGCTCGGGTTGGACTTGGGGGCCGGGTTAAGCCCGCTGGTGAAGCCCTGGGAGTTGTGCCAACGCAGGCCGGTGCTGGGGAGCCCGGGATCGCTGACTTCGGTAATGGGGTCGGGGAACGACAGATTGGTCGAGGTCCACTGGCCGATCACGCCGTCGATGTTCGTATCGACGTCTGCGATGGCGTAGCCGAGGTTGTCAAGGTCGGCATCCTCGAAATCGTCCGAGAAGACGACGGTCGCGGAAGCGCCGCCGGCACTGAGCAGCATAGCCGCCAGTCCCGCCGCAATCGAAAGCCGTGGTGCGAATGGTTTCATTTCTCGTAGCATTACTTTCCTCCTAAGTGTGCATAAAAAGCATGTTAATGGTGCAAGACTGTCAAAAGGCGTCGGCTCGGCGTTAACCGGGATGACGCATGTATTCAGTTCATGACAGGCCGTTTCTCAAGGCATAAAAAACGATGCCGGCAGCCGGGGCCTGTCGCGGTTTGGCTACCGCAATTAATCGCGTCTACACGACGCTGGTTTCGTCTCCAATCCGTAGCTTGGGCTGGACCGTGGATACCACGGACACGGGGTCATTGGGCTTCTGGATACGAAGGGAAAGCTGTTCAACCGCCTGCTTGCCGATGATCTCGGGGCGGAGGTCGATGGTGGCGGGCCGAGGGTCCAAACCGCCTAATACGGGCTCGTTATTACAGGACACGACCTGGACATCCCTGCCGGGCTCGACGCCTTGGGCGCGGAGCTCGTGATAGACCATGACGGTCAGCGAATCGCGGGGCACGAACAGGCCGGTGGGCCGGTCTTCCATCGCCAGGAAGCGCGAAACGATCTGCTTAACTTGCAGCTCGTCGAATTCAGCCATGAAGGGCATCGCGCTCTCCAGCTTGCCTTCGACCACTTCGTGGGCCGGGATGCCGTGTCTGTTGGCGGTTTCGATAAAGGCGCGGGTGCGGACCTCGTAGCCCATGTGGTCGGGCGAGAGGTTGAGCATCGCGATCTGCTTGTGGCCTTTGGAGATCAGGTGTTCGGCTGCTATGCGCCCGATCGCTTCGTTGTCCGGCTCGATCCGGTCGCCCCAGTAGCCCCGGGGGCTGCGGGCACTGAGTAGCCAGACGCAGGGGAACTTGGACAGGCGGGAAAGGTGGACACGCGGCGGGGGATATCCATATAGAAGCAGCCCGTCCACGCGACCATTGGCCACGCTGGGTGGCAGCCGGCCCGATTCGTTGAGCTTGCCAAGGATCAGGTTGAAGCCCTTCTCGGCGAGCGTGTCCTCGACCGCGTGAAGCACTGCGTTAGCGACCGGGGCCAACATCAGCGTCACGTCCGCGCCGATCATTAATAAGGCAATGGTCCCGACACGGGCCTGGGCATTCACAGGCCGGCCTCGGCCCGATGGGGTGTAACCAATATTCTGCATCGCTTTACGCACCAGCTGTACACACTCAGGGGAAACCCCCGGGCGATTGTTGATCACACGTGACACGGTGGCGTGAGACACACCTGCGAGTTTTGCCACTTCTACGATTGACATAACACCTCTATTAATACCACGATTGACCTCAGTATTCAAGGGTTTATTTTCAGATCAATGAAAAATACAAACTAGATACATTCATTTGTAAAATATGTGTTTATATATTTTAGTATGTTGTTTATAGTGATTTTTACTGAAAGTTTATTGTTATTTATCCCCCGATTCGGTATCGTACAGGGGCATGGCACAGCCATGAGGTGGAAATGATGGCTCAGATTCTTGAGCCTGACCCACAAGGGAACGCTCACCCAGAACTTGAAATGGAGGCAGCAATGTTCAACGTATTGAAGGACCTAGCCCGAACGATGCAGATTGTCATGGCCGTGGTGGTGTTTTCTGTGGGCCTGGGTTGCCATGCACCCACCGCTCATGCCGAGTCTCAGGACGCGACGGGCTATCTCCTCTTCGATGCCGACAGCATCGCGCAAGCCAAAGAAAAACTGGCCGCAGGCGACCCTTACCTGCAATCGGTCCTGGATGAAGTTATCCAAGAGGCGGAAAAATACCTGACCATTGAGCCCGTCTCCGTCACCGACAAACCGATGACACCGCCCAGCGGGGACAAGCACGACTATATGAGTATGTCGCCCTACTGGTGGCCGAACCCCGACACCGCGGACGGCAAGCCCTACGTCCGACGCGACGGCGAATACAACCCGGAGCGTGCGAACTACGACGTGCCCAAGCTCGACACCGTGACCGGGGCCGTCCGCTACCTGTCTCTGGCTTACCACTTCACGGGCGACGAACGCTACGCCGAGCACGCGGTCAGACACCTGCGCCACTTCTACATCAACCCCGAGACACGCATGAACCCGAACCTGCAGTTCGGCCAGTTCGTCCCGGGCCTGGCCGAGAACGGCCGAAAGTCCGGGATCATCGAGACGATCCGCATGCGGTTCCTCCCCGATTCGATCACCCTGCTGGAAGGCTCCAGCCACATGACCGACGAGGATGTCAAGGCGATGAAGCAGTGGTTTGGCGATTTCGTCAACTGGCTCCGCACCAGCGAGCACGGCATCGCGGAGGGTCAAAGCGAAAATAACCACGGCACCTGGTACCACCAGCAGGTTGTCCTCTACGGCCTGTACGCCGGCAATGAAGCCGCCGCCCGTGAATCGATCGCGACCATCCCCGCACGCATCGCCAGCCAGTATGAGCCGGACGGCAGCCAGCCCGAAGAGAATGCACGCACCCGCAGCCTGCATTACTGCAACTTCAACGACCGCGCGATGATGGACATCGCACACATGGCAGAGCCGCTGGGCGTGGACCTCTGGAGCTACGAATCAGACGATGGCCGCAGCCTCCGCAAGGGCTATGACTACCTGTTCCCCTATATGATCGGCGAGGCGGAATGGCCGCACACGCAGATCGACAAGCCAAAGTACCAGTGGTTCGCACAGAGCCTGCGTTGGGCCGCCATCGGCTACGACGAGCCGGCTTACGAGGCCGCGATCGATAAACTGCCCGGCCGGATGGGTGAGAACAGCTGGATCGATCTTGTGGTATCGGCCAAACACTAAAAACCAACGTGTCACTAACTTATTAAGGCGTGCTGTCTACGATCCCAGGGCAGCACGCCTTATCCTTTGACCGCCCCCGACGTCAGCCCGGCGACGAACTCTTTCTGCAAGGCAAAGAACAAGACCGCGACGGGTAATACCGACAGCAGCGTACCGGCCATCAATGCCCCGTAATCTTCTTTATACACACCCACCATCTGGTTCAGCCCAAGCGGCAGCGTGAAGTTGTCCTGGCTGTGCAGCACGATCAAAGGCCAGATAAAGCTGTTCCACGAACTCATGAACGCGATCAGGCAGAACGCGCCGATCATCGGCCGGCTCACCGGCATCACGACCCGCCAGTACAGGCCGAACTCCGTACACCCGTCGATCCGACCCGCCAGCAGCAGGTCGTCGGGGACCTGCTTCATCGACTGCGCGAACAGGAACATCCCAAACACGCTCACCGCGTGCGGCGCGATCAGCCCGCGGTAGCTGTCCATCAGGCCCAGCCGATAAATCAGTTCGTACAGCGGTGCCAGCAGCACCTCCGGGGGGATCACCAGCGTGCTGAGCATCAGGAACATCACCACACGCTTGCCCCGGAAGCTGTACTTTGCCAGCGCGAAGCCGCCCAGCGATGAAAAGGCTAGCTGCACGATGACCGTGGCACTGGAGACAAACAGGCTGTTGACCAGAAAGCTCAGAAAAGGGAGCTGGTCGAACAGGCTGCGGAAGTTGGTCAGCGAGAGCCGTTGTGGTGGCGGGAAGAAGTCATAGACGAAGAAGTCTTCCCCCTGCTTGAAAGCCGCCGCGATGAGCCAGACCAGAGGCGTCAGCATCACCACCGACGCCAGGAGTAGACACGTATACAACAACATGGAACGCAACGGCTTCAAGACTCACCCCCCCGGCCGAGTCCGCCGATACGCAGCTGCACAAGCGTCAGCAGCATGACCCCCGCGGTCAGCAACCAGCCGATCGCCGAGGCGTAACCCAGGTCGGCCGCCTCGAAACCGTTCTGGTAGAGGTACGTCACGATGAACAGCCCCGACTGGTCCGGCCCGGTCGTGCTCTGGAGCAGCAGCCAGGGCAGCTCAAAGACCCGGAACGCCCCGATCGTGCTGATCACCAGCACGAATAACAACACCGGCCATATCCCCGGGAGTGTGACGTGCAGGAAACGCGTCCACGACCCCGCCCCATCGACCCGCGCCGCTTCGTACAGGTCCGGCCTCACACCCTGAAGCGCCGCCAGCAGGTAGATCATGTAGAATCCGACATTCAGCCACAGCGACAGGATAATGATGGCCGGCATCACCAGGTCGGCGTCGCCGAGCCACCGGGTATTCATCGGCAACCCCACAAGCAGGTGCAGCACACGGTTAAACACACCAAACCGCGGGGCGAAGATCAACCCGAAAAGCACCGACGCGAACACCGTCCCCATCAGGTGCGGGCTAAAGAACACGAAACGGAATACGTTACGCAATTTCAGCCCGGGGCGGTTCAACAGGACCGCCAGACCCAGGCTCAGTGGCAGCTGCACCACCACCACAAACAGTGCATAAATCAGCGTATTCCAGACCGCCAGATGAAAGTCCGGGTCGCTGAGCAGGAAGCGGAAGTTATCCAGCCCGATATAGACCTGTGACTCAGGCCCGGAGGTCGCGTACAACGACAGCCGAAGACTCTGGACCAGCGGGTACGCCCAAAACAGAGCAAACAACAACAGAAACGGCGCGATGAAGAGGTACGGCGCATATCGGCTTTGTATTCGGTACCACATCGTCGCAGCCTCGTCAGTTTAGAACGGGTTCCGCTGTATCTGGTTACGCACCGCCTTGGCCTGGTCGCGCAGACTGTCTCTTACATAGGTTTCAAACCCCGCGTCCCCGTGCTGCCGATAGTACGCGCATGCACCGGCGATGGCCTGCCCCACCTTCGCGGCCGCCTGCTCCTGGAACGGGCTGCTGTACTGCGTCGGCGCCTGGTCGGCCAGCCGGATGTACAACTCCCCGATCCGCTGACCGGACCAGTACGCGCGCGGCTCGCGAAACACCGGGTCGTCCCAGGCGTCTCGATTGGCTGGCAGCGTATTGGTCTGGCGGAACCGCGGGCCGACCTGCGCGGGATCAAAATATAGATACGTCGCCAACTCCCACGCCAGCTCCGGGTCCGGTGTGTCGGCGGTGATCCCCAGCATCGTCCCGCTGCGCACGGTTGTGCGACGCCCGCCGGGTGACACCGCAGGCAGAGGCATCAGCGCCAGCTTCCCCGCCAGCTGCGGGAGGTTCATCTCAATCTTCTTGGTCAGCCAGTCCGGGCAGAGGAAGCAGACGATGTACCCGTCACCGATCGCTTTGTAAAAAGCCTGCCCCTGCGCCGCGGGGTTGTCGGATATCCGCTGATCTCCCGCAACCAGTGGCACGAACCACAGCATCGTCTGAACCGCGGTTTCGTTGTCGATTGTGAGTGCGCCTTGTGAATCGAAGAATCCGCCGCCGCGTTGCAGCAACAACGCCTCGAACGAGAGCACACCGGTATCGTCCAGCTGCAACATATATCGCTGGTCAGGGATCGTCAGCCTTCGGCCAACCTCGATGAAGTCGTCCCAGGTCTCGATCGAATCCGGGTCGATCCCTTCCGCCTCGAAGATATCCCGTCGGTACGCGATCACATAGGGATGCACGTCGTGCGGCAGTCCGAACACACGGCCGCGGTCGGTATACGCCGCCAGCCGACTCGGCAGCACGCGGTCCAGGTAAGTCAGCCCCGTCGCGTCGGTTCGTTGCAGGTAAGGCATCAGATCAATAAACCCCACCTTATCGACCGGCCCACGGAAGAACGTCCCCGCGCGGTTAAAATTCACTTCGACCAGGTCCGGCACATCCATCCCCGCCCACATCGTCGAACGCAGCCTGCGGTCCAAGACACGGTAATGAACCAGTTGAAGGTCGATCACCGGAATATCATCCGAATCGGCGTTGTGTCGAAACCCCGGCACCGTCTGCATAAAAGTGTCGTAATGCGTATTTGAAAAGGTCCAGACCGTGATGTCCTGATGCTTATCCGATTCTCCCCGTGCCAGCACCAGGCTCCCCGCCACGACCGCGACCACCCCCAGCACCGCCGGCGCAAGCCCGATCGGTATCACGCCGGCCAGCCTGTCGCGCATACGTGACAATGTCGCCTCCGTTCTCAGTCAGGCAAACTATATAATCACAAACACTAAGTCTAATCGCCCGCACCAGCAAGCCTCACCACACCAGTGATTGATCTGATCGAGTGAGTATCCGTTGACAAGTGGCAGCCGACCATCCAGTTACTGTGGATATGCTCGCCCCAACTGATGCGACAGGGCTTGCGTCGACGCCGGGTTTAGCGTTTTGGGGCTTCATGAACGGATCACTATATTGATCATCTCATCGAGAGAGCAACCGCCGTCTTGGTGTGGCCATGTCTAACCTCGTCTACGAATCACGCAACTCGCAGTCGGTTCCTTACATTAATTATGAGTTGGATGTCGTCGAAGGTGAGGGACTCTGGGGCTTGCCTCAGATGGGCTCAGCACCCAAAGTCCAAGATCTCGACGAGGGAAATCTGGACCGGTGGCGCGGGCTGTACAAGCTATGATGTTGGGTGCTGTGATAAATTATTAGAACCGGAAGTCCGCCCAAGAAACACTGACTTTGCCGGTCTGGCCGTCGCATTGGCAGGCGAGTTTAGGGCGCTATTTAATGTGCAAATGTCCTGACGGGCTGGAATCGAAGCGGAGAGGGAGGGATTCTTCCGCAGCCGAATGATGCGGTACTGCCGGTAGCTATAACCAGTATACCCGGTGATGACCACCTTCTTACCGGCTAGGGCGTTGGCTTGGATGACGGCGGAATCCACGGCATGGAACTCCCATTCGAGGTCCGCCCGCCAGCCGGCCGCTGCAAGTTTGTGGCCAATGTCGTTGACATACTTCTGGATCGCGGCGATGGGATGTCACCGTTGTATTGATTGACAGTGATGGGGCGCCTTTGACGCCAAGGGAGTGTTCCTTCTCCGGGCTTAGCCAGTTCAACTGCCGCTTACCCGTTGCTGGGTTCGTCGCGCAGCCTGTGAGTATGGCCGAACCGAGTAGCAGCGTCAGGAAAGTACATCAACAGGAGTTGGTTCTTCATCGCGTAAACACCTGCCAGAAGCTGTAATATGTCTCTGATCGAACAGCACACATATGTATTATCCATGTATGCGGGATACGTGGGGCCTTGGGGCGGGCACCAGCGTTTAGTCGTTAGAACCCACCAGTGGAACCATCGGTTCGATAATAATTTCAATGTTCCAAGTCAGCAATTGAGGTGAGGGTGATCTGCGTGAGGCTATTTTTTTGCCCTGGTGACAAGCAGCGCCAAACCGGCTCCCCAATAGAGGATGAGTCGCTTTATTACCACACTTTATGGTATGTTATATGGGAGTGTAGAGGAACGTTTTCGGTCCATCATGTTCCTGGGGCTAGATAGCTCAGATCTTGCCGACATAGTCAATTTGGGGAGGGGTCTAGCGGGTTCACCTGACAAGGAATACCATCATGGCCAAGAAGCGACGCGCTGCAAGTAAAAAGAGGACCAAGAAGGTCAAGAGAACAAAACGGAAGGCTGTTGGCAGAGCGGCTGCCAAATCCAAAAAGAAACCTGTTCGAAAAAGAACTGTTAAGAAGAAAACGGCCGGGCGCAAAACCCGGACCGTAAGGAAGCAAAAAGCGATGAGCAAGAATACCGGCAAAATGGACACCGGTTTGACGGGCGAGAGCCTGGACCAGGTCCGCAACATCCTGTTGGGGACACACCTGCGTGACAATGAACGCAAGCTGTCTGACTCTGAGAAACGGCTCGCCGAAAAAACGATGAAGCTCCGTGACGACACGAAACGTCGCCTAGACACATTGCGGGATACCGTGAAGGACGACTTAGCTGCCATCAAGGAATTAATCCGTTCCGAACGGGGCGAGCGGGCAGGTTCTCAAAAAGGACTCAGCGGCGCGATTAACGATGTAGAGAAAACGCTGAGCAAGAAGATCGACCAGATCGAGGCGCGTCTGACCAAGGCCGAAGGTGAATTGCGGGCGGCGATCACCGAGCAGTCCGAAGTGCTGCATGACGAACTCGAGCAAGGTTACGAGGAACTATCCGAAAAAACCGATGAGGCAATACAGGTCATCCGTTCGAAGATGGTCGACCGGAACGCACTGGCGACCATACTCACAGATGTTGCCGCAAAGCTAGCTAATAAGAAGCGGTAACGAAAGTCCTTGGCCCGGTTCTTCATTGCCGTGTATGAATGCATCCCCTGAGCGTATCATGTCTGATCCCGTCAACAGTCAAAGGACCGATCCCGGGGACACCCCTACGGAGAGGCACGGGGGGGGTGATACTCCATCGGCAGCGACCCCTGACGCCTCATCTCTGAAGTCTGAGAAGACTAACGAATCGAACGGCGATGGAGTCGAGGCTTTGGCCCAACTGCGTCATCTCTTACTAGGCCCTGAGCAGCATGAAATCGAGACGATCCGCAACCGGATTGATAATTCTGATCTGCGCGCCGACGATGTTGCCGGGGTACTGCCCGAAGCGGTGTCCCGCAGTGTCGCTCAGAACGACCGGTTAGCCAAGGCCTTGGCACCGTCTATCGGGTCCGCGATCAAGACGAGTGTGCAGAAAGATCCGACACCTCTGGTCGATGCGATCTTCCCAATCATCGGCCCGGCCATCCGCCGGTCGATTAGCGACGCTCTTTCTGGGATGATGCAATCACTTAACCAGGCGATGGAGCACTCGCTGTCGGTCCAGGGGTTGCGGTGGCGTATTGAAGCCGCCCGATCGGGTAAGCCGTTCGCCGAGGTCGTGCTGTTGCACACCCTGCAATTCCGGGTCGAGCAGGTATTTCTAATCCACCCGGAGACGGGGCTTCTTTTGCATCATGTCGGTGTTGATGGCGCACCGGTCGCCGATGAACGAATGGTGTCCGGCATGATCACCGCGATACAGGACTTCGTCCGTGATTCTTTCGGGGGCAAGGATGAACAACTGGACAGGATGCGCGTGGGGGGGATGGTCGTGCGTATTGAGCGCGGACCTTCGGCCGTCCTCGCGGCGGTCATCCGAGGCGCACCCTCTTCGGATGTAAGTACGACTATGCAGGAAGCCATCGAGCAGATCCACCGTGAGTACGCGGACAAGCTCGATGCGTTCGAGGGAGATGTTGCACCGTTTGAGGACACGTCCGATGTGCTTGAACGTTGCCTGCTCCACGCGACACAAAACAAAATAAAGCCGAAGGTATCTCCCGGCCCCGTGATTGCGATCATTATATTTACAGTCCTGATGGGGTCGCTGATTTACTGGCGTGCTTCACGGGCGAGCCATTGGAGCGGCTATATAGAAGAGCTCCGGTCCACGCCCGGGCTCGTGGTGATCGAGGAAGACCGCGGCTGGTCTACACACCGGGTAAGCGGACTCCGTGACCCACTGGCATCCGACCCGTACGAATTTCTTGAGGCGCACGACATCACACCGGACAAGGTTGATGCGAACTGGCGCATGTTTGAATCACTCGACCCGTCGATCGCGGCATTACGCCATCCCCAACCGCCGGACCCCGAAACGGAATTGCTGCGGATCGCGACCGGCGTGTTGCAGCCGCCCGATGGTATAACGCTTTCAGTCAGCGGGACGACAATCACCATTAAAGGCGATGCAAGTCACGCGTGGATCGCCTCGGCCAAAGCAGAATCGACAAGTATCCCCGGACTGGGACGGCTCGACCTTTCCGGCGTCGGTGACCTCGATCTGTACAGGGCCCGCGTATTAATCGACGACATTCAAGGCCGTGTGATCCCCTTTGATTCCGGGCGTACCGATGTGGATCAATACATGGCAGAACAGATCGCGGATATCGCCCGCCTGTTAATTGAACTTACCAGCGTGACTGGTGTCTTTGACGCTGGCTTGGTGGTCCGAGTTGTTGGACATAGTGATCCGGCTGGTGACGAGACCAACCGCAATCGTATTAGCCTAGCACGCGCGGAGTACGTCTTAACAGAGTTGCTCAGGCACAACCCGGGCTTGCCGACGATGACGGCCGTCGGTTTGGGTTCGTCACAGCCCATCAGGGCAGATCAGCCGGGCGATGCCGATCGTCGTGTAT
This sequence comes from Phycisphaeraceae bacterium, assembly GCA_029260635.1. Lineage (GTDB taxonomy): Bacteria > Planctomycetota > Phycisphaerae > Phycisphaerales > Phycisphaeraceae > JAJRRS01. Next base: position 6,904 of record JAJDCW010000072.1, on the reverse strand, counting down.
CATTCGTGGTTGAGATGAAGCAGGCCGGAAGGAACTGAGAAAGACCATGCCGCAGCCGGATCTACAGAAGAAAATTTGCATGCTTGGGGCATTCGCGTCGGGCAAGACGAGCCTGGTGGCGAGGTTCGTGCGGAGTATCTTTTCTGAAGAATACCACTCCACCATCGGCGTAAAGATCGACCGCAAGACCGTCGTAACACATTCAGGCCGAGAGGTCGACCTGATGCTGTGGGACATCGCTGGCGAGGATGAATTTGTCACCGTCAAGGCGTCCTATGTCCGTGGTTCTGCGGGCTACCTGCTGGTCGTCGATGGGACCCGCCCCTCGACGGTCCACGCGGCTTGGACGCTGCGTGAACGTGTCCGGCGCGAGGTCGGCGAAATCCCCTACCTGCTGTTGCTGAACAAGTGCGACCTCACCGACCAATGGACCTTGAATGATGCGGAGGTTGAGTCCTTATCTGCAGGTGCACTGACGACATTACGGACTAGCGCCAAGACAGGTGAGTGTGTCGAAGAGGCCTTCGTAACATTGCTCGAAGGTATCAACCGGTGAGTGCCGAGACCCTCGAGAGCCTTCTGCGCACGATGGGGATCGCCGTGTTCGTCCGTCGCGATGACGGCGTGTTTGCCGTCGTCGGCCGGTCCCCGGCCTGGGTCGAGCAGATCCTGCCGGGCGTATCGCTGGACCCGTTCGATACCGATGCGATGCCTTTTCTTGGTGCGTTCTTTGAGGACGCTCAAGGCGTCTGGTCGGGCAAGGGCCCGACGACTTTGTTGTCTGACCCCTGGACCGAAGTCGACGAGCGCGGCTTGGAGCACCGGTTTAATGCTACCTGTGTCCGCGCCGATGGACGGAATCTTTTATTGATTACTGAGGCATCGACCGACGTCGAAACTCAGCGCACGATCCTTCAGGCCGCGCGTGAAAGCCGATTGGCCTACGACCGTACACTTGCGGAGAGCCAGCTAACAGAACAGGATCTGCGTGAGTCCCAGGACCGGTTGGAGTTGGAGGTTATGCGGCGTACGAGTGATCTGGCGAAGTCCAACGAGAGCCTGCGATTGATGGCCACCGAGGCCGCGCTGGCCGCGGAGCGTGAAAGACGTAAGCTGGCGTTAGGGCTGCACGATCATGTGGGGCAACTGCTGGCGGCCGCTAAAATCAAAGCCGCACTGCTACGCGGGACAATCCAAACGCAGCAAGCCACACAGCCCCTTACCGAACTATTGGATATCCTGAACCAAACGATCCATGCGACACGATCGCTGACTTTTGAGTTGAGCCCGCCAGCGCTCTATGAATTGGGCCTCGAGCCCACGATCGCCGCATTGCTCGAACAGATCCATGATCGTCACGGCCTGCGATGCATGCTCGAAGACGACGGTAAGGATAAGCCTCTGAGCCAGGACCTGCGCATCGTGTTATTCCAGGCCGTACGTGAATTACTGTTTAATACCGTCAAGCACGCAAAGGCGCAGAATGTCCGCGTTCTAACAGCCCGTGACGGCGTACACATCCAATTAACTGTCATCGATGATGGCCGGGGCTTTGATTTGGATCAGGCAACGCGCACCAACGCGGGACCGGGGGGCTACGGATTATTCAGTCTGCGGCAACGGCTGAGCCCGCTTAGTGCGGAGTTACGGATAAGTTCCCGGCCGGGGATTGGCACCCGTGTGCGGATCCTCGCCCCATTAGACTTGGGATCGGATTTCCAACCGGAGTCATCATGATGAACAAATGTATTCTGCTCGCCGACGACCATCGGATCGTTCGGGAAGGGCTTAAGGTTCTGCTCGAAGCAGAGTCCGGTATGGAAGTTGTGGGTGAGGCCGAGAACGGTAGGCAGGCCGTCGATATGGCGATAGTCCTCAAGCCGACGGTCGTCGTCATTGATGTAGCGATGCCCGAGATGAACGGCGTTGAGGCGTGCCGCCTGATCCTGGAGGCCGAGCCAAAGACGAAAGTCATCGCCTTGTCGATGCACTCGGATGCCCGTTTCGTTCGCAGGATGTTTCAGGCCGGTGCCTCCGCGTATCTATTAAAGGATTGCGCCTACGACGAACTAGCCAAGGCGATAAGGATCGTGACCGTCGGGCGGACCTACTTATCCGGGCAGATTACCGCGGTGGTCATGAGCGATTACATCAGCCGCCGTGACGAAGACGAGGCCGACGCTTATCGGCAATTGACCGACCGTGAGCGTGAGGTGCTGCAGCTGCTTGCCGAAGGGGCGGCCACCAAGGAGATCGCATCCCAACTGATCGTGTCCGTCAAGACGATAGAATCTCACCGCAAAAACATCATGACCAAGCTCTCACTGCGCAGTGTCGCCGAACTGACCAAGTACGCCATCCGTGAAGGCATCACCTCACTGGATTAAGCACAAGAGCCCACAACGGTAAGATCTTGCTAACGGAATCGTTACGACTTATATATTTCGGGTTAATCGAGTCCGCTTCTCAGGACTTACCCGATAGCACCTTATTCATAATACGGTAAATTGGGCTTGTTGATCTCACAGCCCCCGGATCAGTCATGGGTGGTGTGTACTACTAACCCATCCATGATCTGTTTTTAGGCCCCGCTGTACTTATATAGTTTGGGGTCCTTTTCATATTCCTGTTTAGCTCCGGAATCTCGATCCCGTCTAAGGCAAATCGACACCTAAGATCAGGATATATCCTATATCGAGGCCCATCGAACGGCTTTAGAGTGTCTCTATATCGTTGGGAGCAATATTAACGGTCCGTGCTGTGCAGCCGGACCGAACCCCAGACCCACAAAACGGAGCACTATAGTGAAACCTCGTCTCATACTCAGCATCGTAGCGGTACTCTTGTTATCGCTGGTAGCCACCACCACCCTAACCGGTTGCGCATCAAGGACCAAGACCTCTCCGCAGCCATCGGCTCAGCGGGTCACCAAACCCGCGCCGGTCGTCAAGTCCAAGCCCGTCGTAACAAATAAGATGGACGGGATGACCCGCTCCTACGTCGCTTACCCCACCGGCGATAAATCGTCCAGTGTGTTGCTGATCGAGCGTGCCGCTCCAGCCTCCGTGAGCGTCGGCCAGGAATTCGAGTATTCCATTAAGGCCACTAACATCTCATCGGGCAACCTCGAAGACGTGGTCGTCACCGACGACCCGGCCCAGGGCTTCGAGGCCTCCGGGTCCACCCCCAAGGCCAAAACCACCGCCAATGGTGCGATGAGATGGGAACTTGGCAAACTCGCCAAAGGTGAGTCGAAAACCATCACGATCAAGGGCAGCGCCACCGGCGTGGGTACGCTACAGAACTGCGTGTCTGCCGAGTACGCCAAGCGGGCGTGCCTGGCCGTCAACGTCGTCCAACCCAAGCTCGAACTGGTAAAGACCATGACCCCAGAGGTCATTCAGTGTGACCCGATCGTCGTCACCTTCGCCGTTACCAACAACGGTACGGGCACCGCTAAGGACGTCGTCATCACCGATCAGCTTCCCGACGGTCTACAGACCACGGACGGCAAGTCGATCATCAAGAGCAATGTCGGCGATCTGGCCGCCGGTGAAACCAAGCGATACAAGATCGAGTTGAAAGCCCAACGGACCGGCACGTTCGCCAACACTGCTACCGCCGCTGCCGCCGGTAACCTCAAGTCCGAGTCCCAGGCCAAGGTCGTGGTACGTAAACCCGTTCTCAGCATCGATAAGACCGGCCCGGAAAGAATATTCATCGGCCGCAACGCCACCTATGGCATCAAGGTCACAAACACCGGCGACGGTGAGGCCCGTGATCTGATCGTGACCGATACTCTCCCGATCAACTGTAAATTGGTCAGCTCAAACCCCAAAGCCACAGTCTCTGACGGAAAGCTGACATGGAACTTTGGCACGCTCAATCCCGAGCAGTCCGAGACCATCCTTGTCGTCGTCACCCCCAACGGTGCTGGCCGCCTGACCAACTCGGCCTCCGCTCGTGCGTTCTGTGCCGAACCGGTCAGCGACAAGGTTGTAACCGTGGTCGCCGGTATCCCGGCCGTCTTGCTCGAGGTGGTCGATGTAACCGACCCGGTTGAAGTCGGCAGCACCACCACCTACGTCATCCGTGTGACCAACCAGGGCTCGGCCGACGACACCAACATCCGAATCGCATGCAACCTCGAAGACACCATGAGCTTCGTTAAGGCGACCGGTAGCACCAACACTACCAAGACCGGGCAGGTGGTTGAGTTCGCCCCACTAGGAGTGCTCAAGCCGAAGGACTCTGCTACGTGGAACGTTACCGTCAAGGCCGTACAGGAAGGCGACGTCCGCTTCACAGTCAAGATGAACACCGACGCCCTGAAACGCTCGGTGGATGAGACAGAAGCGACCAACTTCTACAAGTAAATACCATCGGGTCGTACTCAACCGACCCGTAATAATAGTGTATGGCGCCGTAGGGTGAAAACCTTACGGCGCCTTTAAATACCAGACCGGATTCAGCCGCCCGTTTACGACAACCGAGATCGGCAACGGCGAGACCGAACAGCCACGACGAACAACCCCCCAGGAGGCCACAACGTGAGTCACTCAATCGAACACATCGAGGGTATCGGCCCCGCCTACGCGGACAAGCTAGCCCTCGCCGGGATCAAGACGACACAGGCACTGCTCGGCGCATGCGGCAGCGCCTCTGGCCGAAAAATCACTGCGGGACAGACCGGTCTCACCGAGTCGCAGTTACTTAAGTGGACCAACATGGCCGACCTCATGCGAATTAAAGGTGTCGGCAGCGAGTACGCCGAGCTGCTCGAAGCCGCCGGTGTCGACACCGTCAAGGAGCTGCGTCAGCGCAACGCCGAGAATCTCGCCGCCGCGATGCTCGAAGCCAACGCAAAGAAGGCGCTCACACGCATCGTCCCCAGCGCCAGCGTCGTTTCTTCATGGGTCGATCAGGCCAAAGAGATGGAGCCGATGATCACGCACTAACCACGGCCCTTGAGATACGCCGCCGCATACGTCGCGGCGCCGTCGTTGGCCGACAACCCACCAGAAGTACAGACAAGTAGACAGATTTAGAAAGGAAGCCATTATGGGAATGTTACAAGAGTTCAAGGAATTTGCGATGCGTGGCAATGTCGTGGACATGGCCGTCGGCATCGTGATCGGTGCCGCGTTCGGCAAGATCGTTAGTTCATTTGTTGCCAACGTCGTCATGCCCCCGATCGGGATGATTACCGGCGGCGTGGATTTTGCAGATAAGCAGTTCGTGCTCCAAGAGGCAGACGAAGCAAATGGTGTTGCGGAAGTCGTGCTCGGGTACGGCACATTCATTAACACCGTCATCGACTTTGTCATCATCGCGTTTGCGATCTTCATGGTCATCAAGCTGATGAACAGCATGAAGAAGAAGGAAGAGGCCGCCCCCGCCGCGCCGCCCGAGCCCTCCAAGGAAGAGGTTCTGCTGGGCGAGATCCGCGACGCGATCAAGGCCAAGCCCTAAGACGCACGTAATTAATAGAGATCGAACACAATCAGGCCCGGCCCCTTTACTAAGTTGGGCCGGCCATTCAACCCAAGATAGGAGATAGCCATGTGTAGGAAAATCCCCCTGGTCATGTTGGGCCTTATGACCACGCTCACATTAGGTTGCGATAAGCAGGAGGCGACACCTCCCGCGCCATCTACTGATACCATGGATTCATTGATCGAGAACACTTCGGAACAATTAGCGGACACGATCGAAGATACGAGTATAGATGTGGTCGACACGCTCGATGCCACGATGGATGACACTGACGATAAGGTGGCGCAGGCCAAGGACGATGTCATGGACAAGGTCGATGGCCTGAAAGCCGATCTGCCCGACGTGGACGCCGCCGCGTTAGCCGATACCCAGACCTTGATCGACCAGACGATGGGCTTTATCAAAGAGAACAAGCTTGATCTTGCCGAGAAGGCACTTGCGAAGCTGGACACGATGAAGGGATCGTTACCGGAATCTATCCAGAGCCAGATCGCCACCGCTCAAAAAGCCTTGGACACAGCCAAGGCCATGGGTTCAGGCAACCCAGCGGATGCCCTCGGCGGTATCAAGCTACCCGGCAAGTAGACGGAAGGCAAAAAAGACCCGGCTATTATAAGCATCGACCGGAGAGTACGTGTGACTTGGTGTGTATCATCATCAACGATGAAGTACAACGGTCCCCGCACTCTCCCCGGGTCTTTTATTAATGTCGAAGTTTCTTCTTGGGCGACCGCACGACGGGAGAGATCAGCATGCGGCGAATGACTCGTGGAGCCACAATTTGACCACATCTCCATTCCAATCTTCCGGGGGTGCTTCGATTATCTCAGGATGTGTTTCAGGATGTGTTTTAACCTCGGGCTGATCATTGTGGTTGTATTCGGGCTCAATGATCACCGCAGACTCCCGCTGAGCCGCGGCACAGCCCGTCAGTGTGAGCATCCCAAATACACATAGTAAACTACCCGTGAAACCAAGGGCGGTAAGTGTGATTGGGTGGTGTTCGGACGCTGATGTCGATTGGTATTGTTTGCTGGTCACGCGTGAATTATCGTTCGCGACCCGTCATTACCATATCGGGCATTGCACTAGATCATGCTTCTATATTCCCTAGAGCCTGCCTAACTACCTATTAATACGGTAGTATGACACAGAAATAGAATAGCCATCTGATTAACACAACAGTTTCCGCTTCTCGCGGTAGATCATAGTCTTACTGCAGCCGCCTCTGCGTCGACGGCACGGTTCAAGTCGCGCGTCGACAGTATCGAAAGTCAATGGCGACGGCTTCGTAGGCATCGCCGACCTGAATATCATGCTGGGGAACTGGAGCAATGGGACGCCGCCGGGCAAGAGCACCATCATCTCCGAGCTGACAAGCGATACGATACTATTGCTGCACCGTACC
>JAJDCW010000071.1 GCA_029260635.1 Phycisphaeraceae bacterium | reverse complement strand
CTTGAAGAGGCGCGCCTCGCGGACCCACAGGTCCATGATGCCGCTTGGGCTGACCAGATCGTCCTGGACAGATTGTATAAAACAGGCGTGCGGCTGGGGGTGCGAATACGCATCTTCCGCCGGCCGCGTAACGCCTGTTGTGGGATCGGTGTAGTAGTGGCCCTGCGCCGGGCCGTTGATGTCATACGCCCAGTTCAGCCCGGTGTTGAACCACTGCGGGCTGTTCGGCGCCGCCATCTGGTGCAGCAGCATGTGGCTGAGCTCGTCGTAGAACGCCTGCGCATCTTCATCGGTGTCGAAGTACCCGTGGTCCTCGCCCCAGTGACGCCAGCAGCCGGCCAGCCGATGGATCACCTGCCGGGCGGACTTTTCTGGACCGGTAACGACGCGGCCATCCTCATCCTTGAGAACGGCCCCATCGTCGCCGGTTTGAGGCACCCCTGCCTTTCGAAAATACTTGCTGACCATGATGTCCGTCGCCAACTGGGACCAGCCCTCGGGGACCTCCGCATCATTCATCTCAAAGACCACCGAACCGTCCAGGTTGGCGATCTTGCTGGTGCGCGTGGTCCACTGAACCGTCGAGAAAACGTCCGTGTCCTTCTTCGTGTAGCGACGATCTATCTTCATATTGCTTAAGCTTCCCTGTCTGGCCGTCCGTGGCCCGTTGTGCGCCGGTGAGACGCGGATAAATATTTACGAATCAAAACGATCTGGCGGTGTCCGTTGGCCGCCGAATTTATTAATCAGACGAGGCGGGTATCACGCCTAGCGTTATTGCATCCGTCGATACGCTCGGCCCACCCTACTTAATTTAGTTATCAATACCCATAAATCTCACAACTCGCTTTGACAAACAATTCATCGTTCGTCTCTCTTCATAATGTTGAGCATACTTTTCACTGAACACAGAGTCATCAGAACCCGCAATTCCGGGATTGATATAGTTTTGTATTTTCCCATCTCTTGGCTACGCGTGATTTTAATATCACAACCAATGCCACAATCAATGTCACTGCAAGTCCTGATAGAATTGCCTCTATCATCAACAATGCTCCATATCTACATCTAGTTCAAATATGCTAATTCAATCGTTTAGTTTAGTAGTAGTGAGTAGTTCAATGTCTATCTAATCCACCCTCGGCAGAACCAATCCAACCTGGTCCTGGTACTTCCCGTTCTTGTCTGCGTAGCTGACGGCGCAGGTGCGGTCGGCTTGCAGGAAAATCATCTGGGCGATGCCCTCGTTGGCGTAGATCTTGGCGGGCAGCGGGGTCGTGTTGCTGATCTCGATGGTGACCTTGCCGCGCCACTCCGGTTCGAGCGGCGTGACGTTGACGATGATGCCGCAGCGGGCGTAGGTGCTCTTGCCGACGCAGATGGCGAGGATGTCCCGGGGGATGGCGAACGTCTCGACGGTCTCACACAGCGCGAACGAGTTCGGCGGGATCACGACGTGGTCCCTGCCGGTGTCGCGGGTATCAACGGTGACGAAGCTGGCGTCGTCGAACTTCTTGGGATCGACGATAGATTGTCCGCCGGTGGCGGAGACGTTGGTGAAGATCTTGAAGAGCGTGCCTACGCGGACGTCGTAGCCGTAGCTGGAGACGCCGTAAGACACCTTGCCGGGGCGTTTATCGTTCTCCAGAAAAGGCTCGATGGAGACGAGTTCTCGGATTTGTGAATCACAAAGGACTGACACGGTTAGATTTCCCACACTTACGGACCTGAATTGTTGGCCGCTCTTCCCGTCAGGGCCCGCACCCTGGCACGGCGGCAAACTTCAACCTTCTGGCCACTTAATTGGGCGGGTTCGACCGCTGGCACCGCGCGCTAGGCGGGTGTCTTGGGCTGAACAAGCCTGTTGGGTGGCACAAACCCCTGAATTTCGGCCCGAATTGAGTGCTGAACTCCGCAAGTGGGCCGAGAGGAATGCTACACCACTACATGTTGGGTTTGCAAGCCTATTTTTTCCTAAATCTAGTTGATTGGGGTGTCGACTTGCTTTAAGCGGGGAAAATCAAGGGGCTTAACCCATTTCACATTTTTTACCGACAGATCGGCGCAACTGATGAAACGACACGTCCCGACACCGTAGGGACAGGTTATCCACCTAAAGGGACTTGCCGGGTGGATGAAAACGGGGGGCGAGGGGCGGGTATTGAGGGGTTTTAGGTGGGGTTATGTGGGCGTAGATGGGATCATCGGGGAGAGCACGCCGTCCCACGCGCTAGAGCGACTGGGCTTGGGGAGGAGGTGGGGATTGTGGAAACGCCGGGGTCAGTCTTTGAAGGCGGCTTCGACGGCGGCGCGGACGCGCTTCACGGCCTCATCGAATGGGGCCTGAAGCTTGGCCCCGGCGGCGCGGGCGTGACCGCCGCCGCCGAACTGGGCGGCGAGGTCGGCGACGTTGATGGCATTCGGCCCGCCTCCGGATTGTGGCTTGCTGCGGAAACTGATACGCGCAAGCGGCTGGGGGCCGTTGGGTGAATCCGGGGTGTCGATGGTGCTTTCGGTAACCAGCGCGACGACCTGGATGCTGCGGGCCTGCTGGGGGACGTCGATGAGGCGTTCGGTCTCCTCCTCGTGCGCGCCGGTGTCGGCAAAGTCCTGCTTCGTCAGCGACATCACGGCGGCCCGTTCGTCGGCGAGCAGGGTCATGCTGGACAGTGCGCGGTTAAGCAGCTTGAGCTTGGCGGGGCGTTCGGTCTGGTGCAGGCGGGCGTAGAGGTCGGCGTGGTCCACGCCCATCTCCATGAGTCGGGCGGCGAGCTGATGGGTCTGCGGGCGTGTGTTGGAGAAGCGGAACCAGCCGGTATCCGAACCGATGCCGACGAACAGCGCCTCGGCTGTGGTCGCGTCCCAATCCGCTGCCCCCCCACCCCCGGATGTTCCCCCGGATGCCCCCCCGGCTGTCCCCCCGGACGCCCCCCCACGTGCGCCGGGGGGAT
>JAJDCW010000070.1 GCA_029260635.1 Phycisphaeraceae bacterium | reverse complement strand
TGCCCAATACGATGTTCAGGTCGTTGATGCCGACAAAGCCGTCACCGTCGAGGTCGCCGGGGAGTGTGGTGGAGAACACGGACAGGGTGCCGTCGATGAGCAGGTTGCTGGTGTCCCAATCAAGTCCGCTGGCGAGCGCGGGCAGGTTGGTGGCGCTGAAGCTGCCGGTCAATGATCCCCAATCCAGGATGTCGAAGCTGTCTCCGGCGTTGGGGGTGAAGGCGTTGAGTAGGGAGACGTCAAGCGTGCCGTTCAGTGACACGGTTCCTGCTACGGTGATCTGGTCGAACTCGGTACCTGCAAGCAGGCCGGCTAATTCAATCTCAAGAACCGCTAGATTGCCAAAGGAAAGATCGCCGGCGAAGGTCATCGCGCCGGGGCTGGAGCCGGGCTTGAGGTCGCCCTGCATGATAACGGTGCCCGCGCCGGTGTCGCCGTTGCCGCTGTAGCTGCCGAAGTAGACGGTGAAGCTGTTGTCGTTGGTGTGTATCTCGCCGTTGTTGACGACATCGTCGAAGAAGGTGGTGGTCCCGCCGGACAAACTGACCAGGCCGGTGGGGTTGTTGGTGAAGTCGCCGATGATGTTGGCGGTAGCGCTGAAGGCCATCGTGCCGTCGTTGGTCGTCCCGGCGTCGGCGCGGAGCGTGCCGTTGCCGATGATCAGTCCGGCGGCGTTATTGGTGAAGTCGCCGGTGAAGTGGACCTGCCCGCCGATCAGGGAGACCTGCCCGGCGTTGGTGTTGCCGCCGGCCGTGAAGCGCATCCGCTCGCCGGTGAGGACCTCGACCTCGCCGGTGGCGGTGTTGGTCAGGGGCAACCCCGAGGTGCCTTCACCAAATAGCAGTCCCTGGTTCTCCATGACGATGCCGCTGCGGTCCAGCAGCGGGCTGAGATTGGGCAATGCGGGGAGGGTCGCGGCGTTGGTCAGGCCGGTGAGCGGGGCGAACGTCCCAACGAGCGAGCCGCTGGTGCCGTCGATGCGGTCCAGGTCGGCTAGGCTGATGGTGCCGAAGTCGAGCGTGCCGCCCAACATATTGATCGTGCCTAGCGTGCCGATGGTGGTCGTGCCGCCGACGGTCACCAGGCCGCCGGTCTCAATGTTGAGGGTGCCGGTGCCGGTCGAGCCAACCGCCAGGCCCCCCGTGTTGGTCCAGGTCGAGCCCGCGCCGGTGACGGTGGCCGTACCGATGGAAGCGGTGCCAAAACCGATGGAGCCGCTTAAGCTAGTCACGCTCCCGCCGGCTTCGATGTTTAGTGAACCGGCACCACCGTTACCAAAGGTGCCGTGGCCCACATGCAAGCTGCCCGAGCTGGCCAAGGTCGAGCCCGCGCCCGTGACGGTGACCGAACCGGTTGTGCTGGTGCCGGTATCACCGATGTAGACTAAAGAATTGCTGGTCACGCTGCCGCCGGCCTCGACGTTCAAAGTACCGTTGCCGCCAGCGCTGCCCACCGTCAAGGTTATCGAATTGGTCCAGGTCGAGCCCGCGCCCGTGACGGTGGCCACGCCGGTTGAACCGGAGTTACTAGCTATACGGCCATGGGGACCCGTCACACTCCCGCCGGCCTCGACGTTCAGCACGCCAGTGCCGCCGTTATCGCCCACAGTCAAGCCAAACACGCTAGTCCAGATAGATCCCGCGCCGGTGACGGTGACCGTTCCGGATGCACCGGTCGATGTACCCACATTGCCGAAAGAGTTGTTGGTCACGCTGCCGCCGTCCTGGATGTTCAGCGTCCCACCATCCAAAATCTGGACGTCGTTGGTCACGTCGTAGGCCTGGCCCGCCGTGACATCCAGCGTGGCCCCGAACTGGCCGGCGGCCCCAACCGTCAGGTTGTCCGACGTCAGCCCGAACGTGCCGGAGACGAAGTTGAAGGTGCCGCCATCTGAGTTGTCGAACGACGCGGTGTTGAGGGTGCCGCCGTCGAGGGTCAGGGTGCCTTGGCTCCAGATTTTGAACAGGCCTGCGACATTCACCGTGCCGGCGTTCAAGATGTTGAGCGTGCCCGTGCCCCCTTCACCGAACTCGTTACCGCCGATGTACAGGCCGGTGGTGTTGGTCCACGTCGATCCGGGGTCGGTGACGGTCGCAATGCCGGTTGAGAGAGTGAACACACCGATGCGGCTGATGGGACTGGTCACGCTCCCGCCGTCCTCGATGTTCAGCGTGCCGTCGCCCCCCCGGCCCACACTAAAACGGTTCGAGTTCGCCCACGTCGAGCCGGGGCCTGTGACGGTTGCGGTGCCGGTGGCAAAGTTGCCGATGAAGCCGTCGATGCTGGTCACGCTCCCGCCGGCCTGGACGCTGAGCGCGGCGGACCCGGTATCGGCGACGATTAGCTGGTCGGCCACCTCCCCCGTCTGCGTGACCGACACCGTGCCGGCATCGATGATCGCGTCATCAAGTGCCGTGGGTTCGGTACCGCCGGGCAGCCAGCTTGCATCGGTGTCCCAGTTGCCGGTGCTGCCGTCCCAGGTGAGGATGGCGGCATGAGCCGGGCATGCCAGAGACAACGCGCATAATCCAATACCGGCACAGACGATCCGCTTGAACCGAAGATGATGCATGGCTGACCCGCCCTTAAATCCGCCCGCCGAGGGGGCATTAGAAAGTTGAACCTCGGGGCCCTGCGCAGCACAGCGATGTCCCCGCCCGTGGAGGTGTTAACAGATATTATGCGGGATTAAGGGCCTGTTATCTAGGAAAATTGCTGAGTTAGCCGGTTTTAAGCCTGTCGATGAGGTTAAGCACGGCGGTTTAGCGAGAATAGGCCCAGGCTCAGCAGCAACAGGCTGGTGGGTTCGGGGATATTGGCGGTGGAGTTGGGTGGGCTGCCGGCATTCCAGTCGCCGAGGACGGCGTTGAGGTCGTCGATGCCGACGAAGCCGTCGCCGGAGGGATCGCCGACAAGTGGGTCACCAGTGGTGACGTTCTGGTTCCAGTTGGCGAGCACGATGTTCAGGTCGTCGATGCCGACGAAGCCGTCGCCGTCGAGGTCGCCTTCAAGAAGATTGGCGAGCAGGAGGTTCAGGTCGTCCTGGTCGATGAGTCCGCTGCCATTGATGTCGCCGCCGGCCCAGCCCAGGCCGGATTGGCCAAGGTTGGCTTCGAGGGTGTTGCGGTCGGCGTAGGAGACGGTGCCATCGAGGTCCAGGTCGCCGAAGTTTGTTTGCAATAGCGACTGGATGAGTGTGGTGACGTCGTCGGCGTCGGTGTTGCCGGAAACATCCAGGTCAACCAGCCAGTCGGACGAGCCGAACTGGGTGTAGAGGAAGTCGATGTCTGCGGCGTTGGTGAAGGTGTCTTCGTTCAGGTCGGCGCGTCGGTTCAGGACGCCCGTAAGCGCGAGCAGGGTTGCGGCATCGGCCCCGCCGTTGGTGAGCGCTGCTTCCAGCAGGAACAGATCACGGTTGTCGATCAGGCCGTCGGCGTTGGCGTCGGCGGCGGCGTGGAACTTGTCGTTCTGGCTGTAGAGGATGTCCTCGAAGCCGCCGGGCACGCCGGTGAGGTCACTGGGTGAGAAGGCGTCGTCGGAGTTCAGGTCGCCGATGCCCGCGCCGTTGGCGCCGTCGGTGTTAAGGCCGGCGAAGCGTTGGATATTGATCCTGCCGGTGGATTCGATCGTCAGGAGCGTGACGACGTGGTTGCCATCGCGGACGTTGAGGTAGGAACGCCTGAAGAGGTCGCGGTCGATCTTGAGCGTGGTGTTCAGGCTCGGATCGACGTCGAGTATCTCGGCCTCGGTCGCGTTGGCGGGCAGGTCCAGGTAGACGAAGACGGCCTGCGCGGTCTTGTCCACGGAGCGCATCAGCAGGTCCATGTTCCCGGTGCCCGAGCCGTTAAGCTCGAACGTGTCGACGGCGGAGTCGGGCGGGAGGCGGTCGATGTAGATGGCGCGCCGCCGGTCGTCGTAGATGGCGGGTCCGGAGTCGCGGTGGCGGAAGGTGCGCCCGGTGATGAAGTGGTAGCCCTCGGCGAGCTGCGTGGTGTCGATGGTCTGCTCGAAGACGCCGGTGCCAGACCCGATGTTCGTACCCGAGCCGTTGTCGATGTAGCCGGGGGCGTTGGTGGTGACGAAGTTCTCGAAGCCGTAGGTCACCGAGCCGGGGGTGACGAAGTCGATGCCGCCGGTGTTGTTGGCGTCGTAGCCCTCGTCGATCTTGAAGGCGGCGAAGTCGCCGTCGGCATCGAAGTCCCGGAAGCTGTCGGGGAGGGTGACGGGGCTGGTGTCGATGCGGATCGTGAAGCTGTCGGCGGTGATGACATCGACGTCGTTGACGTTGGCGGTGGCGCTGATGGAGGTTGTGCCGGCACCTGCGATCACGGAGTCGATATTGGTCAGGCTCATGGCGGCGTCGGGGGTCGCCAGGCCGTAGATGACGTAGCCCTTGCCGTGCGTGCTGTTGGACGGGATGCTGACGCTGATCTGCCCGGAGCCGTCGACGACGACGGTGTTGGGGATATTGCCCCCGGGATCGACGATCGGGTCGTCGGCGTTGCCGGTGAGTTCGACCAGGTGCGTGCCGGGGGCGAACTCGGTCTGCACGCCGTTACGTGTCTCGACGAAGTTATCGACACGGCTGTTGAGCCCGACGACGGCGGAGTTGCCGCGTTCGTAGATGTAGATGTTGGAGAAGCCGTTGGGGTTGAAAGCGTCGTCGATCCAGCGTTCGTGGAAGCTGCCCCGGCCATGGGTGTTGCGGATATCAAGCAGCGTGGTGACGGTATCGGAGCTGAAGCCGCCGAGCGCATCGTCGCGGCCGTCGTTGGGGAAGGAGCGTCCGCCGCCGAACTCTTTGGCGTTGTGGTAGACGACGGCATCGCCGGGGCGCATGAGGGTGTATGCGTAGGCGACGTCCTTAAGGAAAGCGAATCCGCCGGGGAGGTGGTCGTGGCTGTCGACGAAGGAGACGCCCTGCGTGCCGTTGCGCAGACCGTCGTCCTGTGTGTCTTGCGTGGCGTTTCGGATGCCGTGCCAGTTGTTGGCAAGGCCGTTACCGGTGAGGTTGTCGCGCATGGCGAAGAACAGGGGGAAGTCCAGCGCGTCGCGGTTGCCCTGGACCTGGTTATCCAGCGGGTCGATGGCGTGGTTGTTCGGGAGGTTGCGCTCGATGCGGGTCTGGAGGAATCCCTTGTTGCCGTCGAGGATTTCGCTGAACGAGAAGATCGGCTTGATCGACCCGTCGTGCTGGACCTGGTTGCTTGCGGCGAATACAGCCTCGTCTAGGCGTTCGAGTGTGGAGGCGGGGAAGTGCTTGGCGGCGTCGATGCGGAAGCCATCAACACCCACCACCTGGACCATCCACTGGACGTTGCGCATCAGGAGGTCTTCGGCGGTCTCGATGGTGGCGTCGCCGGCCATGGGGTCGGCGTTGTTGAAGTTGTAGCGGGTGACCAGCGAGACGCCAGGGCCGGGGTCGACGTCGATCTGCGTGCCCGCGATGCCCTGGTCGGGGTAGAACTGCGCGTTGGTTGGCGTGGGGACGTTGGCGATCCGGCCGAAGGCGGGCGTGGTGCCCGCGGGGATGTTGTTTGGGTCGCCTACGGTTACGGGTGTACGTATGAACTGATTGTTCGGCCCGGTCTTTTCCTGCGCGATATCGATGAGCCCGGAGAGTCGGCCGTTCAGGTCGCCTGACTCGAAAGCGCCGTGGAAGTCGCCGTCGATGTCGGAGGGGAGTGTGATGGCGAAGCCAGGGTAGCCGCCGGCGTCTTCGAATGAGTTGCCGCCGCCGTCGGTCTGGCCCAGTTCGGTGAACCCGTTGTGGTTGAGGATCAGGTCGGTGTAGACGCTGATGCCGGCGTTGTGCGACTGCCCGATCGCGGTCTGCAGGCCGGTCTTCGTGCCGTAGGCTGTGGCGCGGTTTTCATCGCCCAGGTCGAAGCGGTCGTAGACGTCGTAGCCGACGGACTGGTCGCCCGAGTCGGCGCGGGCCGGCGGGGGCAGCCAGAGGGCGCCGTAGCCGGCGTAGAACATATCGACGGCGCGGTCCTCGATGGTGTCCCACCTCGCCTCGAAGATCTGGAGCGTGGCGGGGTTGGAGGTGTCCTGAGCGAGCGCGGCGGTGGAAGTGATAGCGAGCAGCGTGGCGACGAGCGCGGGCCGGGCGAGGGCGATGCCAGGCCGGCTTTTTGTGATTAGACGGATAGATATTGGCTCAGCTGCGTGATGCATGCGCTTCGCTCCTGGATCGGTCGTTCGTAGTAGAGCCGGCACGGTGTGGGAGAACGACGCGTCGGCTTTCTAAATCCACGGCGTGGCGGTCAGGCCACGCCGTGGGAGGTTTCTGATTACAAGACGAACCTGGGTTCGTCGTTGTGTTCGATCAGGCGCGACGACGGAGCATCGCCAGACCACCGAGGCCCAGCAGCGCGAGGCTGGCAGGTTCGGGGACCAGGGTGAAGAACTGGTCGCCAGCGAAGGCGGTCAGGTCGATATCACCGAAGCCGTCAAAGTTGCCGGCACCATCACCACCGAGGTTGCCCTGCGGGGCTGCAAGGCCGCCGAGGAACTGGTTGGACCAGAAGTGGTGTCCATCACCGTTCTGTCCGACCATGATGTTGATGGGCCCGCCGACGTAGCCGATGTCTGCCAGGTCGATCTCCAATTCCAGACCGGTGGTGACCGCGGCTGCGGCTACCTGGTCTGCCGCTGCGGTACCGCCGAGGACGCCAGCGACGTTGGAGTTGTCGTAGGCGACGCCGATGGCCGATGCGTTTACGCCGGTGCCGGTCGCCCCGCTGCCGGTTTGTGTACCGCCGAAGACGTCAGCATAGGCACTGAATGTTTGTGCTCCGAGGTCGGCGAAATCCACATCGAATTTATCGCTGCCTGCGTTGCCACGGCGCGAGATGATGTGGTAGTCGGCGGTGAAGCCGACGTCGAAGACCATGCCGTCCATGCGGTCGGCATCGTCGTTCCCCGAGGAATCAAACACCGATTGGCCACCGGCCTTGGAGTCGATAAAGACCTCGAGCTTGTTGAAGTTACCCGACAGGTTGCCGGTAAGCATGATGTACAGCTTGCCGCCGTCGATGGTGGCGTAGCCGCCGTTCCATTCAGACTCGTTGTCACCGAACTGGGTTTCGACGGTCTGCAGCGCCAGGGCTGAGCCGTAACCCGCGTCACGCGTGCCATCGACAGTGATGGCCTGAGCGTTTCCGGCCGCTACCAGCAGGGCAGCGGTCGAAATTCCTGTTACTAAGCCTTTCATACCTTCCTCCTTTAGTGAAAATAAAAATCAAACTTTGCAGAGCTCGGATGTCTCTTAAACATTCACAACGTGTTCCTGTTAAGCGGTGGGCTTTTGCCCCGTTTAATGCTTAACCGTTTTAACCTTAATCCCAAAAAACAATCGAACAACCGGCCTTTCGGCTTGGAAGAGGTTTGACGGGGACAGGGGTTAGTCTCGTCTTCTCCGTGGCCTGAGCCGCCAGAACGGGCGGGTATGGC
This sequence comes from Phycisphaeraceae bacterium, assembly GCA_029260635.1. Classification (GTDB taxonomy): domain Bacteria; phylum Planctomycetota; class Phycisphaerae; order Phycisphaerales; family Phycisphaeraceae; genus JAJRRS01. The sequence continues at coordinate 36,004 of JAJDCW010000070.1, read as the reverse complement.
TCTCCTCCACACACGAATATAACCCCGGATTGGTTGATGTCAAGGGTTTACCGGCCATTATCGCGGTAAACACGATAAATTTCACGACTTGCTTGCCGGTGTATCCGTGGCCGAGGCCGGTATTTTGTTAGTATTTTAATAGGCATCACAAGCGTCTTTCTCGCCCCATGGCCGGGGCTGTTGGGCCGCAAACCTTTTCAGGGGCAGGGTTAACTGCCGCAGCCGTGATTATGTATTTTCTGCCCCGTTCTGCGGGTTGATACTTGACGGTGTTTAATGATCTGGTAAACTGTTTAAGCAGTTAACGTTTTACCAATCCGTGCGTCTGAGATTCATGAGCACTCCAATAACGGGTTTACCCTCTCAGGACCAGGCCGATGTCTGAACCATCCAGTGAGATCGCGGACGCGCCAGCGGCGTCCACCACGACCAAGACGCGCCAGCCGTCCAGCCGGCGCAATGGCGGTACTCGGCGGGTATCGATGCGCGAGGTCGCGCAACAGGCCAGTGTATCAGTGGCGACGGTCTCCATGGTCCTGAATGACAACCCACGGATCAGCAAGGCGACTCAGATCAAGGTCAGGCGGATTATTGAGAAGCTGGGGTATCGGCCCAATCGTCTGGCTCAGAGCCTGTCCAGCCAGTACACGCGGGTGTTGGCGGTGCTTTTGCCGCCTTTGCGTCACGCGTTCAGCGACCCGTATTTCGGGGAACTGTTAAGCGGGATCTGCGACCGGGCCGACCGGCTGGGCCATAAAGTGATGCTGGAGTCAGCGAAGCCGGATTTCCTGCGTGAACGCAAGCACATGGAGTTGTTCGAACGGCGGTTCGTGGACGGGATGTTCTGCCTGGGGGTTAACGACCGGCACCCGTTTGTGAAAGACTTCGCGGCGGCTGGGTTCCCGATGGTGTGTGTGAATAACTACTTCCCCGATCTGAACCTGGATTACGTCGTGGCGGATTACCGCTCGGGCGCCGAGCAGGTGATGAACGTGCTATTGCAGCTTGGGCATAAGAAGGTCGCGTTGATCGCGGGTGCTTCGGAGGCCCAGACGGTCCGCGACATCATGGGCGTGTATTTTGCCCGGATGCACGACGCGGGGTTTGATGCGGATGAGAGCTGGACGGCCGACGGGCGATTCACCGAAGAAGGCGGCGCTGCCGCGACGGATGAAGTCCTTAAGCGGCACCCGGATACCACGGCGATCTTCGCGTGTAACGACAAGATGGCGCTGGGCGCGATGCACCGGCTCATGGATATGGGCAAGCGCGTGCCACAGGACGTCTCGGTGGTCGGGTTTGATGATATCCAGCAGATGGCGTTCGTGAATCCGAGCCTGACGACCGTGCACCTGCCGTTGTACGAGGTGGGGACGCGGGCGTGTGAGATGCTGGTCCAGCGCGTGCGTGGCAAGACGCAGAAGATAGCTGAGCGGATGCCCGCCCACCTGGTGCTGCGCGACTCGACCTCGATCGTGTCCGACCGGGGCTGAGTGATCTGTTTGAAGTAAGTGTGGTTCCGGGTAAACCTTTGTATTACATATTCGGCCCGGGCTTTGCGGCCGGGATAACAGGCTCCGGTTGATCCGATTCAGGGAAAGGCAAGGTTGTTGATGAGGCGATGGGCACTCCTGGTGTGGTTGGGTGTGTGTGTGTTGTGCTGCGCCCCCGGAATCCCCGGCACCCCCGGCACCCCCGGAATGACGGGGGTGGCGAGCGCTTGGGGGGAGGTCGGGGTTAATGAATCGGGGGCGGGAGAGGGGATACGGGTCGAGGCGCTCGCCGATGGCAAGTCGGCGTCGGACTTTGGGGGGCAAACCATATTGATTGTGCATTACCGTCGGGACGCGGCGGACTACGCGGGGTGGAACGTGTGGGCCTGGCCGGTGAACGCGGAAGGGTCTGAATATGCGCTGGCCGGGTCGGACGCGTTTGGCTTGTATGCTGTGGTGGTGCTTGATGAAGCACACCCAAAGCTGGGCTTCCTCCTGCGTCGGGGCGACTGGGAACAGAAGGATGGTGACCGGGACCGGATGATAGAAGTCGGGGCCGGCGGCATCGCGGAGGTCTGGGTCCGTGAGGGGCGGCTGGCGTTTGATACGACCCCGCCGATCGTGGACGAGGCACAGGACGCGGTACCCATGGACGGCGGGGCGGAGCCAGGGAGCATGCCCGGGGGCGAGGGCTATGTCTCGGCCGCGCCGGCGTCAGCCCGGGCGGTGGGCGCGGGCGCGGTGGCGGTGTTGCACTATCATCGTCCCGACGGGAAGTACGATGGCTGGGCGGTCTGGGCCTGGGCGGATGGCCAGGAGGGCAAGGCGTACCCGTTTGATAAGAAAGACGGGTACGGGGTGTATGCCCAACTCGAGTTTGCCCAGCCGACGGATCGTGTAGGCTTTATAGTCCGCCGGGGCGATTGGCTCGAGCGGGACGGGGATGTGGATCGATTTGTGTCGCCCAGCGAGGCGGGGGTGGCCGAGGCGTGGTTGGTAGCCGGCGAGGAACGTGTGTTTATGGACCCTGCGAAACTGGATTTTGCCTTGCAGATACAACGAGCGTTTTTAGATGAGCCGGGCCTGTTGCACGTGAGGCTGAATCAGCCGGCGACCGCGGCACAACTCAGCGAACCGGCAGGCTGGGTACAGGTCGGCGATGACCGGTACCCGGTGGCCGAGGTCAAGACCAAGGGGCACGGCGATGCCGGGTCGCGCGACCTGATGCTGAAACTCGATAAGCCGGTGGACCTGGATTCGATCGTGTCGGGGATGACGCTGAGCCTGCCGGGGACCGGGCCTGCGACGGTGTACGCCCGTGAGGTGCTGACCGACGATAGGTTCCACGACCTGGGTGCCGAGTTGGGCGCGGATCACACATCGGTGGCGACGGCGTTCGCGACCTGGTCGCCCGTGTCTGAATCGGTGGAGTTGCTTCTATATAAGACGGCGGACGAGGCCGAGCCTTACGACACGGTCACGATGTCGCGTGGCCACGGCGGGGTCTGGCGGGCACGCGTCGAGGGCGACCTGCACGGGCTCTACTACCAGTACAAGTTCACCTCCTACGGCGAAGTGAGAATCGTAGCCGACATTTATTGTTACGCCGCGACCAGGGACAGCGCTAGGTCAATGGTGGTGGACCTTGACCAGACCGACCCGGCGGGCTGGGAGAACGACGCCCCGCCCATGAGCGCGAGCCCGGTGGACGAGGTGATCTACGAGATCCACGTCCGGGACTACTCGATCGAGGACCTTTCTTGCCCGCCCGCACACCGGGGCAAGTACCTGGGACTGGCGCACGAGAACACCGGCGACATCGCCACGGGCGTGTCGCACCTCAAGGAGCTTGGTGTCACGACCGTGCACCTGCTGCCGATCCAGGACTACAGCGCGGGGATGAATGAATACAACTGGGGCTACTGGACGGCGTTATTCAATGTACCCGAGGCGCAGTACTCGACCAACCCCGACGACCCGGCGCAGGCGATCAAGGACCTCAAGGCCACGATCAAGGCGCTGCACGAGGCGGATATCCGCGTGGTAATGGACGTGGTTTATAACCACACGAGTACGTCGTTCGGCGCATCCCCCTTCGATCAGGCGGTGCCCTGGTACTACTTCCGGACGACGCCCGGCGGTCGGCTTCGGAACGAGTCGGGGACCGGCAACGCCATCGCGGACGAGCGGCCAATGGCGCGCAAGTACATCGTGGACTCGCTGAAGTACTGGGTCCAGGAATACCACATCGATGGCTTCCGCTTCGACCTGCTGGGGATGATGCACAAGGAGTCGGTGGCGCTGGTGGCCAGGGAACTGCACGCGATCCGCCCGGACCTGTTGATCTACGGCGAGCCCTGGACCGGCGGCGGGCCGACCCACTTCCCCAAGGGCGCGCAGAAAAAGATGGGTGTCGCGGTGTTTAACGACCACCTGCGCAACGCGATCCGCGGCGACTTGGACGGGATGGCCCTCGGCTTCGCGATGGGTGGCGGGCACAACAAGGAAATCCGTGACGGGGTGGCGGGCGCGATCGATGACTTCGCCGAGCACCCCACCGAGTCGATCAACTACGCCTCGGCCCACGACAACCGGACCCTCTGGGACAAGCTGATCCACACACTGCCGAATGGCGACGACGCGACCAGGCGCGCGATGCACAAGCTGTCACTGGGGATCGTGCTGACGTCACAAGGCGTCGCGTTCCTGCACGGCGGCAGCGACTTCGCCCGGACGAAGCTGGGCAACCACAACTCCTACAACGCCGGGGACGAGGTCAATAAGTTTGATTGGCCACGGAAAGCCGCGTACCGGGATGTGTTTGATTACACCCGCGGGCTCATCCAGCTCCGCAGGGAGCACCCGGCGTTCCGCCTGCGGACGCGCAAGCAGGTACGCAACCACCTCTCTTTCCACGACGAGCCCGGGCCGGTGTGGTACGAACTCGACGGGAGCGCGGTCGGCGACAGCTGGAACACGATCCTCGTGGTCTACAACGGTGACGCGGAGCAGCGATCGATCGACCTGCCCGAAGGCGCCTGGAACATCGTCGTGAATCACGAACACGCCGGCGTCAAAAAACTCGGAGAGGCATCGGGCGAGCTTCTGCTGCCGCCCTACTCGATGATGGTGCTTTGTCGTGACTGATTTTCTGGTGTTGGTTATTGACCGTGTCTATGGAGTTGTCTGATTGAAATGTGAGATCACCCATAGAGGCGCGCGTTGGTTCGGACGGTTAACCGTTATAACGGGTTTGCTCTTGCTAGGTGCGTGCGCCGTGGCGGACGCGCCGGCGGGCGGATCAGACGCGACGACGCACATCATCAGGCCTGTGCCGGGGGCCGGGCATCAGTTTGAATACACGCCCGGTGATGAAGTAGAGGGTGTGAAAGTTCAGACGGTCCACCTGGCCGGTTCCTTTAACGGCTGGTCGATGCACGCGTTGCCGATGCAAAACCGGGGCGACGGTACCTACCGGGTATCGGTCGAGCTGCCCGATGGCGTGCACTGGTACAAGTTTGTGGTGAATGGCGATACCTGGGTCAACGACCCGGCGAGCGACAAAGAGTTTGAAAGGCCCGACGGGAACTACGGGGTCAACTCCGCCGTGCTGGTCGGGGTCGATGCCCGGGGGCTGCCGACGCCTAAGCCTGATTACATCGAGCCTTCCGCGGTGATCCACGACCCGGGCGACGTGCCGGACATGACGGTGGCGTCGGGCTCGTTGTTGCGGTTGAGCATCCGCGTGCAGGCGGGGGACGAGCAGCGGGTGTAGGTGTTGCTCGCCGGAGCGCAAGGCGGTGGCGGCTGGATGCGCTACGCGCTGGAGCCTTGCGGCGAGGCGGTCGGGCTGGGGCGTTACGGCGCACTGATCCAGCTGCCGGGCGAGCCGGTGCGTTACCTGTTCGAGCTGATCGACGGCGATGCGCGGGTCTTTCAATCCGCGGGCGGGTTAGTCGATTCGCTGGAGGAAGCACAATCGTCGGCGTATGCCTGTGACATGCGGCCCGCGTTCGTGACGCCTGACTGGGCGAAGTCGGCGGTGTGGTACCAGGTCTTCCCCGAGCGGTTCCGCAACGGGGACACATCGAACGACCCCGATGGCACACACCGCTGGCAATCGGACTGGTGGGCGACGCTCCCGGGCGAGGCGGCGGGCGAAGAGAATTTTCACAACGGCGCGGGCAACGTCTGGCATCGGCGCTTCGGCGGAGATATCCAGGGCGCGCGCGAGGCGCTGCCCTACCTGCGCGAGCTGGGCGTCAACGCGATCTACTTCAATCCGCTGTTCGAAGCCCGGAGCATGCACAAGTACGAAGCGAGCGACTTCCGACACATCGATGACAATTTCGGCGTGAAGGGGGACCTTGAACAACTCGTGGGCGAGACGGACGACCCTTCGACGTGGCAGTGGTCCGAGAGCGACCTGGTATTCCTTGAGTTCATCCAGGAGGCGCACCGTCAGGGGTTCAAGATCGTGATTGATGGGGTGTTTAACCACGTCGGCGAGGGGCACTACGCTTTTCAGGATGTCATCAAGCACGGCCGCGACTCGAAATATGCCGACTGGTTCGAGATTACTGACTGGGGTACCGGCGACAAGCCCGGCCGGCCCGGCGGGCTGCAGTGGAGCGGCTGGGACCGCGACAACGGTCATCTGCCGCTACTGAAAAAAGACCCCGTGCACGGGCTGGCCGACGGCCCGCGTCAACACATCTTCGATATCACCCGCCGATGGATGGCGCCAAACGGGGACGTGAGCGCCGGCGTCGACGGCTGGCGGCTGGACGTCGCGCCGGATATCCCCCACCCCTTCTGGATTGAGTGGCGCAGGCTTGTGAAGTCGATCAACCCGGACGCGTACATCAGCGGTGAGGTCTGGACTTGGGCGCAACCCTGGCTCGAGGGCGATCAATTCGACGGGGTGATGAACTACCAGTTCGCGATCCCCGCCCAGGACTTCTTTGTGGATGTAAAGACGGCGACCACACCAAGCGAGTTTTCAACCATATTAAATCAACTGGTGTACGCGTACCCGCTGCAATCCGCGCTGGTGATGCAGAACCTCTTCGACAGCCACGACACCGATCGGCTGGCGTCGATGTTCGTCAACCCGGACCTGGGATACGACACCAGCAACCGCCTCCAGGACACGGGGCCCGACTACAAGCTGGATATGCCCAACGCGAAGCAGAAACAGCGGATGAAGCAGGCGGTGGTCTGCCAGATGACGTTCGTCGGCGCTCCGATGATCTACTACGGCAACGAGGCGGGGATGTGGAGCCCGGACGATCCGAGCAACCGGATGCCCATGATCTGGCGCGACCTGATGCCTTACGACGACCCCGAGGTGGTGTTCGATGAAGACCTGTTTAGCTGGTATCAGCGCCTGATCGCGTTGCGGCGCGGATTGCCGGCGTTGCAGCACGGATTCTTCAGGACACTGATCGCGGACGACGAGACGGGCGTCTTGGCGTATGCCCGGGACCTGGACAACCGGCACGTGTATGTCGTGATTAATCGGAGCGCAGAGACGCGCGTGGTTGAGATCGAATTGGCGCAGGGGGATCATGGCGCGAAGATGATTGATTGGTTAGATGCGAAGCAGGCGGCGGTCCGTGTTGACGCTGTTGATGAAGCGGCCGGTCGGCCGAGGCTAATGCCGGTCGCAGGCGCAGGGAGGGTCACGGGGCCGGTGATGACGATCGAGCTTGAGCCTTATGGCTCCGCGGTCCTGTCCGACAGGGGGCAGATGCGATGACACTGGCGCGGGTAGCCCGGTGGCTGTTGGCGCTGGCGGCGGCGCTGGTGGTGCTCTGGTCATTCTTTGATGTGGGGCTGCGCGCGTATCAGCGCTGGGACTCCGCCCGCAAAGACACGCGCACCGAGCTGACGATCCTGCACTGGGGGGACAACGACGAGATACGCATTGTTGAAGAATTGGTCGCCGCGTTCGAGGCCGAACACCCGGATATCCGGATTAATCGGTTGCACGCGTCGGACTACGACACGAAGCTGAACACGATGTTCGCCGCCGGCGATCCGCCGGACCTATTTTATCTGCGCTACGAGGACGTGCCCAAGCTCGCGGGGATGGGGCTGCTCGAGCCGATCGACACGCCGGTGGCCCGGGACGTGAAGGCGACGGGCGAGGACTGGATCGGCGAGTTCTACCCGGTGCTGCTGGACGCGTTCAAGTACGACGGGCAGAAACTGGGCGCGGGACCGTTGTACGGCATCCCCAAAGACTTCACACCGATGCTGATGTACGCGAACTTGCAACTGTTCCAGCGTGCGGGTGTGGACGTGCCTTACGACGGATGGACGTGGGCCCAGTTCGATGACGCAATGGCGAAGATCAGCGCGCTGGAAGACCCCAACGGCGAGGTCTACGGGTCGGTGATCGCGTCCTGGCCTGCCGTCTTGCGGAACATGGTCTGGTCCTACGGCGGGGACTACTTCAATGGGACGGACTTCACGGACGTGACGCTTGATGAACCTGAAGCCATCGCGGCGTTGGAACACGTCCGTCGCATGCGGTTCGACGACAAGACGGCCTATAACGCGACCGGCGGCGACGCGCAGGGGCTTGGGGAGCAGGAGTTCTACACCGGGCGTATCGGGGTGGTCGGGCCGATCGGCCGATGGCGGACGCCGAGGTTCCGTTCGATCGATACGTTCGACTGGGACGTCGTGCCCTTCCCGCACCTTGAAGGCAAGGACCCGGCGAGCGTCGTCGCGGTGGTCGCCTGGGGGATGTCCTCTACGACTAAGCATCCCGAAGAATCGTTCAAGCTGATGAAGTTTTTGTGTGGCACGCAGGGGCAGAAGCTGACGGCGAGATCGGGGCTTGCGGTGCCTTGCACGAAACCCGTAGCCGAGTCGGATGATTTCCTTCAGCCGGGTCAGAAGCCCGCGAACGCGAAGCTGTTTATCGACCTGATCGACACGGCAAGGATCGGGCAGATGCCCCCGGAGCCGGAGTTCGCACGCATTTTCGAGGAAGAGGTCGCGCAGACGATCCAGTACGGCAAGCAGTCCGCGGAAGTCACGGGAAAAAACACGGAGGCGCGTTGGCTTGCTGAGTTAGGTTCGCCGTTGCGTAACCGCTCTTTCCCGCGGATGGCCTGGGGCGTGATCGTGGGTTCGTCGGGTGTGTTGCTGGTGCTGGTGGTCGGGGGGCTGTTCCTCTGGCTGCGTCGGGAGAAGCTGGGGGCAATCGATCGGGCGCAGGAGCGTGCGGGGTGGGTCTTTATCTCGCCTTGGATCGTGGGGTTTCTCGTGCTGACGTTCGGGCCGATGGGGTTGTCGCTGCTGTTGGCGATGTCACGCTGGACGAGTATGCAGCCGTTGGGCGAAGCGGAGTTTGTGGGCTTAGGCAACTTCGGGCACATGGTCAGCTACGACGCGAGCTTCATGAAGAGCGTGTGGGTGACGACGTACTACGCGCTGCTGGCGGTGCCGTTCGGGCAGGTACTTGCGTTGTTGGTGGCGGTCCTGATGAACCAGAAGGTCAAGGGGATCGCGATCTACCGGACGGTGTTCTTCGTGCCCTCGGTCGTGTCCGGGGTCGCGTTGGCGACGCTCTGGGTGATGATGTTCGACAACAAGCGCGGGATCATCAACCGGGTGCTGGGTTGGGGGTACCAATTGTTAGCCCCCGCGATCGACCGGGTTAATGAGTTGTTGATCGCGCTGGGTTCAGATCACGTGCTGTTAAACCGCCCCCCCGACTGGTTCGGTGTGGACGCGGAGCTGTTCGCGATCCCCGCCTACGTCGTGATGGCGTTGTGGGGCGTGGGCGCGGGGATGGTGATCTACCTGGCCGGGCTTAAAGGTATCTCCGAGTCGCTGTACGAGGCGGCGAAGATCGACGGGGCCGGGCGGATGCGTGCGTTCTTCAGCGTGACGCTGCCGCAGCTTTCGCCGCTGATCTTCTTCAACCTGGTGATGGGGATCATCGGCTCGTTCCAGGTATTCACGCAGGTATACGTCATGACCAACGGCGGGCCGGGCAACGCGACGCTGGTGTATGTCTTGAAGCTGTACCGCGAAGCGTTCGAGTACCACAAGATGGGCTACGCGTCCGCGATGGCGTGGGTGTTGTTCATCGTGCTGCTGATCCTCACGGGCATCGTGGTGAAGTCCAGCAAGAGCTGGGTGCATTACGAGGGGCTTAAATGATGGCTACCTCAAACCCCCTTAAAAAACGTAAGCCGATCGACGGGCACGCGGTGCTGGTGTATTCGCTGTTGTTCCTCGGCGCGTTCCTGCTGCTGATCCCGTTCTACTGGATGCTGACCAACAGCCTGAAGACCGAGGCGGAGGCGATGGCGAACCCGCCGACGCTGCTGCCGATGGCGTCGTATGTCGAGCTTGAAGGCGAATCGCTAGAGGTCTCGCTGGGCGAGAAGGATGACACGAACCAGACGATCCGGGTGACAATCAAGGTCGGCGCGGACCACCCACGCAACGGGGAAGAGCACGTCGTTGCTCAAGCAGACATACATCGCAACCTCACACCGCGTTGGGAGAATTACCCCAGGGCCCTTGAGCGGATGGACTTCATGGGCGCGTTGGCGAACACGACCGTGATCACGGTGCTCTGCGTGATCGGGCAGATCCTGTCGTCAAGCCTGGTCGGCTTCGGCTTCGCACGGTTCCGCTTCCGGGGGCGGAACTTCCTGTTCATGCTGATGCTGTCGACGATGATGCTCCCGCCGCAGGTGAGCATGATCCCGCTGTTTATCCTGTTTAGAAATCTGGGGATGATCGACACGATCTGGCCGCTGGTGATCCCGATGTGGCTGGGCTCGCCGTTCTACGTGTTCATGTTCCGCCAGTTCTTCACGCAGGTGCCCGAGGAATTAGTAGAGGCGGCACGGATCGACGGCGCGGGCAACACGATGATCTACTGGCGGCTGATGCTGCCGCTAAGTGGCCCGGTGATCGCGATCGTGGCGATCTACACGTTCATGTTCGTGTGGAACGACTTCCTGGGCCCGCTGATCTACCTGAACAGCCCGGAGAACCGGACGCTGACGCTGGCGCTCAACGCCTTTAACGGGAACTACGGGGTCAGCGACGTGCAGCTACTCATGGCGGCGAGCTTTGTGACGATGCTGCCCTGTATCCTGCTGTTCTTCGCCGCCCAGCGGTACTTCGTGCAGAGCACGGCGGCGAGCGGGCTCAAGGGGTGAGCGGCGGGGGTGCCAAGGACTCATTGTGAAGAGCGGGCGGTGAACCGTCCTCGCCCGAGGGAATAATCTGAGCATGCCTGGGGTTGAGCTTCTACTCCAGGAGTGCAAGCATGTCTGAACCCGACACGGTCTATTGGACACCCAAAAAAGTACTGGCTGGGGTGTTGATGGGGGTGGTTGCGCTGGGTGTGGTGGCGGTCGTGCAGTGGGATGAGATCGAACGGATCACGAGCGGGGGTGACACGGACGGACACCCCGGGTTTGTGTATCCCGAGTATGACTCGGAACCCGCGTTTGATCTAGAGAATATGCAAGTCGCGCGGGAGCGCATCCGAAGCGGTGGACCCCCGAAAGACGGCATCCCATCGTTGACCGATCCGGAGACGGCGCCGGTGTCCGATGCGGAATTTATGTTTGACGACGACCGGGTGGTGGGCGTGACGGTCAACGGCGAGGGCCGGGCGTACCCGATTAAGGTGCTCAACTGGCACGAGTGCTACAACGATGTACTCGGCGGCGTGCCGATCGCGGTGATCTTCTGCCCGCTGTGCGATTCGGTGAGTGTGGTGGACCGTCGGTTGGGCGATCAGACGTATGAGTTCGGCATCTCGGGGTTGCTGTATAACTCGAACGTGCTGCTGTACGACCGGACCGACAATGCGCTGTGGTCACAGGCCGGACTGATCGCGGTCAGCGGGCCTAACGCGGGGAAGTCGCTGACACACCTCAGCGGGTGGGAGATCACGACGTTTTCAGACTGGCGTGAAGCACACCCGGATTCGACGGTGGCGTCGCTGGAGACTGGGCACTACGGGCCGGAGCGATACAACACGGTGGCGTATGCGTCCTATTTTGAGAACGACCGGGTCATGTTTCCTGTCGAGACGACCGACGGGCGGTTTGCGAATAAGTACCCGGTGGTCGGGGTGCGGGTGGAAGGCGAGGCCCGTGCCTACCCGATCGACCGGATCGCCGCTGCGCCGGGTGGCCGGATCGATGATGCGCTGGGTGGTGGGCGCGTGGTCCTGGAGGCGAGCGGGGTCGGCGGTGTACGGGTGGTTGAGGTGCCGACCGGTGCGGAGGTGCTGCACACGTTCTGGTTTGCCTGGTACGCGTTTCATCCCGAGACGGGGGTGTATGGGGGATAACGAGTCCGTGTTACGCCTCGAGCCGATTTGCCGTATCTCTAGCCGGGGGCGGATATCTCTTTACTTGAGGGGGCTTGATCCTTACCATCGATAGGGGTCAATCTATCTGGAGAGCGGATGATTACACGCGGCATGAATACAACGGGGTTAGGCCTGGGGCTGATGGTTCTGGCTTTGCTGTGGTTGTGTCCGGGTGGATTAAGCGCTGAACCCATGACGGACCGCCAGGCGGCGCGGCACGTGCTGGACCGGCTTGGTTTCGGTCCAGGGCCAGGCGAGGTGGATCGCGTCGCCGAGATGGGCTGGGAGGCGTGGGTCCGTCAGCAGATGGCATCGCGCGAGATCGATAACGACAAGACGAACAAGTATGTGCTCGAACATTTCCCCTCGCTGGCGATGACGATGGAGCAGGTGTGGGCCGAGTACTACCCGCGATATGAGAACGAACCGCCGACGCAGGAAGAGATCAAGAACCGCAACAAGCTGCGGTACGACCTGAACAAGGAACTGACCGGGTCGGTGATCTACCGGGCTGTTTACAGCGAGCGCCGGTTCGAGGAGGTGATGGCGGAGTTCTGGCGGAACCACTTCAACATCGACCAGGGCAAGGACCAGGTCCAGTACCTCGCGGCGCACTACGAGCAGGCGGTGATCCGAAAATACATGTTCGGGGACTTCGCCGATATGCTGATGGCGTCGGCGCGTCACCCCGCGATGCTGATCTATCTCGACAACGATGTCAGCCAGAAACCCTTGAGCGACCGCGAGCAGCGGATGCTGGTGCGGTTTGAGAACAAGAAGTATCAGCCAAGGTCCGTGATGGCGCTGGGCAGACAGCGCGGGCTGAACGAGAACTACGCGCGTGAGCTGATGGAGCTTCACACACTGGGCGTAGCCAACGAGAACCGCAAGGGCGGGTACACCCAGCGGGACGTGACCGAGCTGGCGCGTCTCTTGACCGGGTGGACCGCCGGGCGGTCCGGGGACTCGATGATGGGCGGGGGCGACGGCTACGGCTTCAGGTTCCGCGAGAGTGTGCACGACGATGAGCCCAAGCGCGTGTTGGGGATGAGTTTCCGGGGGAATGAGGGCGAGGCCGGTGGCGTGCGGTTTATCAAGGCGCTGGCGGAGCACAAACAGACGGCCCGGTTTATCTCGACCAAGCTGTGCCGGTACCTGGTGTGTGACGACCCGCCGACCGAGTTGATCGACGAGGTGGCGCAGGTGTTTGAGGACACGGACGGGGACCTCGCCGCCGTGTACGAGGCGATCCTGTTTAGCGATGCGTTTATGGATTCGGCGAATTACCGGGCGAAATTCCGCACGCCGTTCGAGTTTGTGGTCGCGTCGCTGCGGGCGACCAACGCGCACATGACGAGTTTTAACGGGACACGTGAGGCGTTGCGTCGGATGGGCCAGCCGGTGTATGGGTGTGTCGACCCGACGGGTTACAGCGACACGGCGGAGGCCTGGCTGGACCCGGGCGTGCTGGTGTACCGCTGGGACTTCGCGTTGCGGCTGGCGCAGGGGAAGGTCGGGGGCGTGAAGGTGCCCGGCACATTCTGGAAAGACATGCCTAAGGATGACCCGGCCAAGCTGAAACAGGCCCTCGCGGAGGCGCTGCTGGCGGAGGGGACGCAGACCGAGGGCTGGGACACGATCGAAAGTGCGCTGGGCAAGAAGCCCGAACCCAAACAGGCGGCGGGGATGGTGCTGGGCTCGCCGATGTTTCAGGAGCAGTGAGGCAAGAAGACGAACCGCGAAGGCGCTGAGGGCGCGAAGAAAATCAAGACGGGTGATTAGCCGCGAATGAACGCGAATCAACGCAAATGATAAAGACGATTTTGGATGGCGGCGATTTCATTTTATTCGCGTACATTTGGCGTTCATTCGCGGCCAACTTCTTTTCACGCTTTGCGGTTGGTAGGGTTTGCAGAGATTCATAGAAAGGCGGCTTGGGATGGCGACGACCCGGCGAGAGTTTATCAAGCAGACCGGCACGATCGCGTTGGGCGCGGCCGGGGTCGGCGCACTTGGACCCAAGACGGTGTTCGGCGCGGCGGGTGGCGCTACGCCCAGCAAGCCGACGGTGGTGGTGCTGTATCTGCGTGGCGGGTCTGACCCGCTGAGCGCGTTAATCCCATACGGGGACCGGACGTACTACAACCTTCGGCCGACGATCGCGGTGCCCGCGCCCAGTGGGGAGAACCCCCGGGCCGGTGTGATCGCGTTGAACGATTACTTTGGTTTCCACCCGTCGATGGCGGGGTTGGCCCGGCTTTATAAGAAGGGTCTGATGGCGCCGATCGTGAACGCGGGGTCGACCCACCCGACGCGCAGCCACTTCGACGCCCAGGACTTCATGGAGCGTGCGGCACCGGGGGTGAAGTCGGTGACCGAGGGCTGGCTGAACCGGTACCTCTACATGACCAAGACCGGGGACGACTCGGACCTGCGGGCGGTGTCGTTTCAGCCGGTGCTGCCCAGGTCACTGCGCGGGCAGTACCCGGCGTTGGCGGTGCCGGATAAGGATGCACAGTCGGCGGCTTCGGTGTTCGCGGGGTTGTACGGCTGTGACGACGCCAAGCAGACCGCGAAGTCGCAGGAAGGACCAGACGCCGACAAGCCCGCGGACAAAGAATCGCCGACCACCGGGCGCGGGCGCATCATCGAGGCGGGCGCGCAGGGGATCGCGAGGCTGAACCGCCTGAACGAAGTGCTTAACGACGGCAAGAATAAGTCGGCGGTTGATTATCCCAAGACGACACTGGGCGGGCAGTTCCGTGACATCGCTAAGCTCATCAAGGCCGACGCGGGGCTCGAGGTCGCGGCGATCGACTACAACGGCTGGGACCACCACGCGATGCAGGGCGGCAGCTACGGCGTCTTCCAGCAGATGATGGGGAACGTCTCGAACACGATCGAGGCGTTTGTAGATGACCTGGGATCGAAGATCGACCGGACGGTCGTGCTGACCATGAGTGAGTTCGGACGGACCGCGCGCGAGAACGGCAACAGCGGGTCGGACCACGGGCACGGCGGGTACATGCTCGCGGTCGGCGGGCCGGTCAACGGCGGGCGGTTCTACGGGAAGTGGACCGGCCTCTCCAGCCGGTCGTTGTACGAGGGGCGCGACATGCCGGTGTACACCGACTTCCGCGACGTCTTCGCCGAGGTGCTCGCCGGGCTCTACGGCTTCCAGGCGGACGACCACCAGTTCTTCCCCGAATACGACGCCAACGACAAGCCGATGGGGCTGATTAAGACGTGATTATTCACCCGGCCGTATATTTGTAAGCACATATAAATAAATAGATTACAACGGTATTCTGCTCGGCGTATCGGGCTTGAGCGACCCCTTGGGGTTGACCCGACGCATGAAAGGCGGACACTGTTAGGGGTAACGCCCCGCCGCTTCTTGGTCGGGGTATGATCGATCGTGGGCACTTCTAGATTGGTGGGTAACTTATGAGTGGTACGGAACAGGGCGACGCAAAAGGGCTGAAGTTTTCAATGGCACGTCTGATGGTAACTATCCTGATTGTGATCCTGATCGCGATCGTCGCGTATCAGTACGGTCTGGATCAGGTCCCCAAGAACGATCCGACACGGACGACCAAGATCTTCGGGCTGGATAAGCCTAAGTCGATGCTGCTGGCGGATATCTACAACGACGCGGACGGCGACAGCGTGGCCGACCCGCCACAGGAAGCGGATCGCTGGGTCGATCCAGAGGCGATCCTGTTCTCCTACGTCGCGGCCCCGAACTCGGAGTCATATGAGAAGACGTGGAAGCCGTTGGCCGATCATTTGTCGGCAGCGACCGGTAAGCCCGTTCAGTACGTGCGCTACGAGTCGGCGCGTGACCAGCTTCTGGCGATGCGTGAGGGCCGGCTGCACGTCACGGCGGTGAACACGGGGAACGTGCCCGAGGCGGTGAACCTCTACGGGTTCGTGCCGGTGGCTTCCCCGGCGGACGCCGAGGGTAGGCACGGCTACACGATGAACATCATTGTCCCTAAGGGCAGCGACATCAAATCCCCGAAGGACCTTAAGGGTGGCAACATCGCGTTCACCGACCCCGGGTCGAACTCGGGCTGCAAGGCCCCGATGGTGTTGCTTGGCGACTTCAACCTGATGTACGACCAGGACTACCACTTCGTGTTCTCACGCGGTCACGAGGAGTCGATCGCGGGGGTCGCGGCCGGGAAATACCAGGCGGCGGCGACCGCCAGCGACATGCTCGCCCGCGCGGTAGCCCGGGGCGATATCGAAGAAGGCAGCGTGGCCAGCATCTATGAGTCGGAGCGCTTCCCCTCTGCCGCGATCGGTTATATCTACAACCTCAAGCCCGAATTGGCAGAAAAGATCCGCGAGGGGCTGCTCAGCTTTAAGGTTGATGACAGCGCAGACGCCGAGGCCCTGGTGGCTGAGGGTATCGACGGGTTCGCGCCGGTGTCTTACAAAGACGACTGGGCGCTGGTCCGCCGGATCGACTCGAACGTCGGGCCCGCCACGAAGGCCCCGGCCGGCGCGGGTTAAGCCTCAGGTAACGTTCCAAAAAACACAGTCAGAAAACGCCCCGATCAGTCGGGGTGTTTTTTTTTACCGAAGCACAGGCACTTTACCTCCGAGCCTTACGGCAGTATTGAACCGACAGGTTCATAGACCATATTTAATATTGAGTATTAGAGCAGATTGCGTGGTTATTATCCCCGTCACCCCCGCGCATGCGGGGGTCCATGTTTAGGTCAGTTAAATCATGTGGATTCCCGCCTGCGCGGGAATAACGGAAGAGAATCACGCAAGACGCTCTAAACGGGCGGATCATCGTGTGAGGGGTGAGCCGGCGTTGTGATGGTTGGGCTTATGCGCCGGCGGTCAGCTCGTCGACCGTCGGGCAGGTGCACTGGAGGTTGCGGTCGCCGTAGGGGTTGTCGACGCGGCCGACCGGGGGCCAGTACTTGTTGTCACGCAGGCGCGGGTCGGGGTAGGCCGCGAGGCTGCGCGGGTAGGTGTGTGGCCAGTGGTCGTCGCTGACCGCGGCGGCCGTGTGCGGCGCGTGCTTCAGGGGGTTGTCATCTTTATCCAGATCGCCCGACTCGATGCGTGCGATCTCCCTGCGGATCGTAATCAACGCGTCACACAACCGATCCAGTTCGGCCTTGGATTCGCTCTCGGTCGGCTCGATCATCAAAGTGCCTGCGACCGGCCAACTCATCGTCGGGCTGTGGAACCCGAAGTCTATGAGGCGCTTGGCGATGTCTTCGACACGTACACCAGCGGATTTCTCGAAGGGCCGGCAGTCGATGATGAACTCGTGGGCGACACGGTTGTTGTCGCCGGTGTAGAGGATGTTGTAATGGCCGGATAACCGGGCGGCCATGTAGTTGGCGTTGAGGATCGCGGCCTCGGTGGCGTGCTTCAAACCGTCGGCACCCATCATGGCGATGTACATCCACGAGATCGGCAGGATCGACGGGCTGCCGTAGGGCGCGGCGCTGACGGGATAAGTCATGGCGGATGTGGGATGGGCGATGGCGGATGGATCAGACGTGCCGCCGGCATTGGCCGACTTCTCCCTCAACCGTGCGTTCGTGCATCCCCCCCCATCCCCCATCTGCCATCTGCCATCGCCCATCCCAACCGGGTCGCCGGGCAGGAACGGCGCGAGTGTTTCATTGCACGCAATAGGCCCCATGCCCGGGCCGCCGCCGCCGTGGGGGATGCAGAATGTTTTGTGCAGATTCAAGTGGCAGACGTCCGCGCCGATATCCACGGGCCGGCAGAGCCCGACCTGCGCGTTCATGTTCGCGCCGTCCATGTAGACCATCCCGCCGTGGACGTGGACGATCTGGCAGACCTGCCGGATGGTGGTCTCGAAGACGCCGTGGGTCGAGGGGTAGGTGACCATCAGCGCGGCGAGGGTGTCTTTGTGTTGCGCCGCTTTGGTGGATAGGTCGTCGGTGTCGATGTCGCCGTTGTCTTTGCAGGCGACCGGTACGACTCGCATCCCGGCGATGACTGCGGAGGCGGGGTTTGTGCCGTGCGCGCTGACGGGGATCAGGCAGGCGTCGCGTTGCGAGTCGTTGCGCGACTCGTGGTAACGCTTGATCGCTAGCAGTCCGGCGTACTCACCCTGCGATCCGGCGTTGGGTTGCAATGACACGGCGGCGAACCCGGTGATCTCGGCGAGCCAGGCCTCCAACTCGGCGAACAGTTGCTGATAGCCCTTCGTCTGGTCGGCGGGTGCGTAGGGGTGCATCTGCGCAAACTCCGGCCAGGAGATCGGCAGCATCTCACTCGCGGCGTTGAGTTTCATCGTGCACGATCCCAGCGGGATCATGCTGTTAGCGAGCGTGATGTCTTTGCTTGCCAAGTGCGTGGTGTACCTCAGGAACTCGTGCTCGCTGTGGTACTGGTTGAAGACGGGGTGGGTGAGGATCGAGTCGGTCCGGGCGTACTGTTCCGGGATCGGTGTGTAGGCACCGGGTTCTGACGTGATTGTGCCATCGAAGGATGAAAAAAGATTAGTCAGGTCGTCATCGTTTGAGGTTTCATCCACGCTGACACAGACCGTTTTATCATCGAGTTTTCTGAGATTGATACCTACTTTCGATGCCTGGGCGATCACCGTGTCAGAGTTACTCACATCGATACGGATGGTGTCGAAGAATGGTGCGTCGCAGACGTTCACTCCCTTTAGCTTCAGGGCACGCGCCACCTCGTCGGCCCGGTTGTGTACACGTAGAGCGATGCGCTTAAGCCCCGCCGGCCCGTGATACACGGCGTACATCCCCGCGACGACGGCGAGGAGGACCTGAGCGGTGCAGATGTTGCTGGTGGCGCGGTCGCGTTTGATGTGTTGTTCGCGGGTCTGGATGGCGAGGCGGTAGGCGGGGTTGCCGTGGGCGTCTTTGGAGACACCGACGATCCGGCCGGGCATCTTGCGTGCGTGTTTCTCGTGGGTGGACATGTAGGCGGCGTGCGGCCCGCCGAAGCCCATGGGGACGCCGAAGCGTTGGGTGCTGCCGACGGCGATGTCGGCCCCCCACTCGCCCGGCGGCTTGAGCAGCACCAGCGCGAGGATGTCACAGGCCGCAACGAGCAGCCCGCCCGCTTCGTGTGTCTGGTCGGCGAGCGCCGCGTAGTCTTCGATACGCCCGTCGGTCGTTGGGTATTGCACCAACACGCCACAAGCATCCCCCAAGTCCGCGGGCTGCCGCCCGTGGGACGGTGTAAACAACTGAACATCAATCCCCATCGTTTTCGCCCGCGTCTTCACCACCGCGATCGTCTGCGGGTGACAATCCTTGGCGACCAGGAAGACCTTCCTCTTCTGCCGCGCGATCGAATAACACATCGCCATCGCTTCCGCGGCGGCGGTGGCTTCATCCAGCAGCGACCCGTTGGCCAACGGCAAACCCGTGAGGTCGGCGACCATGGTCTGGAAATTTAGGATCGCTTCGAGCCGGCCCTGACTGATCTCCGCCTGGTACGGGGTGTAGGCGGTATACCACAGCGGATTCTCGAGGATGTTCCGGAGGATCGGCGCGGGGGTGATCGTGCCGTGATAACCCATGCCGATCATGGAACGAGCGACGCTGTTCTTGTCGGCGATTGTCTGAAGCCGTTGAAGCGTTTCGTGTTCGCTCTGCGGGTTGTCGAGAGTCAAAGGCTGCTTGAGCCGGATGTCGACCGGGACGGTCTGGTCGATCAGTTCATCCAGCGAAGCACAGCCGACCAGCGCAAGCATGTCGGGGAGGTCTTGCGGCGAGGGGCCGACGTGTCGCCGTGCGAAAGGCGCGTCGGTTGCAGGTTGATCGGTGTGGGTTGGCTTTGGGCTCATGGGCGTCATGGTGGGGCTCATGGAGTGGGCTGCCTGATCGTGGGGTGGTGGATGTTGTCTGCCTGTGGGCAGTCTAGGTCGGACGCCCGCCGTGGGCAATGGGTCGGTTCAGGTCTTCGGGGGTAGCTGGAACCGGGTCGATGCTGTTCAGCCATCGACTGGCTTGGCAGGCGTATCTAATGTGTGTTGATACAGGCAGAGGTCCAGCCATCGCCCGAACTTGAACCCGACCTGGGGCAGCGTGCCCACGCAACGGAACCCAACACCCTCGTGCAGGCGGATGCTTGCGGTGTTCTGTGAATCAATACCTCCGACCAGCGTGTGGATATCCTGATCCCCGGCGCGAGAGATGACTTCATTGAGTAGGCTTCGGCCGACCCCCCTGCCCCGAAAAGGCTCGGCGACATAAAGCGAATGCTCGACGGTATACTTGTACGCGGGTGCGTCTCGGAAACGGCCGTAGCTTGCGAACCCCATCAGCTCGCCAGACTCGTTCACCGCGCCGATGACGGGGTAGCCCCCCTGCCGCTTGGACTTAAACCAGGCCTGTACCTTGTCGATCGACCGCGGCTGGTAATCGTATAAAGCGGTGGAAGACGCGATCACATCGTTGAAGATGCTTCGGATCGCGCCCGTGTGCCGTTTATCGCAACCGATCAGCCGCATGGCAAGAGGATAACCCGCGTGACCCATCGGGGCTACGCGGGCTTCCAGACCTGTGTTGGTCGGTGTAAGCTAGGGCTTATGTCACAGACCAATGCGAAACTGTCGCGGATATTTCAGCAGATGGCGGACGTGCTGGAAGTCCTGGGAGCCAACCGGTTCAAGGTGATCGCTTTTCAGAAGGCGGCGCGGGTATTGGGCGAGTTGACCGATGACGTCGCGGGGATGGACAGCAAGGAGCTGCGCTCGATCGAGGGGATCGGCAAGGGGATGGCGGACCGGATCGAAGAGTTTGCCGAGACCGGCGGACTACCCGAGGCGATCGAGCTGTTCGACAAGGTCCCGCCGGGCGTGGTGAAGATGCTGGATATCCCCGGGCTCGGGCCTAAGACCGTGTCGATCCTCTGGCGTGATGCGGGGCTGGAAGATATGGCACAGCTCACCGCCGCGCTGGATACCGGTGAACTGGAGGAACTTCCCGGCTTCGGCAAGAAGAAGATCGAGAATATCAAGAAGAACCTGGCGTTCGCCGAGCAGGCCGGCAAGCGCGCGAAGATCGGCGAGGCGATGCCGTTGGCACTATGGTTTGTTGAGCAACTCAAACAATTGAAGCAGGTCAAGCAGATCCAGTACGCCGGGAGCTTGAGGCGGGGCAAGGAGACGATCGGGGACCTGGACCTGCTGGTGGCCGCCAACGAGAAGGACGCCGGGGCCATTATGGACGCGTTCGTAGGCTTGGAAGTCGTCGCGGACGTGATCGCCAGGGGAGAGACAAAAAGCTCGATCCGCACGAATGAGGATTCCGGGGGGAAATCCGGGGTAATATCCGGGGGCGGGGGGATGCAGGTGGACCTGCGTGTCGTGCCCACGGCGAGCTACGGGGCGGCGCTGATGTACTTCACCGGGAGCAAGGAACACAATGTCCGGCTGCGTGAGCGTGCGGTCTCGATGGGGATGAAGCTCAACGAGTGGGGCTTAATCAAGACCGACAGCGAGAAGGTTGTCGCGGGTAAGACGGAGGAAGAGGTATTCAAGGCACTGAAGCTCGCGTGGGTCCCCCCGGAGCTGCGCGAGGATCGGGGCGAGGTCGCGCTAGCGGAATCATCCCACAAAGCCGGCGATGCCATCGCCGGTCCCCCGCTGATCGAAGTCTCGGATATCAAGGCCGAGCTGCACACGCACACGACCGCCAGCGACGGGATGTGGTCGATCGAAGAACTTGCTCTGGCTGCTGCGGAGCGCGGGTTCCACACGGTCGCGATCACCGACCACTCCAAGGGGCAGGTGCAGGCCAACGGGCTCAGCGACGAACGGCTGGAAAAACACATCGTCGCGATCCGCAAGGTCGCGGAGAAACTCAAGGGCAAGATCATCGTCCTGGCTGGCAGCGAGGTCGACATCCTTGCCGACGGCCGACTGGATTACCCGGACAGCCTGCTGAAAGAACTGGACGTCGTAGTCGCGTCGCCTCACGCGGCGCTGTCGCAGGAGCCCGCGAAGTGTACCACCCGATTTCTTAAAGCGATCGAGAGTCCCTACGTCACGATCATGGGCCACCCGACCGGCCGACTGATCGGCCGTCGCGAGGGGCTGAGCCCCGATATGGGTGCCCTGTTTAAGGCCGCGGCCGAGCGCGGCATCGCGATGGAGATCAACGCCAACCACTGGCGGCTTGACCTGCGCGACACCCACGCCAAAGCCGCCATCGCCGCCGGTGTGAAGTTGGCCATCAACACCGACGCCCACCGCCTGGCCAACCTGGATCATCTCCAATACGGCGTCCTCACCGCACGACGCGCAGGGGCAACCAAGAAAAACGTCGTGAACTGCATGACGAAGGCCGCGCTGGCGAAGTGGTTGAAGTCTACTAGAACTTGAGAAGTGAACCACAGAGAAGCATCAGGAGTTATCCACAGATTTCGCAGACTTCACAGATTGGGATTGTGTTCCTCACAATTTATAAATCTGTGCAATCTGTGTAACCAGCGGATACTTCCGCTCTTGTCTTTATCTCTGCGCCTCTGTGGTTAAATCCCGGTCAGAATCAACCCGCGTTAACCCGCTGTGTCGCGACGGACTCGGCGAGCTTGGCGTAGTCTTTGGCGCCGTGGCAGTCCGGGGCGTAGTCGAAGATGCTTTGGCCGAAGCTGGGGGACTCGGCGAGCTTGATATTTCGGCGGATCGGGGGGTGGTAAACCACCGCGTTAGACCAGGGGGCGTCGGTGCCGCGGGCTTCGGTGAGGAAGCTGTTTACGTCGTTGATGACCTCGTTGGCGAGGATGGTGTTGCCCTCGTGCATGCACAGGACGACGCCGGCGACTTTGAGTGTCGGGTTGATCCCCTGCTTCATCATGGCGATAGTTTCGAAGAGCTTGCCCAGACCCTGCAGGGCCAGGAAGTGCGCCTGCATGGGGACGATGACCTCGCCGGCGAGTGTCAGCGCGTTGACGGTGAGCAGGCCCAGGCTCGGCGGGCAGTCGATCAGGACGTAGTCGGGGCGGTCGTTGGTCTTAGCGTCCCTTGGCAGGTCGGGGTTGCCTAAGAGCGGCGCGACTTTTTGTTTGAGCACGGTCTGTGCCATGCCGGTGACGACCTTGTCGGCCAGTTCCGCTTCGACGCCGGCGAGGTTGACCTCGGCGGGGAGGATCGTGAGTCGGCCGTCCTCGGTGACCGGCTTGACGACCTGGTCGGCGGTGGTACCCGCGTCGGTCAGCAGTTCGTACATGCTCTTGTCGAGTTGATCGGGGTCCACACCCAGCGAGAGCGTGAGATGGGCCTGGGGGTCCAGGTCGATCATGAGCACGCGCTTGCCCATGCGTGCCAGGGCCGCGCCGAGGTTGGTGCAGGTGGTGGTCTTGCCGACACCCCCCTTCTGGTTCATCAGCGCGATGATGCGCATCGGCGCATCGTCCGGGGCGTCGTCCGGCTGGCCATCTTGTTTGATCTGTGGCGGATCTGGGATCGGCGTCTGGATCGGTTGGATGTCCGGCGTGATGATCGGCGCGATGTCTTGACCGGCAGGATCAATCGTTTGAGGCTCAGGTGTGGGTTGCTGCGCGGTATCCGGGGCGTCTTGGTGGACGTCTTCGGTGGGAGTGGCTGGGATGTGGGGGGTATTAGTCGCGGTCACGCGGACGCCTCCGTGCGTCTATATAAGACGGAATGTGCGGTGAGTATAACACGTTGATTGTTTTGATCGAGCTTTTTACAGGACCCAGGTGATTTTACCGGCAGAAAGACTGATAAATCACGGACTTGGCAAACCGGCGACGGCCCGCTAATCTACTTGGCCCGGCGGGGTCGCGCGTGGGGCGTGACGCCGCTAAGTTGCTTGAAAACAAGAGGATAACAACACATGGCCACCACCGGTACGATCTCTCAGGTCATCGGCTCGACCTTTGATGCTCAGTTCCCCGAGAACGACCTGCCCGAAATTTATAACGCGCTGCGCGTCAAGGGCAGCCACAACGGGATTGACATCGACCTCGTCGGCGAGGTGCAGCAGCACTTGGGCGGCGGCCAGGTCCGTGCGGTGGCGTTGGGCACGACCGACGGCCTGTCCCGAGGCATGTCCGTGCAAGACACCGGCGACTCGGTCTCCGTGCCGGTCGGCGAAGAAGTCCTCGGCCGGGTGTTTAACCTGCTGGGCGAGCCCATCGACAAGATGGGCCCGGTCAACGCGAAGAAGACCCGCGCGATCCACCAGCCTCCGCCGAAGTTTGTGGACCTGAACCCCAAGACCCAGATCCTCGAGACGGGCATCAAGGTCGTCGACCTGCTTTGCCCGTTCGTGCGTGGTGGCAAGATCGGGCTGTTCGGCGGTGCGGGTGTGGGCAAGACCGTCATCATCCAGGAAATGATCGCCCGTATCGCGCGTGAGCACGGCGGCTACTCCGTGTTCGCCGGCGTCGGCGAGCGGACCCGTGAGGGCAACGACCTCTGGCGCGAGATGGCGGAGGCGCAGTTTACAGACGCCGAGGGCAACACCAAGCGGGTGCTGGACCGTGTGGCGATGGTGTTCGGCCAGATGAATGAACCCCCGGGCGCGCGTCTCCGTGTTGCGTTGGCTGGGCTGACGATGTGTGAAGAGTTCCGCGATTCCTCCGGTAAGGAAACGCTTCTGTTCGTCGACAACATCTTCCGCTTCACGCAGGCGGGTTCGGAAGTGTCGGCGTTGCTCGGGCGTATGCCTTCGGCGGTGGGCTATCAGCCTACGCTATCGACGGAGATGGGCGAGTTGCAGGAACGGATCACCTCGACCGACAAGGGCGCGGTGACCTCGATCCAGGCCGTGTACGTCCCCGCGGACGACCTGACCGACCCCGCCCCCGCGACGACTTTCAGCCACCTCGATGCGTTCGTCGTGCTTGAGCGTTCCGTTGCGGAGAAGGGCATCTACCCCGCGGTGGACCCGCTGACCTCGACCAGCCGAATCCTCGACCCGGGCGTGCTCGGCGAAGAGCACTACGCGGTTGCTCGGCAGGTGCAGTCGATCCTTCAGCGCTACAAGAGCCTGCAGGACATCATCGCGATCCTGGGTGTGGACGAGTTGGCCGAAGAGGACAAGCAGATCGTCGGGCGTGCCCGGAAGATCGAGCGCTTCCTAAGCCAGCCGTTCTTCGTCGCCGAGCAGTTCACCGGCTTCCCGGGCATCTACACCTCGCTTGCGGACACCCTGGACAGCTTCAAGCGTCTGTGTGCCGGCGAAGGCGACGACATCCCCGAAGGCGCGTTCATGTACGTCGGCACGCTCGACGACGCCCGCGCCAAAGCCGAGAAGATGGCGGCGTCTACGTAAGACGAGAGATCACCAGATAAAATGAATTCACCGGAAGCCCACGTTTTCAAAACGTGGGCTTCTTTATTTTGGTTCTGTTACTTTTCATCCTGAAACGACCAGATCGCGGCTTGTTCTCTGCGTGCGTGTTCGAGGATGTACTTGTAGACATTGACCTGATGTGCCTAGTCCTTGATCGGGACGATCTTCCCACGCCGCGCCCAGACGCCGCCGGGGGTGGCTAGGCCTGCGCGGGTTAAGGCTTTGGAAGACTCTTTCATGGCGATCCCGATGAGGTGTCGGACGGGGTCGTTGATGGAGGATGTGGGCGCGTCAGGAAGCCCACGTTTTGAAAACGTGGGTTTCGGGTGTTTTTTTGGGGGTGGGGTGTTGAGGGGCGGTTTGGCGGATATAGTATGGGTTTACAGTCATCTAATAGGTTATGGAGGTTGAGTTTTGTCTACGATTTCACCGAGACAGACAGACGGGCGGGTTGAAGAGGGCGGGCTTAGTGAGGCAGCGCTTGCGCAGCTGCGCGAAGGGTTTGCATCCGATGCGCGTAACAGGCTGATGCAGAACGCGGTGACGCAGACGGCGGTGGATGAGGTGGCGTTGAACCGGGAGGTCGTGACCTCGACGGATCATACGTTCAGCCATCACCTGGACGACTGGAAGGTGACGAACCAGAAGAGTTCCGGGCGTTGCTGGATGTTCGCGGGGCTGAACCTGATCCGGGTCGGCGCGATGAAGAAGATGAAGCTCAAAGAGTTTGAGTTCAGCCAGAACCACACGCTGTTCTGGGACAAGCTGGAGCGGGCGAATTATTTCCTTGAGCAGATCATTCTGACCGCCGACCGGGACGTGGACGACCGGCTTGTGGCGCACCTGCTGGGTCGGCCGATCGATGACGGCGGGCAGTGGAACATGTTCGTAAGCGTGGTACGCAAGCACGGGCTTGTGCCTCAGGCGGTGATGCCCGAGTCGCAGAGCTCGTCGAACACGAGGCGGATGAACAGCATCCTGCTGAACTTGCTGCGCGAGGGCGCGGCGACGCTGCGCGAGCGCGTTGCCAAGGGTGCGGGAGCGGATAAGGTTAGGCAGGCGAAGGACGACATTGTAGCGACGGCGTACCGGGTGTTGAGTATCCATCTGGGGACGCCGCCGGAGACGTTTGATTGGCAGTGGCAGGATGAAGAAAAGCGTTTTCATCGGGACGGGGAGATGACGCCTAAGGAGTTTGCAGATACCTACTGCACGATCCCGTTGGAGGAATACATCTGTCTGGTGAACGACCCCCGGCCGAGCAGCCCGATGGGCAAGACGTTTACCGTGGCACATCTGGGTAACGTGATCGGGGGCGACCCGGTGAAGTACTTGAACGTCGATATCGAGACGATGAAGACGCTGACGATGAAGACGCTGATGGGTGGCGAGCCGGTATGGATGGGCTGTGATGTCGGGAAGATGATGCACCGCGGGCTTGGGTTGTGGGACGCGGAGCTGTTCGATTACGAGGGGGTGTATCAGACGAAGTTTGCACATAGCAAGGCTGAGCGGTTGATCTATCACCAGACCCTGATGACCCACGCGATGCTGTTCACGGGCGTGGACATCGCGGACGACAAGACGCCGCGTCGCTGGCGGGTGGAGAACAGCTGGGGCGAAGAAGGCGGCCGTAAGGGTTTTTATGTGATGAACGACTCGTGGTTCGATGAGCACATGTTCGAGGTGGCGGTCCACCGGGACCATTTATCTGACGACCAGATCGAGGCGTCGAAGCAGGACCCGATCGAGCTGCCCGCCTGGGACCCGATGGGCTCGCTGGCGCGGTAGACACCTGCATAATATTTAAGCAACCACGGGCGTTAATTCGGTCAACGCTTAGATATTGCGCGCCCGTCCGGCGCCCCCATTTCAGTCTAATCCGTTTTCTGTAAGAGCTTTACGTTTAAATAATTCAGTGGCACCGTATTTGTTTTAGCCAGGTAGGAGCTCGCTGTTTCATGCGCGCACTTTGATCGTAGAAGAACACTTGGAGGCTTGTGGCTGATGAAAACACGAACAATGATGACGTATTGCCTGGGGCTGGTCGGGCTGCTGGTCTGTACCGGCTCGGTCCTGGCACAGGATATGGCGGTTGCCGACGATCCCGAACCCGTGATCGACACGGGGACCACCGCTTGGATGCTGGTCTCGACGACGCTGGTGCTGCTGATGATCCCCGGGCTGGCGATGTTTTACGGCGGGCTGGTGCGGACCAAGAACGTGCTGGGCACGATGATGCACAGCTTCGCGGCGATGGCGATCATCGGCGTGGTCTGGGCCCTGTGCGGGTACTCAATGTGCTTCGGCGCTGAGGGTGGCTGGTGGGTCGGTTGGGATTGGGACTTTGTCATGCTCCGCGGGCTCGACTCGGGGTCAGACATGTACTATTACGCCGGGGACACGGTGATCCCGCATTTGGTCTTCGCCATGTTCCAGGGCAAGTTCGCGATCATCACGCCGGCGCTGATCGCGGGCGCGTTTGCGGAGCGAGTACGCTTCCGTGGGTACTGCGTGTTCATCGCGTTGTGGAGCTTGTTGATCTACTGCCCGTTGTGTTACTGGGTCTGGGGCGGCGGCTTCCTGACCGGCAAGGCAATCGACTTTGCGGGCGGGACCGTGATCCATATCTCCGCCGGTGTGGCCGGGCTTGTTTGTGCGTTCTACCTGGGCGCTCGTCGCGGCTACCCGAAGACGGCGATGCACCCGAACAACCTGGTGATGACTATGATGGGCGCGGGCCTTCTATGGGTCGGCTGGTTCGGATTTAACGCGGGCAGCTCGGTCGCCAGCGGGTTGCAGACGGCGCAGGCGCTGACGGTGACACAGATCGCCGCGGCGACGGGCGCTTTGACCTGGATCATCATCGAGTCGTTCCACTTAAAGAAGGCGACGAGCCTGGGGCTGATGTCGGGCATCCTCGCGGGTCTGGTGGCGATCACGCCGGCCGCGGGTGACGTGCCGCCTTACGGCGCGGTCGCGCTAGGTATTGTTGGCGCGTTGTTCTGCTACGGCGCGGTCGTTATCAAGGGCAAGCTGGGCTACGACGACACGCTGGACGTGTTTGGTATCCATGGCATCGCTGGCATCGTCGGCGCGATCGGCCTGACGTTCGTGCTGCGTTCGATCCCCGAGCATGGTTTTACCACGCAGCTGTGGTACCAGGCCGAGGGCGTGCTGGTCAGCATTATCTACGCCGGAGTCGTCACGCTGCTGCTGGTCGTGCTGGTTGATAAGACGATTGGTCTTCGGCTGGGCGACAAGGATGAGATGGCGGGCATGGACCACGCGTTGCACGGCGAGCACGGCTTTGGCCTGCTGAACCTGAACTAAACATTACACACATACCGCGGCACCGCAGCGTGACGCGTGGAAGGATAGACCACGATGAAACTTGTAATTGCGATTATCCAGCCGGACAAGCTCGAGGAGGTCCACCACGCGCTGGTGGACGCGGAGATCCTGCGTATCACGGTCAGCCGGTGTACCGGGCACGGGCAGGCGGAGGACCCTGACCTGTACCGTGGTCAGGAGGTCAGGCCGAGCCTGCTGCCGAAGGTGCGGCTCGAGATCGCGGTGAACGACGCGTTCGTTCAGCCGACGGTCGATGCGATTCTTAAAAGTGCCAAACACAACGGTGGCGTGATCGGTGACGGCAAGATCTTCGTCGTGCCGATGGACGACTGCATCCGCATCCGCACCGGCGAAAGCGGCGGGTCGGCGATCTGACCCATTGCCCGGTCGTTTATTCTGATTGCGGACCCGGGTTGTTTCGCTAAGCCGCAAGCGGCTTGAGACATGGATGGTTAGACTATGGCTTCACGGGTCGGGCGGTTTCCCGATCTGTGGTGGAGTCACCGTCTTGCTCTGGACCACGATCATTACCGCGTTTGTCGCCGGGGTCTTAGCGAGCCTGGCCTGCGGGCTGGGGGCGCTGCCCCTGATGATACGTGGGCTGGACCCGATCAAGCAGCGGGGGCTTGGGTACGGGTTTGCCGGTGGGCTGATGTTTGCCGCGAGTGTCTATAACCTGCTGCTTCCCGCGCTGGATTTGGGTGGTGGCGGGTGGACGTTGGCTAAGGTGTTGCCGATCATCGGGGGGGTCTTACTGGGGGCGATGTTTCTGCAGGTGGCGGAGACGCTGGTACACGACGATAAGCCGGACCAGCCCGATCAGTGGAAGCACTGGGGCGGGCGTGTGGGGTTTTTGGTTTTCATCGCGATGACGATCCACAGCATCCCCGAGGGGGTCGCGGTCGGTGTGGGGTATGCGGCGGACGGCCAAGGGGAATCGGCAGGGGTCGGGCCTACGCTGGCGCTGGCGATTGCGATCCATAATATCCCCGAGGGTCTGGCGGTGGCGATCCCGCTGCGCAGCGCCGGGGCATCGATCTTCCGCTGTTTCCTGGCGGCCACGGCGACGAGCCTGACCCAGCCCCTGGCGACGATCCCGGCGGTCCTGCTGGCCTGGTTCTTCACGCCCCTGATGCCGGTGCTGATGGGCTTCGCCGCCGGGGCGATGGTGTTTCTGGTGATCCTCGAGCTGATTCCCGCGGCGTTAGAGACGGAAAGTCCCAGGCGGATCGCCTGGGCATTTACGCTTGGCTTCTGCCTGATGCTGATGGTGCAGGTGGTGCTTTAAGCAGGACGGACCGCGGACGGGTCGCTTCCCCATCCCCTCGTATTCCAATCAGTCTGGTCGGCCTGTCATGCCATCAGATCTACCTAACCGTCTGGGGGTTATCGCTCATCACAACAGTCCATATTTAAGCTAATTGTGGATTTAAACAGGTGGCCAGGGCTATTCCGGCGATCTGCGATAGCCCGCTAAACGGCGCCTTAAGTTTGGGAGTGTGGATGAGGTGGGGACTCTACCCAAACCCCCATGTGTAACTTACACTGGCACTTTACGGCGAACGCGGTGGGCGGTCGTCAAAGTGTTTCCCCAACAGTCAAGGAGTTAGACATGGCCGAATCAGGCGACACAACGGTAGTCGGTGCGGACAGCCACTTTAAGGGTGAGCTTTCCTTCGAACGGGTTGCGAAGATCAATGGGAAGTTTGACGGGAAGATCACCGGCAAGGGTGAGCTTCAGGTCAGCCAGAACGCGCAGTGCAAGGCGGACGTCGACGCGACGGGCGTTCAGGTCGACGGGCTGATCGAGGGCAACCTCAACGCCAAGGACACCGTCAAGCTCAACGGCTCGGGCGTGGTCCGTGGCGACATCACCGCGGCGAAGATGGTGATGACCGAGGGCGCCAGCTTCCACGGGATGTGTGCGGTCGGGCCGGACAGCGGCCGGGCTTCATCGTCCGCGCCGAGTCAGCCCGCGCCGGGCGGCGGACCAACCGGCGGACAGGGGCAGCCACCTAAAAAATAAGTGTCATGGGTTCGGCTTAAGCGCTCGGCCGTCCGATGGGCGGTGAGTTTTGCTGCGCTTTGGCCTTACACAACTTATTTACCCAAGGTCTGTCCCGGTTTCTTCGGCCCCGGACCCTGAATCCATCACGGCCTCATCGGTCTTACGGATTCACCCGGACGCTTAAGAAAACCTAAGGACCTTTCCCGGTTTGTCTCTATGGCGCGACACCTAGGCCCACGCCTGGTCCAGTGTTACCACTGCCGACACCGATTCGAGGTCAGCAGCCGCGCCCAGTCCACGTCTTGCCCGGGCTGTAATAAAGCCCTGATGGTCGGGGACGAACACATCACCAAGCTGCGCGGTCCCCTCAAGGAGCTGAGAACCTGCGGGCGGATCACCGTGAGCAAACGTGGCCGACTGATCGCCGAGACGATCGAAGCGCACGGGGGTATCGACTGCCAGGGGATCATCGATGCCAAGAAGGTGTTGAGTGGCACGACCGTAACGCTCGGGCCTAAGTGTGATTACCACGGCGACCTGACGGCGCCGGCGGTCGAGATGCAGAAGGGCGCGAAGGTGAAGCCGAGCATGTTTGCGGTGCCTTCGGACCCACTCGGATTGACCGAACTGCCGGAGGCGGGCGAATCAGGTTAGGATGTGATTGGCTTGTGGCTTTTGAAACAGGGAGCCCGTAATGAATGTGTTGAAGATGAACGTGTTTGCGGTGTTGGTTGTAGTGTCGGCTTCTGTTTGTTTCGCCGAAGAAACCGCGGACGAGATTGCCGCATTGACACAGGAAAACGTAGAGCTGCGCGGCGAGCTCGAGCGCGTTAAGACCGCGTATGACAGGCTGGAAGCGGAGACGGGCAGGCTGCGTGCCGAACTGGCGGCCATGCGTGTAAACAACGAAGACCTGGCGGTACAGGCCCGCGAGTTGACCGAGTTGGCCGGGCTGACCCCCACCGGTGACCGGGTCGAGTCGGCGAACGCGAGGTTTACGTCTAGTTTCGATGAAGCCAGTGGGCGCACTACTGTGCGCAGTGGCATCGAAGAATTGAAGGTCGTGATAGGGAGCGCGGCCGATCACCGGTTGTCGCTGGCTTATTCTTTTGAGGGCGGGCAGATGCAATCGCCACCCGAGGTTGTCACGATGTTTATCCAGGCGAAGTTCTCCGGCGGGGTTTACCGGGATCAAGAGGTCGCCATCTTCGACATCGACGGGGAACAGGTCGAGGTCCTTATCACGGACTACGACAGGGTGTCGCGCAAGATCCGCGTGGCCGGCAAGCGCACGATGCGCAAGGACGATGAGACACTGACGATCGAGGTTGATACGGAACTGTTACGCCAACTCGCGCGGGCGATCCAGGTGAAGATGACGATCGGCACGGTGACACTCGAGCCGACACGCGACCAGACCGCGATGTTCCGCGCGGTACGCAAGCGGATCGAGCTGGGGGCGTGATGCTTCTTGATATGAAGAATAAGCTAGGATGAATCGGATTCAAGCGGATGCGCGATAAGATGAGAATGGTTTGGTCATTAAGGTTGTTGTACGTTGATGCGTGTAGTATTGAAGTATTCTGTTTTCAGATGATTTGAATCCGCTTGCATCCGATCCGCCCGAGCTACATTCTTCAAAAAAAAACCGCCCCGTGACAGGGCGGCTCTTTGTGTTTTAATTTTTGACCGCGGATGCTTACGCGATGTCTTCGAGCAGGCTGTCGATGGCGGCATCGGTCTTGTCGTCGGACTCGTAGGTGTCCTCAGCGATCGAAGCCTTGACGCGGTCGACCAGGTCCTGGCGGACGTCGGGCAGGTCGCCGATCTTGCTCAGCAGCTGCGCGGTGTTGGATAGTTCGACCTGGTCTTCACCGCGCGATGTGGTGTCGGCCTGGGTCTGCGTCCGGCTGGATCGCGTCTGCGGATCAAGCGTCGCTGCGGCGGGTCGGTGGATGGGGGATACTTCACTCATAGCTGTCTCCTGAACAAACCTTGGCCCAACGGTTCTTGTCTGATGCCGGGCCTACCGGGATCACGATCGCGCCGGTCGGCGCGGGGGGTGTCCCCTCACATGCATATTATCGCCAAAGCCCTCGTTTCTACTTGAAGTTATGAATAGGCCGTGTAGTTTTCACCTTAATGATTGTTGACAAAGTGGTTAGGAGCCATATTGACGGCCTTTGGTCTGATAATCAGTAGTCCGCCTGTACTGGCGGGACCGCACCCAACTACATGGTTATTCACAGTTTATCCACACTCTGAACATTTCCCTAACGAAATTTACCCAAATAGAAAATTTACGAAGTTTTTTCGTCCTGACACCCTAAAAGGGCCCATGCGAGGTCCGCGGCCTGACGGTTGGGGGCGACATCGTGGACACGCAGCCACCTCACGCCCACGGCAACGCAATGAGCGGTGACCGCACAGGTCCCGCCCAATCGGTCTGCTTCGCCAGCCCCCCCACCGCCGAACTCGCCTATGAAGCGTTTCCGGCTGGCGCCGACCATGACCGGGTAGCCCCGGGCGACCAGGTCGGGCAACTCGCGGAGGAGCGTCAGGTTGTGCTCGGTGGTCTTGCCGAAACCGATGCCCGGGTCCAGGATGATCTGGTGGGAGCCGACGCCGGCGTCTTGGGCGGCTCGCGCCCTTTCAAGCAGGTATTCCCGGACCTCGGCGGCGACATCGGTATAGCTCGGGTTGTCCTGCATATGCCCGGGCTTGCCCTGCATGTGCATGAGGACGACGGGCAGACCGGTTTCGGCGGCCAGGGCAAGGATTTCGGGGTCTTCCGTCCCCGCGCTGATGTCGTTGAGGATCGTGGCCCCGGCGTCGATGGCGGCGGCGGCCACGTCGGCGCGGGTCGTGTCGATGCTGATCCGGACGTGGGGGTGGGCCTCACCGAGCTGCTCGGCCAACGGCTTGATGACCGGCAGCACCCGGGCGATCTGTTCTGCGCTCTTGATGCGCTGGGCACCGGGTCGGGTCGATTCCCCGCCGACGTCGATGATGTCCGCGCCCCGGGAAGCCATGGTTAAGGCGTGCCGAACCGCCTGCCGGGGGTCGTTGTGCTGCCCGCCATCGCTGAAGCTGTCGGGGGTCAGGTTGAGGACCCCCATGATCCGGGGGCGGTCGGGCCGGGATTGGGCGGGGTCGGTCTTGGGCATCGCCAGAGTGTAGCCGTCCGGGGCTGTGCGGGTCGAGGGGGATGGGGGATCTGGAACGGGAGTACAGGGGAACCGGCCCGGGGTTTTAGGTGGGCCGTGCGGATTACGCGCGATTGGTTAGTCCGGCTCGAGTCAATATTTAGCAGAACGGGCCAGCCGGGCTAAGCCGGAGTCTGGACCTGCCGATATTGATTCCGTGCCCGATCAACTCATACAACCGGACGTAAGCCCTTGTCAGACGCTGACCGAGTTGCTGGACCGTATGGATGACGAGTCGGTCTTTGACATGGGCCTGCGGTCGTCGATGCGTCGGGCGGTACATGCGCCGGTGACGCTGGGCGTGATCGCGGGCGGGTACAAGCCGTTGTACCGCGGGTGGGTGACGGACCTGTCGCTGAACGGGCTGGGCCTGCTGACCGAGCACGATGTCCCGATGAACGCGATGCTGACGGTCAATCTTGAGTCGGTCGCGGGTGAAGAGATGCTATTGCCGATCCGGGTGTGTTATGTGATGCAGATGATGAGCAAGACCTACCGCATCGGCGGGGCGTTCGACTTCGAGTCTCGGGGCCTCCATCAGCCGCGGCTGTTTGGTGTGTGAGCCGTACCCGGGGCGATCCAAATTTGATTGATGATGTGGTGTGGCGACGCGATATCTATCCGCGACGCCCTATCTGCGTGCGCGGCTATCCGTATCCGGGTTGAATCAGACCTCTGTCTTCAGCCAGCTTCCCTGGGCAAACCGCCCGGCGAACAGAAGACCGCGCACGACCATCTCGCCGCACAGCCCGTACCACACACCGACCAGTCCAAGCTCCAGATGCATACCCAGCAGGTACACCAGAGGCAGGCGGACCATGAAGAGGCTCAGATAACCGATCACCATGGTCGATCGTGTGTCGCCGGCCCCCTTGATCGCGTGGCTTAACACGATCGACATGGCAAAGAAAGGCTGGACCCATCCGCAGACCCACAACAACCGCGGCGCAATTTCCTGATGCAGAGGCACCGGGGTCAACAGCGCGACGAGTTTGTCGCCC
The DNA here is from genome assembly GCA_029260635.1 of Phycisphaeraceae bacterium. Taxonomy (GTDB): domain Bacteria; phylum Planctomycetota; class Phycisphaerae; order Phycisphaerales; family Phycisphaeraceae; genus JAJRRS01. The sequence goes on along the minus strand of JAJDCW010000070.1, from coordinate 1,263 downwards.
ATGGTGATGAACACCAGCCCGGTGAGCGACATCGCCACGACCGCGACGCAGCAGCAGTAGACCGCCGAGCGTTTCGCCATCGCCGGGTTGTTAGCGCCCAGGTACTGGCCGACGAGGATCGACGCTGCGCCTGCCAGCGCGAGGCCGGGGAGGAAGCTGGCGGATTCGATCCGAACCGCCCACATATGCGTGCCCTGGAGCCCGCCCGTGAGGTTCAGTTGGCCGATCATGATGATGACCAGGAAGTTGCCGCCCCAGATGCCCAGGCCCTCTGCGAGTTGGGGGGCCGAGACGCGGATGATCCTGCGTGCGGTGTTCCAGTGCGGCCGGAGCCGCGCGGGCCGAAGCCGGATCAGGCGTTTACCACGGAACAAGACACCCGCGATGAGCACCGCGCCGACGCTCCAGGCGACAGCCGTGCCCGCCGCGATCCCCGCGACCCCGTGCCCGCCGATCGGGTCCGGGCCGTAGACGAACAACAGACTGGCGGCGATGTTGACGATGTTGACCAGGACGACGACCAGGAAAGGCGTGCGCGTGTCGCCTGCCGCGCGGAGGCACGCCCCGCCGACGAACAACAGCGCGCTCATCGGGGCGGCCAATGAGATAATCCGCAGGTACATTTCACCAAGGCCGTGCGCCATCCCCCGGACACTTGACACCTGCATGATCCCCCCGGCGAGGACGAAGAGGGCAAGACCGATCGCACAACCGACGATGATCGCCAGCAGGATCGCCTGCCCAAGCGCCGCGTTGGCAAGCCTCTTGTGTCGGCCACCGATCGCGCGGGCGACCAACGCCGACGCCCCGACGCCCACCGCGCCCATCATCAGACCCATCAGCCAGCCGACGTAACCGGCGACACCCAGCGCGTCGTTCGCCGCGACCGCCAGCGCCTCGGGCTTGAGCCGTGCCGCGAGCAGCATGTCGATGGTGCCGACCAGAAACGCCATCACCTGTTCGAGCAGAGGCCAGATCGCCAGCACCCAGACCTGCCTGCGCAGCGACATCCCCGCGAGCTTCCCGCCCAGGGCCTTGGGCTGCGCCGGGTCTACTGCAACAGTCATGGCTGCCGCGTCAGATTCATTCGTTTGTTCATTCGGTCGAGGCATGGCGGCATTCTATTCTGGTAGTGCCACCCGCATCGTCTGAGTTGATTTGCTGACAACAGGTGACGCGGTTGGCCCACCTGCTGTCTCATCTCTACGCTAAACCGCCGGCGGTGTGGCTCGGCTGGCTGGGGGGATGATCGGTGCAACGGGG
>JAJDCW010000069.1 GCA_029260635.1 Phycisphaeraceae bacterium | reverse complement strand
CACGTGCAGCTCGCCGTTGTTGATATCGGCGTTGGAGTTGGTGCCCCCAGCCTGGGAGGCCCCGTTGATCAGGTTCACGACCGGGCGGTCAACACCGCCCAGGACGTAGTTGCTGGTACCGGAGGAGAAGATGCCGCCATCGACGTTCAGCGACCCGCCGGTATGTGCGAACTGGCTGAAGCCCAGGCGTGTCCAGGATGAGGTCGTGATGGACCCGCCGGCCAGAAGATCGACCCGGGCGTTGGAGCCCAGCGTCGTGTCACCGTCTACGGTCAGCGCGGCCCCATCCCCGACGGTGAGTTGGTTGCGCCCCTGATCGCCCGAGGTCGAGCCGGTGCCCATCAGGAAGTTGCCGCCGACGGCCACGGTGGTTCCCACACCGCTGAAGGTCGTGGTACTGTCCGAATCGGCCTTAGTTTGGCCGATCAGCAGGTTGGTCGTGGTGGAGAGGTCCGAACCGGAGAGGACGGAAAGCCCGCCGTCGTTGGTCGGGGCGACGTTGATGTCGCCGGTGAAGTTGGCGCTGCCGCCGTTGATCAGTTCAAGCGTCGGCCCGCCGCTGGCACCATCGAGTGTGAGCGAGGGGACAGCGAGCTGGGGCGTGAATACGCCGCCATCGATGGTGAGCGTGCCGCCGTTGAGGTTGAGGTTGGTCCCCAGCGAGTTGTCGAAGTCGTTCACCGTGACCTGGCCGCCATTGAGGTTGATGGTGCCGCCCACGTTGGTGAGCGTGCCGTTGACGGTGGTCGTGCCGCTGTCTTGGGTGAACGAGGAGGTGACGCTGATGTCCAGGTCACCGGCCTGCACGGTGCCCCCGTTGACCAGCAGCGTCGCGGCGGGATCGACGCTCAGCCCGCTGGTCACATCCAGCGAGCGTACCGCGTCGATGCCGAAGTTGTCGAACTGTCCCCCGAAGGCGATGTCAAGGCCCGAGACGCCTGTGAGCTGCAGCGTGCCGGCTGTCCAGTTCGGTGTAAGCGAACCGATCACGTCTACCGAGAGCGTGCCCCCTTCGAGGTTGACCGTGCCGGTGGGGGCGTAGGTCCCGCCATTGGCGACGCTGAGCGTCCCGCCGTCGCGGATACTGGTGTCGCCGCCGACATTCAGCGTGCCCGTGCCGACGTTGAGGATGGACGTGCCCGAGTCGGTGGCGGTCGAGCCGAGGACCAGGCCGTCGGTGACGGTCATCGCGCCGGTCGAGAGGTTGACGGTGGTCGTGCCCGCGCCGCCTGAGTTGGTCAGGTCCTGGTTGTCGATGGTCAGCGCGTTGACGGTCGTCGCGGCGGCCGGGCCGGTGATGGTCATCGTTGCGCTGTCGGTGATAAAGACATTGTCGGTGGAGATCGGCGCGGTCCCGCCGGTCCAGTTGCCGGCGGTGTCCCAACTGCCGCTTGCGCCGGCGGTCCAGAACTCACCCGCGGTGGTGGTGATGGCGAATGAGCCGAAAGACTCGTTGTCGTTTGAGCCGGTATCACGGATCTCGATGTAATCAAAGGCCGTGTCGGAGATGCCGCCAACGAAGCTCAAAGTCGAAGCGGGGCGCTGGAAGGTGAAGGTGCCGACCTCCGTGCCGCCGGCGCCGCCGGTGAACAGTGTGAACGTGAACTCTGACAAGGTGGTCGCGTTCTCATCAAACTCGAACCCGAACCCGAACGCCGGGGCAGCAAGCTCAGCATTCCAGCTTTCGAAGCCGCTGAGCAGGAACTCGGTCGGCTCGATGTTGGGGGACGTGTTGCCATTGGCCAGTGTTGAACCGGTATGCGCCGTGACCGTGACCCCGCCGAAGGTCGGCGTGCCCGGCACCCCGCCTACCGGCAACTCGATCACCGTCGCGCCGGTCTGGCTCAGGAACAGCGCCTCGTTATCGATCTCCGCCAGCGAAGCGCTGGCCACCGACGAAAGCCCCAGAGACAGGCTCAGTGCTGCGAGGTATGTGGACGGGAGAAGGTTCAGGCGTTGGTTCGACATCGTAAGGCTCCGTTCGCGTCGTAAAAAGTATGAGTCTGATCCATAACGGTCGGCCGCGCGCAACACAGCGCGGCGGGGCGTTTTACCCGGATTATTGTGATGTGTGTTTGCGTCTCAAAATTCCCACCTCATCGAAATGCATGGCGAGAGCCTACCAGAATAGCGTCATCGACACAAGAATTTTTCTTGTTACATTTTGTTTATAAACACCCATCACGCCCGGTGTTGTCGGGACGGTCACGGCCCGCCAAAGCTTATTGATCGGATTAAACAGTATTGTTAAATTCGTGTTCGTTTTGTGAGCGTGTGACCTGCTGAACTGTTTCACTCAGGTGGAAATCGATCATGAATGCGTGAAGTCCGATGGATTGCTAACCTATCACCATGCCTTGGACGATCTACCGCTACATCCTTAAAGAGCTGCTGAAGCTGATGGCCATCTCGTCGCTGGTCCTGGTGACGATGATCAGCTTCGCCGCGGCGATCAAGCCGATGTCCGACGGGCTTTTGGGGGCCGGGGCCATGCTCAAGTTCGTCGGCTACTCGGCCCCGACCATGCTCGGGTTTGTCCTGCCGTTCGCCGGGGCCTTCGCCAGCACGCTGGTGTTCATCCGCATGGCGTCGGACAACGAGGTATTGGCCTGCTCCGCCAGCGGGATCAGCTACGCCAAGGTCCTCGCCCCGGTCGCCGCTCTGGGGCTTGTTTTGACGATGGGGCTGTTCTACCTGTCCAACTTTGTGGTCCCCGGCTTCTACCGTGCCGCCGCCGAGACCCTGGAAAGCGACATGCTTTCCGTGTTGGTCACCCAGCTCAACCAGAACCGTCCGTTTACCGAGATCGAGGGCTACGTGATCTACGCAGACTCCGCGATCCAGAAACCGATCTCACCAGATCAGCGCAAAGCCATCCAAAAAGATGCCCCGGCCGACATCATCGCCACCAAATACATCCGGCTGGAGGGTGTGGCGGTAGGGGAACTGGATGAACAGGACATCGTTCGGGCTGACAGCACCGCGCGCGAAGCCAACATCCTGCTCTTCCAAGGCCCCGAAGGCTCGTTCGTCACGCTGAAACTGATCGAGGCGATGCGCTACCAGCCGGACGTCGGCGAGTTGGAGTACTCACAGAGCCTGCCGATCGGGCCGATCGACATCCCAAGCCCCTTCGGCGACGACCCCAAGTTCTTCTCCTGGCCACAACTCCGCAAGCTCTACCAGGAGCCCGACCGGTTCGGCGATGTCCACGACGCGAAGATGGAACTCGCCCGACAGGTCGCCGTCGCGGAGTTGCGCACCTCGATCCGCAAAGACATGAGAGCCAACAGCGGCCAGACCGGGGTCGTGCTCTCCGGTTCGCGGCAGGGCTACCGCATCATGAGCCCCTCGGTCCGTACCGTGAGAGGGGCGATCGTCTTGAAATCGATGCCGGATCGGCCGATCACCATCGAGTACCCCGTCGGCACGGAGCAGCACCCCTACGACGGGCCTGTGCTGCGCCGGATCGAGGCCGTGTCAGGGCTGATCTCGATCGAGTCGCCCGACGAAAGACAACCCGGCATCGAACCCACCGCATCGATCGAACTCGGCGAGGTCCGCGTGTTCAGGGTGCCCGGGGCCGAACCCATTACCGAAAAACTCACCGACACCCTCCCCCCGATGGTCTGGCAGAACCCGGTGATCGACCCCGAGACGGCCAGCAAACCGATCGACGACCTGCTCACCGCCGCCGGGCAGCACCTGACGCTATCCAAAAACGTCGAGGCGGCGCGCCTCGGGCTCGACCGGAACATCCAGAAGCTGGGCCGAAAGATCATCGCCCAACTCCACGAACGGGCCGCTTCCGCAATCACCTGCCTGATCCTGCTGGTCTTCGGCTCGGTCCTGGCGATCCACCTCAAGGGTCAGATGCCACTGGTCGTATTCTTCTGGAGCTTCCTGCTGGCGGTCGTCTCCATCATCGTGATCAACACCGGCCAGACGCTTGCCATTGCCAAACAATCCACCGTCGTCAGCGGGCTGGCCGTGCTCTGGGCCGGTAACATCGGCCTGGCACTGATTACTTTCATGGTCTACAAAAAACTGGCACGGAATTAGCAGGCTATAACTCGCATGAATTGCAACCCCCGATCCCTGAACCCTGACCCCCGAACCCTGATTTGAAAACCCTCGACCTCTACATCGTCCGCCAGTTTGTCGTCAACTTCGTGATCCTTTACGTCGTGTTGATGACGCTGTTTGTTGTCGTGGACCTGATCGTGGACCTGGACGAATTCCTCAAGGCCGGCAGCAACTGGGCACAACGCCAGACCGTCGCGCGGCAGGCCGAGTTAATGGGCCAGCCCGTGGACACGGTTCTGGAACTGATGCAGAACGAGGCCGACGCGGCACAAGTCGCCCAACGTCTTGGGGTTCCCCAGCAGCAGGCGCAGGAACTTATCGACGGGGCGACCCCGGGATTTCTGCATCGCTCGGCCGGCGTCTTCCGCGCGATCGGCGACTACTACGGCCCGATTGTCATCCTCGTCTACGCCTTCTTTTCAGGGCTGATCGTCGTCGCCGCGATGGGCTTCACACTCACGGGCCTGGGACGTCACCGCGAGCTGACCGCCATGGTCTCAAGCGGCATCAGCCTGTACCGTGTCGCCATGCCGATCCTGATCACCGGGATCGCGTTGAATGTGCTGGCGTTACCCGTGCAGGAGTTCGTGATCCCGCAGCTCGCCGGCAAGCTCAGCCGAAAGAAGTCACATGTCAAGAAGCAGCAGGTCGACTACTTCGCGTTCTATTACACCCCCGACGGTTCCGGCAGCCTCATCAGCGCCGCGCGATTCGATGCCGAGCACGAGCAACTCACCAACATGCGTGTGGTGGTCCGTGACGAGAACGGCCTGCAGAAACAGAAGATCACCGCCGCCCAGGCTGTCTGGGACCAGGATCGGCAGGGTTGGGAGTTGATCGATGGCTACGCGATCAGCCCGGGCAGGATCGGTGAGTCCCCCGTGGAAGCCTTGGAGCGCGCGGGCGTGGATATGGAGTTCTTTAAGACGGACCTCTCGCCCACGCTGATCAAGACCCGCCGCAACGCGGACTACGTGAGGCTGCTGCCCGTGACCGAGTTGCAGAAGATGCAGAACAATCAGGCCGTCCCGCCAACGATGCGCGACACGGTCACGCGGACCAAGTGGGGGCGTGTCAGTCTGTTGATCGTAAACGTCCTGATCCTCGTGATCGGCCTGCCGTACTTCCTGCTGCGTGCCCCCGGGAACATGCTGCTGCAGTCGGTCAAGGCGGCGGGCCTGTGCATCGGTGTCTGGGCCGGGGGCATGACGCTGCCCGAGCTGGCGACCGCTTACTTCAACCCCGTCGCCGCCGCGTGGATCCCCGTGGTCGTCTACCTGCCGCTGGCCGCCTATATCCTGCACAAGGTCAAGACCTAGACTTGTTCTGGCACCCGCGCGTATGAGTAATCTCCAAACCATCCAGGCCCTTTACGACGCCTTTGCCAAGGGCGATCGCGGCCGTATCCTCGCACTGTTCGCCCCCGACATCCAGTGGAACCAGAACGAGGGCTTCCCCGGCGGGGGTCGGCACGTCGGCGCCGAGTCCGTGCTGAACAACGTCTTCGCGAAGTTCAAGGCCGATTGGTCGCAATGGGGTGCAGAAGTTGATTCTTACCTGGACGCCGGCGAAGCCGTCGTCGCGCTGGGCCGGTACCACGGCACACACAAGTCGACCGGCCGATCCATGCGGGCCGAATTCGCCCACGTCTACTGGGTCGTGGACGGCCGGATCACGCGCTTCCAGCAATACGCCGACACCCGGATGGTCGCCTCGGCGATGTGATGACATGGCTCGTCGGCTTGCGTATGATTGCATCTGTGTTCAGCAATGCGATTTGTCATTCTGTCCGTGAATCATATTCAACCCGAGAGGTTCCCGCGATGTTCAAGGCCAGTTGTCTATTGTCGTGCCTGATGTTGTTCGTGTTCAACGCTACGGTGTCTGCTCAGGATACACTCGAGTATCTCAACGACAGCGAAATCAAGCGAGCCATCGAAAGAGCGGGCACGGTGATGCTGGGGGATGAATCCGCAACGCCCAACGAGGCCTTTCAGGAACAACTGAATCGCGCCACCACCACTGAGACCCTGCCCGACCCACAGTCGCTGACCCACGACGGCGAAGACATCTACCTCAAGGCCGCCGACAGCGTGCTGGTCATCTCCGGTCTCTACCTCTGCGGCCGATGCGATAACTACCACGCCCGGCCCGCATCCGGCTTTATCCTCACCGAAGACGGGCTGGCGGTGACCAATCATCATGTGATACAGAATGAAGACAACCTTACACTGGTAGCCATGACGCGCGACGGCCGGGTCGTGCCAGTGTTGGAAGTTGTTGCATCCAACGAGCGCGACGACATCGCCATCATCCGCCTCGGCGGTGAAGGCCCGTTCACGCCGCTGCCCATCGCACGCACCGCACACGTCGGCGAACGCGTCCACACCATCACCCACCCGGATGGCAAATTTTACACCTACACCTCCGGCGAGATCGCCCGCTTCCACATGGAACCTAAACGCGGCGGCCCCCCGGTCCGACGCATTCAGATCACCGCCGACTACGCCAAAGGTTCTTCGGGTGGCCCTATCCTCAACGACCGGGGCCAGGTCGTCGCCGTCGTTACCACCACCGACAGCGTCTACTACAACGAGCACGAAGGCAAGCAGGAAAACCTCCAGATGGTCTTCTACAACTGCGTCTCATTCGAAAGTATCCTTGATTTATTTGAAGACGAACCCGAACAGCCTGCCGGGCAGTAACAACTGTCTGTTCCCCTCAGCCCTGCGGCCCGGGAGTATAAGCGCTATGGCGAACAATCCTGACCGAGTCAAAGCCCTTGATACGCTTCAACAATTTCTTGACGGAGAGGTTTCGTTTCTCGATGCGATATGCAGCCTGCCTTTAGATGACGAGTTGTTAGAGGTAATATTCAATGAGGCGCATGAGCCTGAATGGCAGTGGGCGTCTGTGCCACCCAGGCAATTCGTAGCCACCGCGATTGAAGCTATCAAGTATGATTGGAATGCGGATCGTTTCTACGAAGCCATTGAAGCTTTGCAGTAGCTGGCCGCTACTTCTTTAACTGCCTCGCCAGCGCCCCCCGCGCCGCCGCCAGCTTCTGCTTCTGCTCCGCGCTCACCCGGGGGAACCGCAGGCCCAGCCCGTCGAGCCGGTCGATGATCGCCGACGCCACCGTCAGCCGGGTAAACCATTTATTGTCCGCCGGCACGACGTACCACGGCGCGTGTTTCGTCGCCGTCTGCCGGATCATGTCCTGGTAGGCCTTCTGGTAGTCGTCCCAGTACTTCCGCTCCTCAACGTCGTCATACGAAAACTTCCAGTTCTTCTCCGGCCGATCCAGCCTGGACATGAACCGCTTGAGTTGCTCCTCCTTGGAAACATGCAGGAAGAATTTGATGATGACCGTCCCGTTGCGGGCCAGGTATTTCTCAAACGCCCGGATGTCCTCGAAGCGTTCCTTCCAGATGTTCTTGGTCACCAGCTTCTTAGGCAGCTTCTGCCCCGCCAAAATCTGCGGATGCACTCGCACGATCAGCGTCTCCTCGTAATACGAGCGGTTGAATACCCCGATCCGCCCGCGCTCCGGCAGCCGCTTCATGCAACGCCAGAGGTAGTCGTGGTCCATCTCCTCGGCGCTTGGTTTCTTGAACGAAAAAACCTGGCAGCCCTGCGGGTTGATCCCGGACATCACGTGCTTGATCGCCCCGTCCTTCCCCGCCGCGTCCATCGCCTGGAAGATCAACAGCACCGACCAGCGGTCCTGCGCATACAGCCGCTCCTGCAGGTCGGCCAGCACGTCGATCCCGTTGGCCAGCATCTGCTTGGCCTTGGACTTGTCATCCGACTTCATGTCCTGCGTGTCATCCGGATCGACACTCGACAGCCTGAAACCCTTGCCGTCGGTGACGCGGTAGAGACTTGAGAGTTTTCGGGCTTTCTTAATGAGTGTGTTGTCAGGCATTAATTCTGTCCCTGCTTGCATGTCGTAATCACGGTTTCAGGCCTGTGATTGCCCGTTGTCACCCCCGCCCGTATCCTACCACGATGAATCGGATCGACAGCTTATTTCAGGACTTGCGATCGGGTGGAGCCTCCGGGGGCGGCAAGGCGTTGATGCCTTATATCACGGCGGGAGACCCCAGCGTGGAGGCGACCGGGCGGATGCTCGTGGCGGCGCAGGACGCCGGGGCGAGCATCTGCGAACTGGGTATCCCGTTCTCCGATCCGGTGGCTGACGGCCCGGTGATCGAAGCTTCGATGACCTATGCGCTGGAGCACGGCGTGACGGTGGGGGGGGTCTTCGACATGGTCGCCCGTCTGCGCCCGAGCCTGTCGATCGGCTTGGTCGCGATGGTCAGCTACTCGATCGTCCACCGGATCGGTTTGATGAAATTTATCAGCGACGCCAAAGATGCCGGGTTTGATGGGTTCATCTTCCCGGACCTGGCTTTGGAGGAATCCGGCCAGGCGCGTGAAGAGTCCGCCAAGGCCGGGCTGATCCTGAGCATGCTGATCGCCCCGACGACCCCCGACGACCGGGCCGAGCAGATCGCCAGGGCCTGCACCGGGTTTGTTTACGTTGTCTCGCGTGCCGGGATCACCGGCGAGCGGGCCGAACTCCCCCCGGAACTGCCCGCCCGGCTCAAGCGTCTAAGGTCCGTGACCGACCTCCCGATGACCGTGGGCTTTGGGATCAGCACCGCCGAGCACGTCCGCCAGGTCGTCGCGGTGGCGGACGCCGCGATCGTCGGTTCGGGGATGATGCGGCGGGTCGCGGAGGTCCGTTCTCAAGGCGAGGACCAAACCGTTAAGATGGTGGGCGATTACACCCGGGAACTGGCCGGCGGATTGGTGTCCGCCTGAAACGATGACCAGGGATCACTAGACCCACACACGCGGTTTGGGGTGTTCCGGGGAGTCCGGGGAGACCGGGGGTTTACGGGGCGGGCGTTCAGGCCGATCGCGGGATCGGCCGATGCAAGCTATATAGGCGGCAAGGAGGCTGCTATTGATGCCAGGGTGGAGCCTGATCAGGGTCGCAAAACTGCTTATCGGGACCGTATGGTCCGGGGCGTGGGTGATCCTCGGGCTCTGGCTGATGGAGAACACCTCGCTGCTGCTGGGCGTAGGACCGTTATCGGCGGGGGTGTTCGTCTTCCTGGCTCTTGTGGCGGACGATCTGGTCCCGGGGGCGTCCCCGGCGATGACCAACGCCTTGAAATTCACCACGGCGCTTGTGTTCCTGGAGTGGGCACCGTTGGTACTCTTGTCGCTCTAAAATGAGCAGCGACCTGTCCCGGCCGACATACCGGCCCGATGAGACCGAATGATGAAGAGAGACGATATGCAGCACGCTTCACCCCGCCGTTTCAACCTGGCCCGGTGGGTTCTGATCCCCGCCTTGCTTGTCACGATCCTGCTCCCCAACGTCACGCGGGCGCAGGACCTGGCGTTCCCCGACAGCGCTACCACCGACCAGATGCTGGCCGACCAGCTGGTGGCGATGGCGTGGATGATCTTCGGCCGGGAGTCCGAGCCCCGCCCCGACCAGCTCGAACGCGCGATGGTGCTGCTGGACATGGCCGCGGAGCTGAACCCCGATGACGAGGGGATGTGGCAGCTTCGGATCTCGTTAGCCCGGACGATGGATGACCAGGCCCTGCTCAAGGACTCGCTACGCAACTACCTGCGCCTCCAGCCCAAAGACGACGCCGCGCTGCTGGAGTGGATCAAGGCCAGGCTTAACTCTGTGGAGTCACTCGACGACTACCTGGACTCACTGGAACGCATGCTCCGCGCCGAGTCAGCCACCTCGTTGTCAAAGCCCTTGCGTTCGCGCCTGGCGACCCTCGCGGCGCAGGCGGCGCGCGAGATTGGCGACAACAAGCGTTCCGCTCAGTGGCTGGTGTACGCGGTCAAGCTCGATGAAGCCAACCCCGAAGCCGCCGGCATGGTCTACGCCCTGGCGGTCGAACGCGAAGCCACCCCAAGGCAGAAGGGCACCGCCCTGATCAACATCCTCAAGGCGTCTCCGGTCGATGCCAGCGTGCGCGTCTCACTCGCGACCCTGCTGATGGAGCAGGGGGTCTACGCCCACGCGGTCGAGCAGTTCGAAGTCTCGATGCAGCTGGTGGACGTGCAGACCCGGATGGGCCTGATGAATCAGTACGCCCTGTGTCTGATCGCCACCGGCCAGGAAGACAAGGTCCCGGCGTTGCTTCTGGACATTCAGCTCTTCATCAAGCGCATGATGGAAGCGCAGGACCCCGACCTTGTCGCCGAACTCGACCCCGAGGAGGCGCAGGCACGGCAGTTAGATAACCTGCCGAAGCTGCCACCGACGCTTGAGTTCATCCAACTGGTCCTGCAACACAAGAATAACCCCGTCGCCGCGCGGGAGTCGTTCCAGCGCCTGCGTGAGTTTACCTCGCAGATCGAGGACTCCGAGGAGCAGGCTACGTCGTTCAGCGAGCTGGCCTGGGTCGCCGCGGTGTTCGATCAGGACGAGGCGTGGGTCAAGCAGCGCATCGACCTGATGGACCCCGACGACGACAACGCCACGCTCGCCCGGGGCTGGCTGGCACTGCGCTCCGGCGACACCGCGACCGCACGGGACCTGTTCCGGTCGTTGGGGGATGACAACACGTTCGCCCGGCTCGGGCTCGCTTCGTTCCCTGACCTGTCGGATGAGGATCGTGCCAAGGCCTATCAGCAGATGGTCTGGGACGACCCCGCTTCGATGGCGTCCATCATCGCGGCGAGCAGGCTCATCAAGCTGGGGCAGATCGTGAATGCCACCGGCGACGGCGTATCGGTCCGTGTCCTGTCCGAAGACCTGCCCCGGCAACTCTGGACGCCCGCGCTGACGGTCTCGCCCTGGGTGCGCATGAAGATGCGCGTCGTCCCGGGTTCGTTCGGCTACCTCCAGCCGATGAAAGCCCACATCACGATCCGCAACGCGTCGCGTGTCCCGTTATCGGTCGGGCCCGGCGGTGCGATCCAGTCGGTGCTGATGGTCATGTGTTCGCCCTCGATCCGCAGCGAGCCGCTGGGCCGGCTCCAACCGACCTTCTTCAACATGGGGCGTCGGCTGACGCTCCAGCCCGGCGCCGCGCTTGAAGCCGATATCCGCCTTGACCGGTTCGATATGGGCCAACTCACCGCGCTGTATCCCACCACGACGGTCACCTTCTCGGCGGCCGCGCTGCTTGACCCACGCCCGCTGCCCACCGGTGGCATCGTGCCGGGCCCGCTGGGCGCGACCCATCAGGTCGGCTCGCTCCAGGCCAAAGGCCTGCCCGCCACGCCTAACAACCTGAACCTCTGGATCAAGGACCTGGATGGCACGGACCCCGCGGTCCGCGCGATCGCCATCGCACGCCTGCTGGTCATCGCCCGACAGCCCGCCGAAACGACCGAGGCGCAGGACTTCCGCACCAAGGTCAACGACCTGATCAGCCAGCGCTACCCCTCGTTTGATTCGGTCCTGCAGGCCTGGACCGTCCGCTTCATGCTGCCGGATGAAGATGGCGAACCCGTGTCGCGCCGGGTCATCGACCTCGCCCAGCGCAGCGACGACCCGATGGTGCGCATCTTATTCCTTGTGATGAACGCCGACGCCCCGGGCTCCCCGGTCCTGACCGATGCGATCCGTCACGACGACCCGACCATCCGCGCATTCGCCCAGGCGATGAAGGACGGGCTGGAGAAGGACGCCGAAGCCGCGGCCGAAGCAGAAGCGGAATCGCATGCAGGCGATAACCATTCAGAGTCAGACCATTCAGGCGGCGCGATCCCGGGCCTTGATCCGATTGACCCGCTTGGTGTCACCCCAAGCACGGACGACCCCTGGCTGCCCTGATCATGGGTCTGTCGTTTCCAGCATTTTACGCCCCCGTTTATCCCTGCCATGCGTCACACACTCCTGATGTTCGATGTGGACCTGACCCTGGTCGATGCCGCCGGGGCCGGTCAGGTGGCCATGCTGACGGCGGGCCACGAGGTCTGCGGCGAGGGGTTCACCTTCCAGGGCGTGTCGTTCGGCGGCAGGCTCGACCCGTTGATCTTTGCGGATGCGACTGTCGGGTGTGACTACACCGAAGCGGAAGGGGTCCAACGGCACGACGCGTTCCGCTCGGCCTACATCCGTGATTTTGAGCAACTACTTGCCCGCAACGGCCGGTCGATCAAGCCCCTGCCCGGCATCCCCGAACTGCTCGACACGCTGCGAATCCGGGCTCAGGATGAAGGCGACGTGATGCTCGGCCTGCTCACCGGTAACTACGCACAGACCGCCAAGCTGAAGATCGAGGCCGCCGGCCTGCGCCGCGACTGGTTCACACTCGGCTGCTTCGGCGATGAAGCCGACTCGCGCCCGGGCCTCACCGAACTGGCGATGCAGCGGTACGCCGAACAAACCGGCACCCCGGCGCAGCCCGGCCGCGTCGTCATCATCGGTGATACCCAGCACGACGTCGCCTGCGCCAAGGCCCACGGCTGCACCGCCTTCGCCGTCGCCACCGGCAGGCTAAGCGCTGATGAACTGCGCGACGCCGGCGCGGACATCGTCGTCGATGACCTGTCCGATCCAACACCATTGTTTGACCTTATCGGGAACTGATCACTACGTAAATCCACGCCGTCGCGACCCGCAAGTCGGGTTGGCCTATCATGTCGGTATGAGTGACTTTCATTTAGACGACCGAATTTACAAAGTGATCGGTGAGGACGGTTTCGACCGTCTCTGCGCCGGGTTCTTCAGGCGTGTCCCGGTCGACGACGTGCTGAACACGATCTACCCGATGGACGACCTCGTAGGGGCGGAGCACCGGCTGCGCGAGTTTCTGGTCCAGCGTTTCGGCGGCCCGCATCGTTACTCAGAAGAACGCGGAGAGCCGCGTCTGCGTGCCCGTCACATGCCGTTTGTCATCGACAAACTGGCCCGCGACCGTTGGGTGCAGCGCATGGAAGAAGCCATGATCGAATGCGAGTTCGGCGGCCCCATCAACCAGGTCCTGCGTGCGTTCTTCGACTCTGCCGCGACGTTCATGATTAACAAGGACGGCTGACGGCGTCGCTACCAGCGATGCGGGTGCGGGCCGAAACTCGCCTCGTAGTAGGTGTACACCGCTCGCCCCGGCGGGATCACCGCGTCGATGGCCTTGCAATCGTCGTCGGTGATTTCAACACTTGCCGCGACCAGGTTGTCTTCGAGTTGCGCCATCGTGCGCGGGCCGATGATTGGGCTGGTGATGGCCGGCTGATTCATGCACCACGCCAATGCGAACTGGCTGACGCTACAACTCTTTGCCTCCGCGAGCCTGCGAACCACGTCCAGCACGTCGTGAGCACGCTCGTTGGCGAGCATCTCGGCGGCCCGGGGCGACGTGTCTTTGCCAGGTGCGTATCGGCCCTCGGTCGGCGTATCCCCCCGGCGGTACTTACCGGTCAGGAACCCGCCGGCCAGCGGGGACCAGGGCAGCAGCGCCATCCCGTACGTCTGCGCCATCGGGACCAGCTCCCGCTCGATCCGCCGGTCCAGCAGGTTGTAGGGCGGCTGCTCGGTCACAAACCGGTTGAGGTGATGCCTGTCCGACACCCACAACGACTCCACGACCTGCCAGGACGCGAACGTGCTGCACCCGATGTAACGCACCTTGCCGCAGCGCACCAGGTCATCCAAGGCCCGCAGCGTCTCATCGATCGGGCAGTCCACGTGCGGCCTGTGGATCTGGTACAGGTCGATCCAGTCGGTTTTGAGTCTTTTTAATGAGGCGTCGCACTGCTCGATGATCTGTCGGCGTGAGTTCCCCCAGCGGTTGGGGTCCAGCGGCTCATCCTTGTGCATGTTCCCGTGGCACTTGGTCGCCAGCACGATCCGGTCGCGCTTGCCGTTGCGTTGCAGCGCTTTGCCGACAGCCTTCTCACTCTTGCCGTTGACGTAGACGTTCGCGGTATCCAGGAAGTTGATCCCCGCGTCCAGCGCCTTGTCGATCATGTCGGCCGACTCGTCGGGCGTGGTCTTGCCGCCGAAGGTCATGCAGCCCAGGCATAGCGGGCTCACACGGATGCCGGTCCGGCCCAGGTAACGGTATTCCATGTCGCGTCTCACAGGGGATGGGTTAAACAGACACCAAACGCCTGGCGGGTTTCCGCAAAGCGCCTACACGGGTATATCAGGCTCGATAGCGGTTCAGCCGGTCAGGCCTTCAAATAAAGGCGTAGACAAGTAACGCTCACCGAAGCTGCACGCGAACGTCACGATGATTTTGCCCTTGTTTTCCGGTCTCGCGGCGACCTTGCAGGCGGCGCAGATGTTCCCGCCGGTGCTGATCCCGCCGAAGATCCCTTCCTTAACCGAGGCCTTGCGGGCCCACTCGAAGGCCTCTTCGTTGGACACGGATTCGGTGCCGTTGATGATCGGCAGGTCGCAGTTGGCGGGGACGAAACCCGCGCCGATGCCCTGGATCTTGTGCGGGCCGGGCTTGACCGGCTCGCCCTTGAGGGTCTGGGAGATGACGGGTGAACCATCCGGTTCCACCGCGATGGCCTGGAAGTCCGGGTTCCGCTCGCGGATGTAGCGGGTCACACCGGTGATCGTCCCGCCGGTACCGACGCCGGTGACGACCATGTCGACCTTGCCCTGTGTGTCGTTCCAGATCTCAGGCCCGGTCGTGTCGTAGTGAACCTGCGGGTTGGCGGGGTTCTCGAATTGCTGAGGCATCCAGGCGTTGTTCGTCGTGCTCACCAGTTCTGCGGCCTTGGAGATCGCGCCCTTCATGCCTTCCGCCGCCGGGGTCAGCACCAGCGTCGCGCCCAACGCCTTGAGCAGCGCCCGGCGTTCCACACTCATCGAGTCCGGCATCGTCAGCGTCAGGGCATACCCCTTCGCGGCACACACAAACGCCAGCGCGATCCCGGTGTTCCCGCTGGTCGGCTCAATGACGTGCGTGCCCGCCGTCAGGGTCCCGTCGCGTTCCGCCGCCTCGATCATCGACTTGCCGATCCGGTCCTTCACGCTCGCCATCGGGTTGAAGTATTCGCACTTCACCAGCACGGTCGCCCCGTCCGGGGCCAGGTTGCGTAGCTTCACCAGTGGGGTGTTGCAGACTGTGCTGACGATGTTGTCGTAGACCTTCCCATGCAAGAGTTGATTGGCTTGATCGGTTGCGCTCATAGTGTTGGTTTCCTGTTTAGTTTGCCCACAAAATCGTTGTGTAAGGCCGCCCGGGCTTGCCCAGTATGTTAAACCCCGCAGCCGGATGCGACAAGGACCGTGTTTTTCATCAGACCCACCGGCCCGGTTATCATACTCGCCATGTCAGATAGGCCTGATACAGCGGTTAATCCAAGCCCCCCGGCCCCGTCCAAGGCCAGGCGGCTGCTCAAACGCACGCTGATCTACCTCGTGGTCATCTACCTCCTCTGGTTGGCTATCGCATTTGCCATCCAGCGGTCGATCTTGTTCCCTAGTTCTTTGGCCGGCGATGTGAGTGCGGCGACAGCGCCCGACGGTGTCGAGGTGATTCGCCTGGAGATCGAAGCGGGCCGGGTCGAGGCCTGGTACATCCCGGGTGAAGGCGTCAGCGCCGAATCCACGGGCCCACTGGTCATCTTCGCCCACGGCAACGCAGAACTCATCGACCAATGGCCCAACAGTCTGCGCGGCTACACCCGCCTGGGCATCAGCGTCCTGCTCCCGGAGTTCCGCAGCTACGGCCGATCCGACGGCGAACCCAGCCAGGAAGCACTCAAACAAGACTACACCCGGTTCTACGACCTGATCACCGCAAGGCCCGAAGTCGATCCCGCGCGCGTCATCCTGCACGGCCGATCCATCGGTGGGGCGGTGATCGCCCAACTCGCCACCGTGCGACCCTCCAACTGCATGGTCCTGCAATCAAGCCCCGCCAGCATCCGCCTTATGGCCAGGCGCTTCCTCGCCCCCGGGGCCCTGGTCCGCGACCCCTATGACTCGGTCAGCGTCATCCAGTCCTACCCGTCCCCCGTCCTGGTTATGCACGGCACACAAGATCAGACCATCCCACCCTCACACGCCAACCTCTTGGCCGAGGCTTCTACCCACCCCGATACCAGACTGATCTTCTATGAGGTCGATCACAACACCCTCCCGCCATCGGGTCCGTACTGGGCCGACATCGAGCAATTCTTAAAAGACGCAGGCGTCCTCGAATAACCCCGTTTAGTTGCCTAAGCGCCCCGCGGGCCTACAATGCCTGCCCGAGTGATGGAACTCGGGTGTATCCATTGATTAATCCAACCACACCGCCCGCCACAGGGCGAAGAAAGGTTAGCAAGCCATGACCGAACGCGCCGCCGCCGTTACCCTCAAAGGCAACCCCATGACCCTCGTCGGAGCCGAACTCAACGTCGGCGACAAGGCCCCCGACTTCGTCCTCAAGGCCAACGACATGTCCGACAAGTCGCTCGCCGATTTTGCAGGCAAGGTCAAGATCATCTCCATCGTCCCGTCCCTGGATACCCCGGTCTGTGACGCGCAGACCCGCAAGTTTAATGAAGACGCAGGCGGCCTTGACGGCGTCGTCGTAATCACCGTCAGCGTTGATCTGCCCATGGCCCAGAAGCGCTGGTGCGGTGCCGCCGGCGTCGAGAACGTCGTCTGCCTCTCGGACTACAAGGACCACAGCTTCGGCAAGGCCTACGGCGTACGCATCAAAGAGGTCGGCCTTCTCGCCCGCACCGTCATGGTCGTCGACAAGGACAACACCATCCAGTACGTCCAGCACGTCCCCGAAGTCGTCGATGCCCCCGACTACGACGCGGCGATGGATGCGGTGAAAAAGCTGGTGTGACCAATTTTCCCGATGATGGGTAAGATCAGTTCTGCCCGAAACATAAGAAGCAATATTGGCTGTCATTCTCATAAAAACAGCTATAGTTGTCGTTTTCTTATTGTGAGGCGAACGGGGGTTGTGGTAAGCTATTACTATTAATTAGTAGTGGCGGGGGTTGAGCATTTCGCAGGTGAATACCAGGAGGAGGAGAACCGTGGTCTATCTGATACGTTGTGGTGCAATCATTGCCTTGGCGGTGCTTGTCATCGCCCCGTCCGCATCGGCGTTTGTGATCTACGACGAAGCCGTGCAGGGCGATCTGCCCAACACCGCGGCCGGCGTGCCGGTGTTTGTACTTGTTGAAGGTATCAATGAGATCAAAGGTGCGGTAGGAGCCCCGGCAGACCCCGCAGACGAGTTTCAGTTTATCCTCCCTGCGGACCT
Organism: Phycisphaeraceae bacterium; assembly: GCA_029260635.1. GTDB lineage: Bacteria > Planctomycetota > Phycisphaerae > Phycisphaerales > Phycisphaeraceae > JAJRRS01. The sequence continues at coordinate 9,191 of JAJDCW010000069.1, read as the reverse complement.
GGTTCTTCAGGACGTGATGGTCCACGCCGTCCCCGTCGCGCCGGACCCGCTGGTGGAATTCTTCTTTTCCAATCTCGTCGGACCTGTCATCATCGATGATGTCACGATATTCACGTCCTCGGAGTTTGGCCGAACACTCGGTCGCGACAACAATACGGGCACTGACTACACCTGGGGCGGGCATATCCCGGTCCTTAAAGGTCCCAACGACCCGCCATCGCTCGCCGATCCACCATTCCCGATGCGCAACGTCACCGCCCCGGTCCCCGTCCGCCTTTCCCTGGACATCGACCCGACCTACACGCTGAGCTTCATCGTCACGCCAGAACCGGGTTCGCTGTTATTACTCGCCATGGGCGGACTCGCAATTATACAGCGGCGAAAGTGAATAAATCTCACTATTTAGAAAAAGCAGGTCAAGATGCGGTTACAGACAGTCTCACCCATCGCCATTAAATGTGTCGCCGCGTTGGCTTGCAGCCTTGTTTTTATGTCATCCACTTTCGCGGCCGTCATCTACGACGAGGCGATCGATGGCGACCTGCCGGGAGACCGGTTGTTGGCGAAAGTGATTTCGCTTCCACCGATCATTGATAGCAGCGTGTTTAAGTTATGGTCCGTGTTCGGCACCGTCGGCGGCTTCACGGACCCGGCGGATACCTGGGAGATCGAGGTCCCGTTTGGACATCGCATCCGGGACATCAGGATCGGTGCCGATCTTGTGGAAGGTGCGGAGCCATTACGTTTTCGAACATTTCATGTAGTCGATCGATCTACGCAATCCGGCTATGAATTGAGTCCGCCTAGCATCCTTGATGGCGGTATCAGAATACGGGAATTCGTTCCAGACGAGGGCGTGCCTTTCACCCCGTCCAGCTTCGGCGAAGGCAGGCACGGCATGGAGTTCAAGTCGGCCGACGACCCGCCTTATGTGGTTGACATCGAGTTGGAACTTGTCCCCGAGCCAGCCACCTTAGGGATACTGATACTCGGTGGGCTGCTGTTTTTGCCCCATCGCGCCCGATAGCGGCTCACGATCGGCGTCCTATTCCCACATCCCCAGCAGCGTCCCCGCCGCTTGAAGGTCACGGTCCGCCTGTGTCTGCACCGTCAGCAGCCGGCTAAACGTTGTCCCGTCCATCTCCCAGACGCGGTTCTTGCCGTGCTTGGTGTCGCGCCAGAGGATGTCCGCCAGCCCGTCGCCGGTGTAATCGCCGACCCCGGCGACCTGCCAGTTCTGACTCTTCAACGCGTTGATCTTGTTGTTGCTTAGCTGGTCCGTGCCGTCCATCTCCCAGAGGCTGTTTTTACCGTTGCGCGAGTTACGCCAGAGGATGTCGGCCTTGCCGTCACCGGTGAGGTCGCTGACGCCGGCGATATTCCAGTCCAGGCTCTTGACCGTCTTCAGCGCGATGCCTTCCACGAATGACGTGCCGTCCATCTCCCAGACGCTGTTGCGCCCGTTGCGTGTGTGACGCCAGAGGATGTCGGCCTTGCCATCTCCGGTGAAGTCACCAATGCCGCCGACCTTCCACGCCCTGTTGCGGACACGTTTGATGTCGATCTTTTCTTGAACTTCCGTGCCATCCATCCGCGTGACCATGTTCTTGCCGTTGCGTGAATGCCGCCAGAGGATGTCCGCCATCCCGTCGCCGGTCAGGTCGCCCGTGCCGACCGCTTCCCAGTCCTTGCTGACGAACGCGGGCAGGTCGATGCTCGATACGAACGATGTGCGGTTCATCTCCCAGACGCTGTTGCGCCCGGTCTGCGAGTCCCACCAGAGGATGTCGGCCCGGCCGTCCCCAGTGAAGTCGGCCGCGGCGGCGGCGGGCGGGGTCGGCGGGGGCTTGAGATTCTCCAAGTCGCCCAGCTCGAACATGCCCGAATCACGCAGTTCATTGCGATCCGCTTTGACCTCCAGACTCACGCTCCCAACCGCGTCCTCAGACAGCGTGATACGCCCGATGACCACCGTCCCGACATCGTCCGTCCCCAGCCCGGACCAGGTGACATCGATCCGGCTGTTATCAAACAACATCGCGCCGCCACCGCCTCCTCCGCCGACCGAAGTCAAGTCGCCGTTGGCGGTGATATAGGTGTCAAACTCAATCGCGGGGAACGCTTGAAACGTCACCGGGTTCGGTGCCAGTTCCGTCCCGGCAGGGTCCTGGTAGATCGATCCCCGTTGCAGATCGATCGACAGCGATGCGGACGACCAGTCGGTATCCGTCGAGACCACCAGATCGAACGTCTTGTAACCGGCGATCGAGTCACCGTTATCGACCGCGACAAATTCCGCGAGCATCGGCCCGGGCGGTGGGGGCGGCGGCGGCAGCTTGGGGGCGGGCTTCCCCGGCGGGGTGAACACCTGCGCACCCAGATTACCGTGGCGGAAAGTATCGGAAGCGAAGATGCGGTGTGGGTTGCCGCTGAAAGTAAGAAACTTAAAGCTACCCGCCGCGTCGTCAGTCAGTGTGAACCGCCCGATAGAGAATGTGCCGACATCGTTTCTCGGGATATCGAACCAAGAGATATCGATCTCCTGCGTGTCGAACTGTAACCCATCACCGCCGACATCACCCGCGCCGCCCGCGATGGATGCGGAGTTGCCGTAAGTTGTGACATAGGTGTCAAACTCGAGTTTGGGGTAGGTCCCGAACAGCCCCGACGGGGGTTCTAAATCCGAGCCGTAGGGGTCCTGGTAGAACGACCCACCGGTCAGTTCGATCAGCAGTGCCGTGGAGGTCCAATCGTTGCCGGTGGTTATTTCCAGGTCGAAGGTTCGGTAGCCATTCAGTGCAGAGGAGTTATCGACCTCCACAAACCGCGCGGTGTGATCCAGCGGGCCGGTCGGTGGTGGGGGGGTGATGGGCGTCTCCGGGCGTGGCGCCGCCGGCGTCAGGTTGATCAGGTCGCCTGACGAAAACGTATCCCAGGTCGTGAACGTCCCGACACCGTCCCCGTGCGAGACATGCGTCGACTCGAACACCCGCAGCCCCAGGCTGCCCGCCGCATCATCCGAGAGTGTGACCCGGCCGATCACCGAGTCCCCGATATCGTTGGTCGCAGAGTCGAACCAGGAGATGCTGATCCCTGTGTTGTCGAACTGGATCGCGCTCCCGCCGATCTCGTTTGCGCCCGCGAGCAGAGAGACCGGATTCCCATTCGCGGAGAGGTAAGTATCAAACTCCAGGGTTGGGAACACATTGAGAAGCTGGCCATTGGGCTGCCGCTCCGTGCCCGCCGGATCCTGGTAGATCGATCCCCGGTCCAGTTCGATAAACAGATACGCGGTGGTCCAGTCCGCATCCGATGTGACCCGGATGTCATAGGTCTTGTACCCCGTGAGCGCTGACGAGTTGTCCACCGCCACAAACGCCGCATTGATCGTCCCCGACAACAGCAGCCTCGGCTCCAACGCCTCAAGGCCGGGCAACGCATCAGCCTGCAATTGTGGTGCCGGAACCTCCGCGGAATCCACCCGATTCGACCGGTGGCCTGCGGTATCGGGTCGGGCGAAGTGCGGTGGGCGCATCATGATGAACCTACTTCCGTTTACGTGGTACTAACGTGGCAATGTCCAGCAACACCTGTCTATCGGCCCGCCCCTTCATCGGGCATCTATCTTTATTGGCACGACAGCCAAAATAAGCGCATCAACCATCGGCGCACACCAATAGCCAGCCGCCTCCGTGACGCCCGACACAATACGCAACATCCAATAGCACAACATCAGGCTCTCCGGTTCCGTAGAGACAACCCTGGCGGTCGAACCGCGTCTGATTGTTTTTCCCTGAAAGTCAGCGAGGGGGTCGCCGATTGTTTACCTACAAAACCTTAATACGCCGCCCATAGCCTGTCAAGGGTAAAACCGTATCAATCGTAAAACTTTATACGGTTAGAAAGCTGCTTGCCCAGCCTGATCGCCACGACCCAGGATTCAAGCCATTCATAGAATTATATTGTTACCAAAACAGCCGCTTGCGGCTTAGCGCGAAAGGTGCGGATGCCTTGTGCCAGCGTATTATCTTGAGTGGGTCTAAAGATCAACGCTACCCAAGAATCTTATCAGCCGCACCAAAGTAAACCTCGTTCAACACATCCCCCCCAATCCCCGCCCCGCACAGCTCCGCCGTCGACTTCTCATCCAGCGACGGGTCCACCATCGACAAATCCGGATCCACAATCGGGCTAGGCCCGGTGTAATCCGTCTCCATCAGCGTCCGCAGCGCCCAGTACCGACTGGCATACAAATCAAAATCGATGTTGCTGTCGTTCGCGACGATGTCCGTACCAAACAACACGCGCCCGGCGTTCTTCCCGCAAAACGCGCGGAACGCATCAGGCCGCTTGCTCAATTCACGCACCTGCCACTTCGCCGCCGACGTATCCAGCACATAGTTCGGATGACGATCCAGCATCCCCTGCACAAACTCCAGGTCCTCCGGCCAACCGCCCACGTGCGCCCCGATCCACGTCACATCGCTGTACTCATCCAGCAATTCCTCCAAAGGCTCGAACTGCTGAGCCTTTGTCCCATACTTCTTCGCATCGGTGTACTTCTTCTCAAACCACGTGTCCGGATCACCCACGTGCGTCATGAACAGCCGGTACCCCAGCTCGTACGCCAACTTGATGCTCTCCCGCCGCGTCGGCGAATCCAGATGAAACGCCTCGCTATGCACATCGCGCCCGCGCGGCGCCGCCCAGAACTTGATAATCCGGCATCCCTTCTCCCGAAACTTCTCCATCCGGTACAGCCAGTCCGTCGTGAACGTCCCCGGCTCGGTCGCCGCCTCGTAATTCGGCACCGCGATGAACTCGATCCGGTCTCGTTGATCTCCAAGGTCGTCCCAGATCCCGTCGATGTTCTCAAGCTTTGTCATCGACACCGTCTTGGTCACGCCAAACAGGTCCGCGATCTTGAAGTACAGCCGCGATGCCTCCAGCGTCCCGATATGCGTATGCACGTCGATGATCGGCCCGGTGTAGTTAAACCGCGTCGCCTCGATCCGGTAGTCAAGACCCAAACGGTTCGCGTCGTTCAACGGTTTCTGATTCAGTGTCGCTGGCGTCATAAGTCCTCACGGTAGCAGCGGGGGAGTCTCATCCTTAACCCCGGGCACCCCCATCGTATTCCCGCTATTCTAGGCCCCACCCCGCAGAAGGCGAGTGTGAGATTTTATTGATGAACACCCCCAGCCAAGACTCCACAACGCTAGCAGCCCCCATCAAACTCGTCGCGATCGACCTCGATGGCACGCTCCTGCGCTCCAACAAAGCACTCAGCACCGCCAACGCAAAGGCCATCGCCGACGTCACCAAGCTGGGCGTCCACGTCGTCCTCGCTTCCGCACGGCCCCCGCGCGGCGTCCGTGATATCTACCACCGCCTGGGCCTGGACACGCTCCAGGTCAATTACAACGGCGCACTGATCCACGACATGCCCCGCGGCAAACATGTCTACCACCAGCCGATGCCCGTCGCGCTCGCCAAGAAGATCGTGAAGTTCGCACGCAGGAAAGACCCCGATGTCGTCATCAGCGTCGAGGTCCTGGATAAGTGGTACACCGACCACGTCGACGACAAGCTCCCCACCGAAACAAGCAAGCACTTCAGCCCCGACTTTGTCGGCCCGCTGGACGCGTTTCTTACGATCCCCGTCACCAAGCTCATGCTGCTGGCCCCCCCGGAAAAGTTAAAACCCATCCACGAGGCCGTCCGCACCAGGTTCGGCAAAGACATCGCGATCCTCATCAGCGACGACTACCTCATCCAGCTCGTCGATAAGCACGTCGACAAGGCCAGCGCCCTGCAACGCGTCGCCGAAGAGTACGGCGTCCCCCAGCAACAGGTCATGGCCATCGGCGACGCACCCAACGATCTGGGCATGGTCCGCTGGGCGGGCCTCGGCGTCGCCATGGACAACGGCTGGGAACTGCTGAAAAAATCCGCCGACACCACCGCCCCCGCCAACGACGACGACGGCGTCGCCCACGCCCTGAAAAAATACATCCTCGATAAAGCGTAACCGCGAAGGCGCAAAGAGCGCGAAGCGGATCAGGGGTTTGCCCGCAGTTGTTCACAGATTGGCGCAGATTCGGAGAAGATATAATCCGTCTTGTTCTTAATCTGTCTTATTAATCTGTGTCAATCTGTGGGCCACTCCCTCAGATTAGCTTCTCTCCGCTCTTATTCACACTCTTCGCGCCTTCGCCGTCAACCCCAACAACAAAAACCGCCGCGAGCGCTCGTCTCGCGGCGGTGAAGGGGATGGAAAAAGGGAACCGATTGAGCCTTAGTTAACTTCGATCTTCCGGGGCTTGGCCTCTTCACGCTTCGCCAGCTTCAGCGTTAACACGCCGTCGGCCAGCTTCGCGTCAACATTCGATTCGTCCACTGGTATCGGCAGCTTGAAGCTACGCGCCACACGCTTGTAGCAGCGCTCGACCAGGTGCTTCTCGCCCTGGGCCTCGGTGCTCTTACGCTCGGCGCTGATGCTCAGCACGCCCTGCTCCAGGGTCACGTTGATCTCGTCCTTCCCGAAGCCGGGCATCTCCGCCTCGACGGTGATCGAGTCGGCATCCTCGTGGATATCCACGGGGTACGCCGCCGTCGCCAGCTCGCTGTTGCCATTGGACCAGCCTGAGCCGACCACACGCTCCAGCTCATTCTGTATTTCATCGAACGGGTTCCGGTAGATACGCCTGAGTGTCGGTAGCATGATGAACCTCCTTTCAGGTTTGTTATGTAAATCTGCCTTGGCCGACCGGACGCCCGGTCTCGGCCCTCCGACGCCCTATAGAGTCGCAACCCCCATGCCAGAGTCGTGAATCATAAATACTTGATATTACAATGAATACAAGAGGCTATAAGCCGCCCATCATGCCATTTTGGCAGTTTTTGCCCCACCCGCTGCATCCTTGGCAAACCCGACGCCCACCGCTTGATCCTACATCAGCAATCATCCATCCGAAATCCCCCATCTCACATCCGCCCTATTTACCCCCAACCGATTGATATCCCTCCCCACCCCGGTAACAATGCCCCGCGATGTCTATCCGAGCCGCTATCGTCGGGCCCACCGGTTACACAGGCTTTCACCTGATCGATATCCTGCTGCGCCACCCCGCCGCCGAGCTGACCTACCTCGCCAGCCACCGCGACGAGCTCCCCGACATCCGTGACGAGTTCCCCGCCTTACTGGGCAGGCTCGACGACGACCTCGCCCTGTGCCGACCCATCGACCCCGCCGCCATCGCCGACGCCGCCGATGTCGTCTTCCTCGCGCTCCCGCACCGGGCCGCGATGTCCTATGCGCCGAAACTATTAGATGCAGGGCTCCGGGTCATCGACCACTCAGCCGACTACCGGCTCGCCGACGCCGCGCTCTACGAACGCGTCTACGACCAGCCCCACACCGACATCGACAACCTCGACGAAGCGGTATATGGATTGCCGGAATTAAACAGAGACCACCTCCCGGGGGCCATGCTCGTCGCCAACCCCGGCTGCTATCCCACCGCCGCCGCGCTCGGCGTCGCGCCGCTGCTGTCCCACAGCCTCATCAAACACGCCCCCATCATCATCAACGCCGCCAGCGGGACCACCGGCGCAGGCAAGTCCCCAAGCGAGCTGCTGCACTTCCCCAACCACAACGAGTCCTACCTCCCCTACGGCGTCATCGGCGGACACCGACACCAGCCCGAGATCGAACAGACCCTCTCCCTGGTCGCTGGCAAACCCATCCACGCGCTCTTCGTCCCGCACCTGTTACCCATCGACCGGGGCATCCTCGAAACCATCTACCTCCAGCCCGCCGACCCGGACGTGACCGAGGACGAGCTCTTCGAGGCCTACGAAGACACCTACGCCGACGAGCCTTTCGTCCGGGTCCGCGAAGGCCTGCCCAACGTCAAACACGTCGCCGGCACCAACTTCTGCGACATCTCCGTCCGCCTCACCAAACAGGCCGGCCTGCCCACCATCGTCGTCTTCAGCACCCTCGACAACATGATCAAAGGCGCGTCCGGCCAGGCCGTCCAAAACATGAACGCCGTCTTCGATCTGGATGAGGTGACGGGGCTGGTGTGATATTGAGTTCATTTATATGACTTGGTGCTTGATTAACAATACGGGGTAACGTTTCATGTCTATTGATGCTAAGACTATTCAGATTTTCATACCGGATGGTGAACCACAAGGGCTTCGGACTGCTGAGATCACAACACGTATTGTCCGTGCTATTCAAGTGCCGCGAACAAGGTTGAAACAATTTTTCGATAGGCCCGAAAGCACCGAAATCGGTATTTATTTTTTGTTTGGTGAGCGCGAAGATTCGGTTAAACCGGTTGTGTATATCGGTCAGACTGAAGATATGATCGCCCGGCTAAAAAAACACCACACTGATAAAGAGTTCTGGCGAACAGCAGTAATCGTTACTTCCCGGACACAAAGTTTTACACAAGCTCACTTACGTTATTTGGAATGGCTGAGTATCCAAAAGGCAGGCGAAGCTGGCCGTTATATGTTAGATAATGGAAATGCAGGCGGAAAACCTTTCGTTCCGGAACCGATGGAAGCAGAGGTCTTTGATTCATTTGATACGGCTGGAGTTCTGATCGCAACGTTAGGATTTCCTGTGTTTGAGCCAGCCGTCAGTAAATCTACTGCAAAACAGTTGGAAGTGTTTTATTGCACTGGACCGGACAGTGATGGGAAAGGAGCTATGGTCGAGGATGGTTTTGTTGTGTTCGCTGGTTCACTAGTGCGCCGCGAACCCGTACCGTCGGCGGATAAGTTGCGTCCATGGCTCGATAAAGTGCATGAAGCCGGAATACTTGAAGTGGTAAACGATAAGCAGCTTAAGCTAACACAAGATTATATAGTCAATTCACCTAGTTATGCCGCTGCTTTAATCTTGGCCAGACACGCAAATGGCTGGCTGGAGTGGAAGAAACAAGATGGAAAGACCCTTCATGATGTGTATCGAGCCGAATAAACAGCAAGTAGGGGAAATCTAAGGTGTCGGGAGTCGATAAAGAAAAATCTCTTGGTACGCGCGCACAAGATTGACCCTTCACCCGATAAAAATAATTGCGGTGCATGTATATTTTAGTTGCAGCGGGGGCTTGACTTACGCCAATACACCGGGCCGTATGAACTGAATTCTGCGCACAAACCCGTCGCAC
>JAJDCW010000068.1 GCA_029260635.1 Phycisphaeraceae bacterium | reverse complement strand
TCAGCGAAGCAGACAAACAGACAGATACATTTGAGAAGGGTGTGAGTTGCCCGCGGTGCCACGGGAAGATATCGGATGAGCAACGCGAGCGGTTTCGAGATCGCCAGAGGCAGGTAGATCTTGCCGCGGAGCGCGGCGAGGCGCATATCGGAGAGTCCGACGAAGTCATCGAAGATGATGCGGGTACCGACGGCATTGTGTTAGAAGGGGCGTGAGCCACATATGCCTATCAGGCATGGCGTGATTCACAATGGGCGATACTGGACTCGAACCAGTGACTTCTTCGGTGTAAACGAAGCGCTCTAGCCAACTGAGCTAATCGCCCGGCGGGGCACATTATAGCGACCGATAGCGGTTTGGCGAGGGGCGGAATACGGTGGCAAATCTTCGGCGTATCAGGCCTGCGGACGTGCCCGGGGTCGGGCAAGCATACAGGTCGTGGATATTGACAAGATCAAAACGCTTCCGGGCTCGGGCATCTGTGCTTGTACGGCGGGTGGCGGTGTCCCGGCGTTCCAATGGCTTAGGACAAACGTGAGATCGTCGATGCCGACGAAGCCGTCGTTAGAGGGGTCGCCTGCGGGAGAACTGCCGGGGGTAACTGATTGGTTCCACGAACTAAGGATGACGTAGAGATCGTCGATGCCGACGAAGCCGTCCATGTCAAGGTCGCCGGGGATACTGACGAAGACGGGGTTGAGCAGATAATTGACGCCCGCAGTCCCCGGCGGCGGGTCGCCGCCATCAAAAGCATGCAGGAAGATACCGGGCAGGTCGAAGTAACCCGCGGGGATCGTGCCGAAGTATGCGTTAAGCGAATCGACGGAAGCCTGAGATCGCGCCCAGATGCGCGTCTCATTGCCATCAGTATCGCGCGCGATGTAATTTGTATGCATCTGGAACAACCCGCCGGCTGCTGGGGTGCTGAAATAGAACAACTCGATGTCCCGTAACTGGACGTATCGGCTCTCCAGACCTTCGGCTGTTGGGCTGAAGTCGTCGAAGTCAGTCGATAGGACCGCAACTGGATCAATGCTCGTATTGATGGTTGGTTCGTCGACGATGGTGGCGGGTGACTGCGGTGTCGTGAGCTCGAATGAGCCGAAGTAATTCCGCGTGGTGGCGGTAAAGCTGACGACATCGCCGTTGTGGATGTTGGCCAGGAAGTCATCCAGCGGCAGGCCGTCACCGCCGGCGAAGAAGGACACGGCCCGCGTTTCGTCACGGAGTTGTATCAGGTCAGTTCCCCCAAGCGTCATCTGTGTCGAGTTGATCACCAAAGCCTGGTCGATCGTGACCTGAGTGCCGATCGGCAGGGCGGCCGCGTCGGCGAACGTAATCGCGGAGGCTGTGGCCGCGCCAAAGCCCAGCATGGTCAGGACGCCGATCAGCCGATAAATATATACCGCGGATCTAATACAGCGACACGCTCCTAATGAGCGGGTCGACGGTGGTTGTGTGTCGGGAAGGTTTGACATTCCGGGGTCCCGTAAAACTGCCTGGACGATCGCGGGGTGCGCTCGTGCCTGGCAGCTATTTTAGCAGGTGGCACATCGATGTGAACGAAAAAGCGGGGGCGGGAATGGATTTTCCGTTGAATGGCCTTAACGCCGGCGTTTGTAGTGATGGAAGGTAAAGGCGTACGCATGCCGTCCGTCTGACTCGTGGCGAGCATGGCCTTGCAACTGCCAGTCGTCCGGGTCGAACTCCGGGAAGTGCGCGTCCCCATCCGGTGAGGCGTGCACGATCGTGAGGTAGAGGTTGTCCGCTTGGGCGAGCGCATCTTTGTAGGCCTGTTCGCCTCCACAGATGAAAATCTCGTCGCCCGGTGCAACAAGTTTGATCGCCTTTTCCAAACATGGCGCGACTTCGATCGCCTCGGACGCCAGGCCGGGATCCGAGGAGAGGACGATATTCCGGCGGTCGGGTAGCGGTTTGCTTCCGATCGACTCGAAGGTCTTGCGCCCCATGACGACGGTGTGTCCGGTGGTCAGTCGGATGAAGTGTTTCATCTCGTCGGGCAATCGCCAAGGGAGTTGGCCGTCCTTGCCGATGACGCGGTTCTCGGCCATGGCGGCGATAATGCTGATGGTGGGCATGAGATTAATTTTATGTGATCTATGATTGCTGAAGTAAAGAAGCCCGATCCCCGGCCCCCGATCCCCGGACCCCGCCTCACACCGCGACCGCGGCCTTGATGTGTGGGTGGGGATCATAGTTTTCCAGTTGGAAATCTTCGTACTTAAAGTCGAAGATGTCGTTGACCACCGCGTTGATCTTCATCGTCGGCAGCGGTCGCGGGTCGCGTGTGAGTTGCTCGCGGGTCTGGTCGAGGTGGTTGTTGTAGAGGTGTGCATCCCCGAGCGTGTGGATGAACTCGCCGGGCTTCTGGCCGGTGACCTGCGCGACCATCATCGTGAGCAGGGCGTAGCTGGCGATGTTGAAGGGCACACCCAGGAAGATGTCGGCGCTTCGTTGGTAGAGCTGGCAGGAGAGTCGGCCGTCCGCGACGTAGAACTGGAACAGGGTGTGGCAGGGGGGAAGCGCCATCTGGTCGATCTGGGCGACGTTCCAGGCGCAGACGATCATGCGGCGGGAGTCGGGCGTGTGGTTGATCTGATCGATGACCTGAGAGACCTGATCGATCTGACGACCACCGGGGGCGGGCCAGCTACGCCACTGATAGCCGTAAATCGGGCCGAGTTCGCCATCGTCGTTGGCCCACTCGTCCCAGATACTGACCTTGTTCTCTTTGAGGTAGCGGATATTGGTCTCACCGCGGAGGAACCACAGCAATTCGTAGATGATCGAACGCAGGTGCAGCTTCTTGGTGGTGACCAGGGGAAACCCGCCTCCGGTATCGGGGTCGAGGTTGAACCGCATCTGGTGGCCGAAGACGCTGCGTGTACCGGTCCCGGTCCTGTCGTCTTTGACCGCCCCGTGGTCCAGAACGTGCTGCATGAGGTCGAGGTATTGGCGCATGGCGGCATTGTAATGGCTGATCCGGGCTTGTGAATCGGGGAGGGTGGCAGGCGTGTGGAGGGTCCCCAACGGGGCTTGCTCGGTGGGTAGGGGCGTGTACACTGTCGGGCCTATGAGCGACATCACCTACCTGACGACCCTGGCGGACGCGGAGCTGAATCAGTATGCGGCTCTGGGTGTGCTGCTGATGATGGGGATCATCTTCGGCGTGGCCAACCTGGTGATCACCACCGTCCTGGGCCCGGGCCGCAAGGGCGAGGTCAAGGGGATCGCCTACGAATCGGGGATGAACCCGATCGGCAGCGCCCGTCGGCGGTTCAACGTCCGCTTCTACGTGGTGGCGATGACGTTCCTGCTTTTTGATATCGAGATCGTGTTCCTCTACCCCTGGGCGGTCACGTTCCCGAGCCTGGCGGGCCCGGAGGGCGCATCGCTCGCCCCGCTGTTCCTGGCGCGGATGCTGTTTTTCATCCTGACCACCCTGATCGCGTTTGTGTACGCCTGGCGCAAGGGCGTGTTCCGCTACGACTGACCCGGGGCCTCGGCCATTGGGTTCGTTTCGGGTGTTCATCTACAGCCAGTTAGGACGAGTTATCCCAAATACGCGATAGCCTCGCTCGGGTCGGTGAGTTAGCCGACGTGCGTGTCTACGATGTGGCATTTCACTGCCGGTACAATATTTTGATGAATGTCTATCACCGCGGTAACGGGAACAGCAGCGAGTCACCGCCTGGTGCCTCGGCGGAGGGTTCTGCGATAGCGGGGATCAGGCTGTAGGAGCCGTTGAACCGCTCGGCGATGGTCTTGAGAACCTGTTTGGGATCGCGTGTGAAGAACTGGATCACATGGATCTTCTCGACCTGGTCGCCGGTGATGCCGGCGATATCCTCAAGGAGCGTGTCGATCGTCTCCTGGCTGGGTTTCCTGCCCAGGAGGTTGTCCGAAAGGATCACGACCTCATCCGCACCGTAGTCAGTGGCGAGCTTGAGTGCCTGCATGAGGTCGCCACGGCCCCAGGCGTTGACGTTACCGTTTTCGGGGTCGATCCAGTTCTTCGCATCTCGTTTACTCTGGCGGTCGGCCCACTTCAGCCCGATGGGCGGGACCTCGGTTACGCCATCGGCACCAAAAAAGAGGGCGGTGAAAGCCTCGCCTTCTTCGAGGTTGTCGATGACGAAACTCAACTCGCTAAGCACCCGGGGGAAGCTATCGACCAGTGAGCCGGAGGCATCGACCAGGTACACGATCCGCCGGGCGCCGGCGAAGGCGGCCTGCTCATTGACCCCGGTGCCGGGTTTGTTCTGGTCATCCATGACACCGGCCAGGAGGTTCATTTGGGTCTGGTTCGGGGTGTCGGTGGCGGAAAGTTCCGGCGCGGCCGAGGTCTCGGGGTCGACTGTGGTATCCGTCGAGACGGCCCCGGTTATCTGGGTCCCCGGTGCGGGATCGGTTTCAATCTCGGTAGCCGTAGCGGCTTCTACGGGCACATCGATTGCCGGATCGTTTGAGACCGTGGGTTCAGGCTCAACCGGCGCGGGGTCAGGCGTATCGGTACCGGGCTGTTCAGTCATCGTACCGGTCGTATCGGGGGCCACCTCGTCGGGTGTCTCGGCTGTGCCCGGGTCATCGACCGGGGGCAGATCAAATACCGAGGTATCCACATCCTCGAACGGGTCGGGCGCCGGCGTGCTGTCGGCGAGTGCGGGAATCGGGGCTTCAGTGTTGTCAGCCGCCGGGATATCGTTCGTTACGGGCGTGGGCTCAGGCTCGACGGGGGCGTCTTGATCGGCGTCCTGGTTAACCGTATCTGCGGGTGGCTCCTTTGCCGGGATATCCGGGATTCTGACGATGCCGACCTTAGGCTCCGGGGGCTTGATATCGGGGATGGCCACGGGTTTGGTTTGTTCAGGCGGACCCGCGGGCGTCTCATCCAGACCCGCCGGGATCGACTTGTCTGATTCGGGCGCGGTGGTCTGGCGAGGGGGCGTCTTTGGCATCCGGTCATTGGCATCAACGCGGTTGTTGATAAAAACGACACCGTACCAGACGCCACTGACGACGACAGCCAGGATCAAGACGACGACAGACAAGGCCATGACCTTCGAACGCTTGTAGCTCGCGACAGCCTCGGACTGTTCTTCTTGTGAGAGCAGCAGCTTGCGTTCGGTTTCCTGTAACTTGGCCTCGTCGTCGAGGTCTGATGTGAGCGGTTCATCGACGTCGCTGTCGTCTCCGGCTGAATCAGATTCTTCCTCTGAGTCCGTGGTTAGCTGAGGCCCCGGGCTTTCGGCGGCTTCCTCGTCGGTAGACGGTTCGGTGTCAGGCAACGCGTCGATTGAATCGTCCAGATCAACAGACAGGTCTTCCTCCAGCCCGGCACCGGTATCGGCCGAATCGAAGATGCCCGAGTCATCAAGGATCGGTCCGCTGTCATTGGCGTCAAGAACGTCAGGGGTTACCGTCTCGTCTTCTGCCGGTGTGGCATCGTCCTCTGACGCGGGGGTTGCATCCGTATCGGGAGCAGATGCGTTGCCTGCATCGGTTTCCGGGATGATCCCAGCCGTCGCGGCGGCGGCGAGGATGTCGATGTCGATCAAGCTGTCGGGATCGTCCGCGGTGGACGCTTCAACGGCTGACTCGTCGGCATCGGCTGCGTCGGGTAGTTCCCGATCACCTGCTTCAGCCGGCGTATCGACCGGGGGTGCGATTGCGGAAGCGAGTACGTCCGGCTCGTCAATAGACGACTCATCGGAGCCGCCCTTATCTGCGCCGAGGTCTTCGAGCAGCGCGTCGATGTCTTCGATCGAGTCAGAACCATCGGTGTCAGGGAGATCCACAGGTGGTAGTGAAACGGTCTCCAACTCATCGACCGCTGACGCGTCGGGGGCCAGGTCTTCGTCCTGCTCTTCGTGGACGATTTCATCCACGAGCTCGTCTGCGGCCAGCTCATCTTGAAGCTCGTCGCCGAGCAGTTCGTCCAGGTCGAAGTCGACGTTTTCATCAGGCGCAACAGCCTCAGGTGGGGTGGTATCCTGGACTTCTGCGGTATCGGGTTCATCTTCGACCTGAGCTTCGCTTTCAACGGGGGCCTCGCCGGCCGCATCTTCTTCGGCGGTGGCGGGTTCGTCGGCCAGCAGTTCGTCGATATCGATCACGCCTTGATCGTTGTCGGCCGAGGACGTGGTCGTCGACTCTACGTCTTGCGGTTCGGGTTCTTGAGGGGCGGCCGTGCCGTGGCTCAGGTCATCATCGGATTTATCATCGAGCAGGGCGTCCAGGTCGATGACCCCGTCGTCCGGTGTAGCGATTGGGGACGAGGCTTCTTCTGCCGCCGGGGCGTCTCCAGATTCTTCATCGATGGCCGACTCGGGCACCTCAGGCAGGTCCAGCACCTCGTCGTCCAGGATGTCGGCGGACAGGCTCTCACCCAAGTCGACACCCATCTCCCCAAGCGCTTCGTCGCCGATCAACG
Source organism: Phycisphaeraceae bacterium (assembly GCA_029260635.1). Classification (GTDB taxonomy): domain Bacteria; phylum Planctomycetota; class Phycisphaerae; order Phycisphaerales; family Phycisphaeraceae; genus JAJRRS01. The sequence continues at coordinate 5,851 of JAJDCW010000068.1, read as the reverse complement.
GCTCGGTTGGGATGGGCAGCGGTTTGGGGCTTGGGGCCGGGAGGTCTGAAATGGCGCTGACACGGAACTGGTGCCGGCCGATGACGATTCGGTCGCCGACTTCCAACTCGGTAATCTGGGCAATCTTCTGGCCGTTGACCCAGGTACCGTTGGTCGAGTCCAGGTCACGGATCAGCCAGGTGTTATTTTCGAGTAGGACCTCGGCGTGCTTGCGAGAAGTCTGAGCGTCCGCCAGAACGATATTGGGTGCCTGACGACCCAACAGCTCGGGCGTATCGCCTGTAAGCCGAAACTCTCGGCCCTTCTCCTGGCCGTTTAGCGAGGTTAGTGTCAGCAATGAAAATCGGTCCTCTAAGCACTAAAATGAGCACCCGACCCCCACTGGCCGGAGCCGGTTAATACTACCTCATTCCCGAGCGGGAGACCAGAATTATGCAAGAGCAAACCCTGTTCTAGCGTTATCGGGGCCGGTTTTGTGGGAAACCGGCTCTAGGCAAGCTGGGGTAAGTCGGTTGGCGGTTTGCCAGCGTGGGAGCACACGCTAGAATGCCCCCCGCTTCGCCTTAGATGGCGGCGTAGGCCCCTTCGTCTAGTCTGGTCTAGGACACTAGGTTTTCATCCTAGTAACACGGGTTCAAATCCCGTAGGGGTCATTAAGCGTGCTTCGGCACGCTTTTTTTTATGGTCATTACCTGTCGGTAAAGTACCGCCCTGGAATTTAATCCGAGTCATTTTCGCCCCGCTCCCGCCCTGATGATAGGCCACCGGGCGGCCTGTTTCGCGGGGGTGCTTGGGATTAGAAAACCGGCCCACTAACCGGGCCGGCAGGTGGTTTTCATAGTTGTCGGGTGCCGTGGGGGTCAGCGTCGTGGGCGCAGGATCGCGAGGCCGCCGAGGGTCAGCAGTGTGAGCGAACCGGGCTCGGGGACAACGTTCAGCTCGAAGTCATCGAGGAAGCCGGACTGGCCGCCGGGTACTTGTGAGTCTGCACCGTCGAGCATGACGGCGGTCACGGTGAGCAGTTCGCCGGTGGTCACGCCGGTGAGGGTGATAGAGAAGGGCGTGCCGCCGCCGTTGAGTGAGGCCGCGCCGCCGAGGTTGCCATCGGGGATGATGGCGGTCAGCAGGTCAACCGTGCCGGACTGGCTGAGTGTCGAGAGCGTCACCTCGAACACCCGCGCGGTGAAGTTGACTTCACGCCCGGCCACGAAATCCAGCACGTAGTCGCCGTCGGCCGTCGCAAAGACAGACTGTGTCAGTACCGCCTGGGCGAGGGCTTCGCCGCTGTTGCCCTGGTTGCCCTCGAATGAGCGGAACCAGATACCGTTGCCGACGCCCGGGGCCTGGGTGCCGCCGACGCCGGTGTTGTTCGCGTTGGCGAAACCGGTTTGGAACTGGGCCGACTCGTCGCTGCCGTCCGGGGCGTTGGCGGTGAGGTTCCACGCGCTGCCGCTGGTCTGGGTGCCGGAGGTCGCGAGGTCGAAGCCGCCGTCGGCGAGCAGTGAAGCATGCGCCTGGCCCGAAGCCGCAAGGATGCAAGTAATGGCAGAAAAACGTGCGAGTGTTAGCATTTTCATATAAAAACTACCTACCTATATAAAATTACCTATCCGGATTCGACTCATGCCCATCACAGATGGCGCAAACGTCAGACGTGGCGGATCAATCCCGGACGGCCCATCACGGGAGGCACCCTAGGTGCACGCCTACGCCAATGCATCAATTCACAGCCGTCTGCTGTGAACCGACATTCCTTGATTATCTTTCTCCCGGATCAACGTTAGATCGGAACGCTTTCAGGTTCCACGTTACAGTTTACCCCATGAAGTGGAGAAAACAAGAATTTTAGACCTATAAGTAATAGAATGTTGACCTAAACTATCGCTGGGGATAGTTAACGGGTGGCTCAGCCCGCCCCATTTTCTTCTAGTCTCACATCCGTCCCTGCTCGCGCGCGGCCTTGCGTTCGGCCTTCCCGGCTAGCCTTTCCGCGGCGGCTTTCTTTAACGCATCCAGCCGGGCCAGCAGGTCCTTCACCGCGGCGATCTTGACCTCGGGCACCGGGGTGACCGCTTCCAGGCGTGAGAGCTTGGCACCCACGCGCGCCTCTTCTTCTTCAAGCTGAGCGATCTTCTCGGTCAACTTGGCCATGTTCATCGTGTTGATCTTGGCAAGTGAAGGCGACGGCTCGCCCAGCAGCATCGGGGGCTCTTCCTTGCCGCCGCGTGGACCACCACGACCACGCGGCGGCCCGCCGGAGCCGCGCTGAGGTCGGTTTGAGCGGAAGGGTCGGTTGGAGCGGTGGGGACGGCGATTTTCCATATGAGCTTGGTCTTCGTGGCTGGCAAGGGGTCAGGTCTGAGTCTATGACGCGTATTGTGACTGATTGAGCGTAAAGGGCAAGCATAGGGTGTTGATTAATCGGAGATATATTTTCGACCGGATATGGCCTGTAATAGCGGGGGCCTGATCGTATCCCTAAGTCGCCACGGGCCGGTACGATCGATATAGAACATTAAAATACAATAAGTTAAATAATGTTATCCTTGCGGAATCGTTGCCTAAGGCATGTATCTGAATTGATACGTATATAACAATTGTTGAGGCGTAGATAAAATGTTAGATTAGTTAGTATCTGATACCTTCAGGCTTATCCAAGCTTGCAGGGATTCAGATGCGGAGGGGAAACCTACTTCCGTGGGTTCCCAACAACCAGAGGCCGCCAGAGGCCGCTTTGGAGAAGGCGGCGATCTAGGCTAGTGTTATCTGTGTGTTTAGCGCGGGTGTGCCTATGCCGTTGTTGAAGGGGCGTAATTTTGGGGAGAGAAAGCATGTCGACGATGAGGTCGATTCAGATGGGGGATTCTGCGGTGCAAGTTGTTGCACGGAGTTCCAGGGACCGGGATTTTGTGGGTCAGTCCGGAGCCTTCCGTTCGATTGTTGAGGCAATCGAAACGGTCGCCCCTCGCCGAAGCTCGGTGATCATCCGAGGCGAAACGGGCACGGGCAAAGAGATGGTCGCCCGGCAGGTCCATGCCAGTAGCCGTCGCGCCAAACAGAACTTTGTGCCTGTGGACTGCACCGCCTTAAACGGGAACATCCTGGCGAGCCAGTTGTTTGGTCACGTGAAAGGATCCTTCACCGGTGCCGTCACCGACACGGTTGGTTTTTTCAAGGCGGCCGACGGCGGGACGATCTTCCTGGATGAGATTGGCGAACTCGAACTGGATCTCCAGGCGAAGCTGCTGAGGGTGTTGCAGGAGTCTGCGGTAACACCGGTCGGATCGACCAAGCCCGTGCCGGTGGATGTCCGTGTGCTCTGCGCCACCAACCGGGACCTCAAGCAGATGATCCGGGAGGGTAAGTTCCGGGCCGACTTGTACTTCAGGCTGAATATCGTCACGCTTGAAGTCCCACCATTAAGGGATCGGCGTGAAGATGTGTTGCTCTTGTGCGAGCACTTCCTTGAGAAGCAGGCGGCGCTCTACCTGGAACCGGTAAAAATCCTTTCGAAAGTGGCGCGTGATGTGTTGCTTGGCTACCGCTGGCCGGGGAACGTGCGCGAGCTAGCCAACGTGATGGAGCACGCCTATATCACCGCAAAATCCAGCGTGATAGAGCTCAACGATCTCCCATCCGACGTCTTGACCGGCGACATCGTCGCGGCGATGCAGGATGACGGTTTTATGACCTATGAACAGCTACAGAAACAGCTGGTGGAGCGCGCCTTAAAGAAGGCGAACGGCCGAAAGATGGCGGCTGCAAGGCTTTTAGACATGGACCACCGCAAACTAGGCAAACTCGTCGAGCGGTTCGGCATTCATACCGGTTGGCAATGACATTTAGCTACACCTGCTGACATAATCGAAGTGCCTTGCGCTTTGATTTAAGCAAATGATTTCATTTGTTAAACATCCATTACAACGAATCCGTTTTCGGAACCGTTGCGATGTTGCGTGCCTGTGTCGGTTGCGAATATTAAAGGCACGCGCGCGCTACCATTCTGCCATCTGTGCTACCGATTGGTAACAGCGATGTAAGCATTTGGATATTCACTACTAATTTAATTTGACTTCGTCATCGTGTATCCGATTGGTCACGGAGTGTATTTCATATCCACGTGCAACGAGATTGCCGTGTTGTTTGTAAACACAGTGTGACAAGGGGGTACGGATTATATTTCAGATCCTGTCTTGTTTGGCACGGCTGTTGCGACAGTAGTCGTGTCGGCAAGAACCAAAAATGTAAGCCCGGACCACCGGGACAGAGATAAGGATGATTCACCATGTACGTCGCTGGCAAAAACATCTTGATAGTCGGAGCCGCCGACCAGCGTGGCTCACTAAGCGAGTTGCCCATCCGGGTGCTCGTGATGGATAGCGGGGCCGAGGCGATCCAGTGCCTGCGATCCGAGCGGATCGACACGGTCATCAGCCACTGGGACTTGATCGACTTCCCGGACGGCAAGCTCTTGAAGGGTGTCCGTGGGGCGAAGCCCGCGACACCGACCATCGCCTTTATTAATCCCGGTGATGTTGATCAGGAGATAGCTGCAAGAGAACTCGGGGTGGATGCGGTATTGAGTGAAGACATCGACGCGGACTATTTCAAAGAAACGGTCTGTCAACTGTTAAGGATCCCGGCGGTGAAATCCATCGAAGCCTCGCAGGGCGCCGGGCAGGGCCTTGGGAGTCGAGCCAGCCCAGAAGAAGCAGGGCGAGAAGCGGTTGTGACTCAAAAACATAACTAAACCAGGGATGTGTCCCTTATTAACGTGCAGTTAATGATCGAACTCGATGACCCAAACATATACGGCAAACCGGGCGGGCCGATCCAAAGAAAGCGAGATGCCTGTGAATCAATACTTGAACAACCTCGACAAATGAATTGAATCGAATATTTAACTAACCATGCCGCGACTAAAAAACCGCGGCGAAACAATCAAACACCGCCGACCCGAATCGGGATGACGGTCAATAGGAGAGGAGAAAGCCATGTTTCACACAACCAACCCCACAAACAGGCAGGACCTGCGCCGAGCAAGCGGAGAAGAGCTATTGCTGCTCGCGGTGCTCGGGCCATCGAGCCTGAAACCCCAGATCGACCGGGAGCTGGACCGCAGAGCGCTCAGTGACACCTTAAACAGCATTTCGATAGCGGCGAGCATGACCGCGGGACAGGAGGCCTACGCCGCGTGAATAACGAATTTGATCCCATGATTAGTCAAAAGAATTGTAAATATACCTGTGGTCTATACGGCCACACTAACAGCCTAACTAAGGCAGGAGAGAAAGATGTTTAATACCAAAGCACTCGTAATCGCAGCAGGCAGCATGACCGGTTTGATGCTGGCTTCACCCGCCCAGGCCGTCACCGCGTTTGATCAGAACGTCACCCCCGACGTGATCTTCGGTAGCGGCAACCTCAACGGCAGCTTCACCACGGATCGGGCGAACGGCATCGAGTTGGGCCTGCGAGGCAAGCTCCGCCACAACGGTGCCGGTGCACCCGAAAACACCTTCAACAGCAACGGTGACGGGACCTACACCTTCCAGGCCGGTGTCGCACCGACCCAGGTATCTCCTACCGCCGAGTGGAGCTTCGAGTGGTCCATCAATAGCAACTACGACGGCAACGGCGGGGTCCTTGATGCCTATACCTATGAGATGGGGATGGATACCGACCCCACCGCCGGCACCAGCTTCCTTACGATTGACGTGATCAACGGCATCAACCCGGGCAACTCGATGGTACTCTGGGACCACTCCACCGGTGACAACAGCACCACTGATGCGACCGACAGCATCGCCGGCGACGCCGCGACCTACGCCACGCTGATCAACACCAATAA
>JAJDCW010000067.1 GCA_029260635.1 Phycisphaeraceae bacterium | reverse complement strand
CTGCACGTCCTTGCCGCGCAGGCGGTCGACCAGGTCGCCGGCGGTGACGGCGTGGCGTTCTTTTTCGGAGTCGCGGACGAAGTAGATGTGCGGGACGATCACGGTGTCGGCAGACGAAAAACTCGCGGCGAACTCGTCCATGAAGAAGCGTGTCCGGCTGAGCGGGTGCGGCTGGCAGACGCAGATCAGGCGCTTGGGCTGGTAGTGGTGGCGCAGCGCGCGGAGGGTGGTGTCGACCTCGGTGGGGTGGTGGCCGTAGTCATCGACGACGGTGATGACCTCGGCGGGGTTGCTGCCGTCGGCCTTGCCGCCATCCGCATGGCGGTAACCCATGAGTTGCATGCGACGATCGAGCCCGGTGAAGCCCTCGATGGCTTTAGCGATGTCGGGCCAGGCGGCACCCAGCCGGTGGGCGGTGATGGCGGCGACGGCGGCGTTGTAGGTCATGTGCTCGCCGGGCATCGGCGGGACCCAGTCCATGACACCGACCTCGTCGTCTTCGCCGTGGTGCAGGCGTGCGTGGTGGCCCTTGATCCCGACGCGCCAGTCGGCCTGCGGCGCGAAACCGATCGTCTCGACGGCGCAGTTCAGCTCCGCGGTGATCGGGATGCGGTGGGGCATCTCGTGGTTGATCAACAACGATCCGCCCCCGAATGCCTTGCCCCCGTGCTCTGCGTCCGTCTTCTTCGCGGGGATGCGCTCGGCGAACACCTTGAACGCCTCGACGATCTCATCGAGTGAGCTGTAAAGATCCAGGTGGTCGGCCTCGACGTTGAGTATCGCGGCGTGGGTCGGGAAGAAGTTGTGGAACGATCGGTCGTACTCACACGCCTCCGCGATCAGGATATCGCTCTGCCCGACGCGGACCCCGCCACCGATCTGTCGGCAGTTCGCACCGACGATAAAAGACGGGTCCAGCCCGGTCTGGATCAGGATGTGGCTGAGCATGCTGGTCGTGGTGGACTTGCCGTGCGTCCCGGCGATGGCGACCCCGGTCCGGCCGATCATCAGCTCCCCGAGCAGTTGGGCGTATTTCTTGACCTCGATCCCCCGGCGGACCGCCTCGGCAAGCTCGGGATGGTCGTCCTTGATGGCGGCGGAGATCACCACCAGGTCGCAGTCACCGGGCAAGGACTCGGCCGACTGCTCAATCTCGACCCCGATCCCGCTGTCGCGCAGCGACTTGACCGTGTCCGAGTCGTTCAGGTCGGACCCGGAGCACTTGGCGCCTAAGTGCTTTGCCAGTTTGGCCAGCCCGGACATCCCGCAGCCGCCGATCCCCACGAAGTGCACCCGCCGACCCGCCAGGGCGGCCCCGGGGGTAACAGGGTTTCCGGGGGTTCCGGTCTTGTCCTTGTCACTTGTAGGCAGTGTCATCATGAAGATTGTATCGGTGAAACCGGGGTCTGGGGTCTAGGGTTTAGGGTCTGGCCGGAAGAAAGTGAAACGAGCATCGCGGCGCGGCCTCGCTAGACCCAAGACCCCAGACCCTAGACCCTGTACTATATCCCCATGAGCGACTTCCTTGGCAGCTTCTGTCTGGTCCTGCACGGCCATCTCCCGTACGTCCTACGCCACGGCACATGGCCCCACGGCGAGGACTGGCTGTATGAGGCCGCCGCGGAGACTTACCTCCCGCTGCTGGCGATGGTCGATGAGTGCGTGTACCTCAACGCCCGGCCCAAGATCACGATGGGGCTGACCCCCGTGCTTTTGGAGCAGCTCTCCCACGAACACTTCAAGAAGGGCTTTGAGCACTACCTTGATGACCGCGCCCAGCAAGCCGCTTACGATCTGGGCGACTTCAAGAAAAACAAAGACGGGCACATGGCCTACCTCGCCGAGGAGTGGATCAAGCTCTTTACCGAACTGAAAGAACAGTTCAAGAAGATCAACCGTGACATCCCCGCCGCCTTCGCTGCGCAGGCCAAGAAGGGGCACTTGGAGATCCTCACCTCCAACGCGACCCACGGGTACATGCCGCTTCTCTACCACGACGCCTCGATCCGCGCCCAGGTCCGCGCCGGTGTCGCCAGCAGCGAGCGCATCCTCGGGTTCAAGCCCACCGGGATGTGGCTACCCGAATGCGCCTACCGCCCAAGCGGCGACTGGGACCCGCCGATCCACTGGGGCCGGGTCCACAACCGGGTCGGCATCGAACACATCGTCGCGGACGAAGGCATCACCCACTTCTTCGTCGAGAACCACCTCGTCGAGAACAGCCGAAGCGAACAGGTGTTCAACGATGGGAAGTGGTGGAAGGTCAACTGGGACGAAGCGGTGAAGTATCCGAACCGTGGCTGGCGTAGCGTCAACGAGCCGCAGGGCGTGAACTCCGACGGGACGGGTCTGGCCCGCGCCGCCGCCATCGCGCGCGACCCGGATGTTTGCGAGAGCGTCTGGTCCGGCGAGATCGGCTATCCGGCCGACGGCGTCTACCTGGAGTTCCATAAGAAGTGGAGCCCCAAGCGCGGCCTGCGCTACTGGAAAGTCACCGGCAAAAAAACCGACCTCGGCGACAAGCACCTTTACTATCCCGAGAACGTCTCCGGAAAGATCCACGAACACGCGATGGACTTCGTCAACAAGATCAAGGACCGCCTGCGTCACCACCGTGACCTGACCGGCAAGTGTGGCATGGTGACCGCCACCTTCGACGCCGAGCTGTTCGGCCACTGGTGGTTCGAGGGCCCCAAGTTCCTCCGCGATGTCATGCTCACCCTGAACTCCGACGACCAGGTCCACGTCTGCACCACCGCCGAATACCTTGAAGCCAACCCCGTCGACAAGGTCGTCGCGCTGCCCGAGGGGTCCTGGGGCGACAAGGGCGACCACCGCGTCTGGGCCAACGAGCAGGTCAACTGGATGTGGGACATCGAGTACCGCTGCGAGTCCAACTTCATCCGCATGGTCCACGACCTGAACTGGAAAGAAAACGAAGAGGTCCACGAGCTACTTAAGAACGCGGGCCGCGAGCTGCTGCTGCTTCAGGCAAGCGACTGGCCGTTTGTTATACGACGCGGTCAGGCTGTGGACTACGGCATCAAGCGCTACATGCAGCACGTCGCCCGCTTCGAGTGCCTCACCGACATCGCCGAAAAAGTCGCCGGCGATAGCGAGTACCTCGGTAAACTCACCGAGGTCGAACAGTTCGAGATCAAAGACGCCGAGATCCACGACGTCATCTTCCCCAACATCGACCTGGATTGGTGGAAGCCCTAACCGCCCGCCGCTCGCGGCTTAGCGCTCTTGTGAAACAGAGATAAACGCAGATAAACACGGATAAGAACCGCAGGGGAATATCTGCAGATGACACAGATATGGGATAGCTCTTGTTACGAATCTTTTAATCTGCGCAATCTGTGTAATCTGCGGATAACCTCTTAATGTTTTTCCTGTGACTCCCACGATAGACTCATGCAGATCCTCATCGCCACCTCTAACCCGCACAAGGTCGATGAGATCCGTGCCGTGATCGGCGATGCACCGGTTGAGCTGCTGACCCTCGACGCGTTGCCGAACCGGATCGACGAACCCGTCGAAGACCAAGACACCTTCGAGGGCAACGCGGTCCTCAAGGCCCGCTACTACGCGAAAGCCTCCGGCATGCTCTGCATCGCCGACGACTCCGGGCTTGAAGTCGACGCCCTCCACGGCGAACCCGGCATCCGCAGCGCCCGATACAGCCACACCGACGGCCCACGCGCTCAACGCGACGCCGCCAACAGCCTGACCCTGTTGAAGAATCTAGGCGACACACCCATAGAAAAACGCACCGCGCGGTTCGTCTGCGCGATGGCACTGGTCGATGGGCGAAACACATGCGATAACGATGAACCGGTCGCTGTCGTGCGGGGCACACTCGAAGGACGCATCCTGACCATCGACGAGGCCGACGACCCGGCCCACCCCGAGCGCGGCCGCGGCAGCCACGGCTTCGGATACGACCCGATCGTCTTCGTGCCCGACCTGAACAAGACCGTCGCGCAGCTCACCCCAGACGAAAAAAACGCGATCAGCCACCGTGGCGATGCGGTGCGCAAAATCTGGTCGAACGCCGAGCGGACCCTCCGTGTGTCTTCGTGAAGTGGTTTCTCGTTTTAGCGTGTTGGCAATGTCATGACCCGGTGACACGCGGTTGTTTAACGGGCGATCGCAGATCGCCGCGCAAGACTTCCGGTCCGTGACACGAGACACGCTCTAAGTGATGCCGTTTAGGCTTCCTGCCCGCCATCCGAGCCGCGGCCAAACAGCCCCATAGACGACGCGCCGATCCCAAGCCCGACGACCAGCAGCGCCAAGCCGCCGCCCATGAGCCCGTAGGTCTTGCCGGCCCCGGCGGGTTGTCGGCCGTGCTCCAGGATCCAGACCTTGTCGAAGTCGACGCCGGGGTAGCTATCGATCAGGATCTTCTTCTCGTCCGATCCGAGCGATGCGATCTCGTTGATGACAAGCCCGCTGATCGTGTCCCGGTCGGCCAGATCGAGGATGGCGTTATCGTTGGCCGCATTGGAAGTCTTGACAACACGCCGAGGTCGCGGGGCATCGGCGGGTCGCCGATCAGGTTCCCCTCACCGTCGATCATCGTCATGAGCTGCTGGTGGTAGTCGCCGTTGAGCGGGACGGCGGGGACCCAAACGGTTTTGTATGTCGTGTCACTGTTGCCGACGCCCTCGTAAACATAGGACATCGTGCATAACAGGAACTCCGACATCTGGACATTGGCGTTGTCACCCGGGCCGGAGTCGGACAGGTCCTGGCAGGTGATCGTCTGCGCGGTCGCCTCGGTTTTCGACGCGAGCGACATCTCCTGATAACCCCAGTAGATCATGAGGCCACCCACAACGATCATTGCGATCAATATCCTGGTCATGCCGAACCCCTTTTTTCCAGACGTGAATGAAAGACGTGCATCACCCCGGCCGGTCCGGAGGCACACCACCGACTCGAACCACCGTTTTCTAAACCGTATCGCGGTCACGGTCAAATTCAAGACCGGGCCGGTTCATCAATCCCACAAACCGGCTTGATTCAGGGTCACACGGCCAAGTGAAACCTCACGGTAAATCTTCGCAACCGCCTCTCCGTCCAGCGAGTCGAAATCCTCGCGTCGCGGGGTGATCAGCAGGCCGAGCATATCGACAAGCCCGGGGCTGACCAGGACCTGCCCGGGGTCGGTGCCGTAGTTGCTTGGCCGATGCGAGGCGCGGGGGAACAGGACCACACGCAGTTTGCCGTCGGCATGCAACGCCAACGCGTTCATCATCGGCTCGGGGTCTGTCGGAAAGTGCTCTGCCAGCTTCGCGACAACCTGCTCGGCGCGCGCCAGCACCGCAACACGATCCGCCCCCGTAATAACGATCGCCGGCTGCACCGGATCGGCCGTCACCTCTACATCAACCCCACCCCCACAAGACCGGTCATGGTCCGCAGGGCCTTGGCTTGGGTTCCCCCCGGATTTCCTCACACCAACCAGTAGCTCTTCGAAAGGTGTCGCACCCAACGGGCTGGCCTGAAGGTGCAAGTGGTCCGGTGCGGATGCGCCGCACTTCGGGCCGTTGTAGAACACCGTGAACCGCCCACTCAAACGCTCTGCGAGTTCCAGCATCTTCGGCAGACAGGTCCCGATCCGCTGGGGCTGGTGTTCAAGCGTCGGCACCGTGAAGTGCGGGTTAAAAATTGGCATCGGGTTACACAGGAACACGTACCCGTCCCCGGCATCCACACCGCGCTGTTCGCTTGGGCGGTTGCTCTCACACAGGAAGCAGGGGCGTGCCGCGATCGATTTGGCGTCCACCTTCGCACCCGCGCTGACGACCCGACCGGGGTTGAATTGCAGCTTGCAACGCAGGCCCCCGCGCTCGACCTCGCGGACCTCCGAACTCGCCAGGTGCTCGACCCCGCGCGCCATCATCGGCCATTCGTTGGCCTGCGCATCCCAGAGCGTCTGCAACCGATCCACTAATTCATTCGCCACAGCCACACGACCCTCCGCCGTTGAGCTTCTGACGGGCCATGATTTCGAGGGTACGCAGCCTGTCCTTATAGAGATCGTGACGGTTCTTCACGTCCAAGGGCAAATCCGCATCCGTGTTGTCGTCCCACCGTCGGCACAGGTACAACGCATCATAGATCCGTCCGATCTCGTACCGGCGTGACAGCGTCATCGCGATACCGTAGTCCTCGCCATACGACGTGTTGGGCAACGGATTTTCACGCATGACCTTTGTGCTGAACGCACGCGGCGCACCGATCCCGTTCACACGCAGCAGGTTGTTCCGCCCGTTGTCCCGCGTCCATTCCTTATGATCGATCAGCCCCGGCGGGATATCTTCCAGATCAAAATTCACCATCCGGTACGCGCCGACCACCATCGCGTAGGGCCCCTCCTCCAGGACCTTCACCATGTTGGCGACCGTGTTGGCGTCGCTGTAGATGTCGTCGCTGTCCAACTGCACCGCCCACTTGCCGCACTGCTCAGACTCCAGCGCATAGTTCCAGCAGCCTCCGATCCCCAGGTCCGTCGGCACGGGTACAAGATGCACCAGGTTCGCATACTTCTTGCAAGCGGCCTGCAACAGCTCGGTCGTCCCGTCGGTCGAGTGGTTATCGACGACGATGACGTTGTAATCGAAATCCGCCGCCTGTTCGCACGCGCTCTTGACCGCGTCGGCGACTGTCTTGATCCGGTTGCGCACCGGGATGACGACGCTCGCCTTCACCGGGAAGTCGCCGTCCACATCCGGTGACTCAAACACCGGCTCCAGATATGCCCCGATCCGCTTGAGGTGCTCAGTCACGACGCGTTCTTTTTCCTGCTGCGCTGCGATATTGCGTGGATCGACGTAATCAAACAGCTTCTTCCCGGTCGGCCGATCGTCCGGGTTCGGCCGGGTGTATAGCGGCTCGGGCAGACGGATCGGCATCCCGACCGCCGACACACGCAGACGCAGGTCGTAGAACGCGCCACCATCGGAATCCATCAGCCCGCCGGAATCGGCCAACGCTTTCTTGATCGCCTTGCATGACCACGCCGTGACCGGGCCGAACTCGAAGTCGTCCCGGAAGCTGCCCAGTTGAAAGTCATTGGTCGCGCAGGCCTTTGGGCCGTCCGCCGCCTCCTGCACGAAGTGGCTGTACACCATCGTCGCGCCGCTGCTGCACACCGCTTTCGATAAGCGCTTCAGCGACGCCAGCGACATCGTCACCTCGTCCTGCACGCAGAGCATCACCCCGTCGCCCAACGAGTCCAGCACGCCTTTCCAGGCCGCGCCGCTGAAAGGCTTGTCGGTCACGACCTGTTCAACCTTAATCGGCGCATCTCCGATTGACGACTCAGGCCCGATCAACACCACACGTTCAACGGGACCGCCCGACCAGCCGGACAACAACGCACTCAGCCAGCCATCGTTCAGGCCGGCATGGGGAATCACAACCGTAATCACAATCAAGGTCTCCGTGCAAGGGGTGCAGCCAGCGCGATCGGCTCAGCCGTCGTGCCACTGGCTGGTATCGGTCGGGTCGAACGTGCTGACGTTCGACGTTTCATTCTCAACGTAACTGAACATCCGCTCGGATATCCGCTTGTGCTCTTCGCAGCCGATCACCGAGAGGTCGGATGAATCCAGTGGGCCGCGCGTGTATTTTTTATTAAATGCGTCGTGCCGACGGTTCGCCCCGGCAACCATCTCGGTGAGCGATGTGTCTCTGCCCGCCGCCTCGGATAGCGCGTCGATCGCCGAATGAATCACGTCCGCGCTGTGACAGGCAAGCAGGCAATCCACCCCTGCGGCTGCCGCCTTGACCACCGCCGGGTTTACGCCGTAATGATTCACGATCGCCTTCATCTCCATGTCGTCGCTGATGACCAGCCCATCAAACCCCAGCTCGCGCCGCAGCAGCCCGTCAATAATCGGCTTGCTCATCGTCGCGGGGTATTTGTTGTCCCATGCCTCGTAGACCACGTGCGACGTCATCACGCTGGCGACCCCGGCCTTGCAGACCTTCTCAAACGGTGCCAATTCGATAGAACGCAACCTCGCTTCGTCATGTGACAGCCGCGGCAGCTCCTTGTGGCTGTCCCCCACCGTGTCCCCGTGCCCGGGGAAGTGTTTCGCGCAAGCCGCCATGCCTTCGGACTGCAACCCCTCGACCAGCGCCCGCCCCATCCGGGCGACCAGCTCAGGGTCGTCCCCGAACGACCGCGCCGCGATCACCGGGTTCGCCGCGTTCGTATCTACATCCAGCACCGGCGCAAAGTCCATATCGAAACCGACCGCCCGCAGCTCTCGTGCAAACACACGCCCGACATCCCGCACCAGCGCCTCGTCTCCGATCTTCCCGAGCACTCGCATCGGCGGCGTCTGCGTGAACGGGCTCTCGACGCGCATCACACGTCCGCCCTCGTGGTCGATCGACAACGGTAATGGCCGGCCCGCGCGCTTCTTTAGCTGTGATATCAATTTGGCCGCCTGTCCGGGCGACTCGATATTGCGTGCGAAAAGCACCACGCCCCCGACCCCGCGGTCCAACAGGCGCAGTAGATCGTCGCTTGGCGTCGTGCCGTGAAACCCGACCCAGAACATCTTGGCGACCGCGGTCTCAATGCTCGACATCAACTGTCTACCTTATGGCTCTCTCGCCCCGAGGACGGCGGCTCAACCGGGGCCGGTTTATTCGACACCGGACTCGATACGGAAATCGATCCCGTTGCGTTCCAGCAGCGTCCCGGCCGACTGATAAAGCTGCGCGATCGCGTTGTGGTAATCCGACAACGCCCGCGCCTCCTGCACCTCGGCGTTCGCTAGTCGCTCCTGCGTCGACAGCTTCTGGTTGATCAGGAACTGAGGCGTCAACGCCACGCCCGATGCTTCCTGCACCTCGATCGCCCGCAGGTTGTCCGCCGCCGCACGCCTCGCCGCGCGGGTCGCGCCGATAAGTTCATATGACGTCTGCACGTTCCGCAACGCGACCTTCACCTGAAGCACCACGTCCTGCGCCTGACGTTGATACACCAGCGCCGTCGCCCGCCGTTCGATCTGGCGTTGGCGGTACAGCCCCTCAGCAGACCGGTTACCGATCGGCATCTCGAACTGCGCGCCGAGGATGTAATCGATGAAGTCCCCGTCGCCGAGGTTGTTGTAGGCCTGCTGCCCGTTGGGGATCGCGACACCATTAACGCCCACGCTCGCCGCCACGTTCAGCAACGGAAGCCTTGCGTTGTCCGCCACACGCTGCCGCACCGATGAATCCTTGATATCCAGCAGCGCGATCTGCATCTCCGGCCGCTGCCTTAGCGCCGTGGTCACCAGGTCCAGCAGGCTGAACTCGATCGCCTCGTCCGCCGGCTGGTCGATCGGCATGACCAGTGTCTCGTCCGCCAGGGGCAGCGACGGCGCGTTCATTAATCGCTTAAGCTGGTCCGACGCGTCCCGCACATCCGCCCGTGCCCGGATCACGTCCGCGCGGTGTGACTCCACGAAGCTGTTCGCCTCGGTGATCTCCACCGGGCTTGCATCGTACCCCCGCCGTTCGATCAATCGGTCCCGGTCCTCGGTCGATCGCTCCAGCAACCGCACCCGCACCCGCAGCTGCTGATGCGTAAACGCCAGGTTCCAATACCCCTGCTCGACCTGCGACGCGGTTTCCAAGAGCTGCTGCCGCAGCTCCTGCGCCTCCGCCATCCGGTCGTTCTGGGCAAGCACGATGTTTGAGCGATTGATATCCGAGCCGAAGTTGCGAAGCAGCGGCTGCTCAAGGTTCACCAGCACGTCCGCGTCGTAAAACTTATTCACGCCGAACACGCTGGGCACCGCTTCGTTGCGGTTCAGGTCGGTCTGGAGTGTGATCTGGCCGCCGGAGATCAGGGGCTTGCGTATCCCCGTGCTCAGTTCGACGTCTTCGCGTTTGGTGTTCCCCGACAGCCCCGGGACAAACCCGCCGGGCTGGGGCGTGTCCAGTTTCGTGTAGTTCGCGTTCGTGAAGAACGTCGCGTCGAACACGGCCTTGGCCTGCACAATCCGCGCCTCGCTGATCGCCGGCGTCATCCGCGCGATCTGAAGGTCAAGGTTGTTCTTAACCGCCAGCGCCACCGCCTCACGCAGCGACAGGTCCACCACCCGCCCGCCGTCCTGGCCCAGCAAGTCCGTCCCCGTGTCCGTCTGGATATCCTTATAAGCATCCAGCCCGCTGATCTCGTCGAGTTCCCGGCGACGCTCGTCGCTCAGTTCGCTCTCGACATCGCTGGGCTCCCGGCTCAGCTCGATCACCCGGCCCTCGGACACCGCCGACAGGTGCGCCCGGTGTGCCGCGATCATGGATTCACGCAACGTCTGCTCGTCGCTGCGCTCCATCGGGCTCTCGCAGCCCAGCAGTCCAAACGCCGAAACCACGCCGATCGTGACAAACCCCGTCTTGATACGCTCTTTTAGAATCATGGAACGCGGATGATACGCCCCTATACCGCTCAACGCCAATCAGGGCGTACACTGTACGAAGGCGATCCCAGACCCCCGTATTCCCCTTATCAGCAGGGCCAACGGGTATCTATCCGGCCCAGTCCAGGTCAAGCCCCAATCAACCTACCGGGCGGGCCGACGCCAGCGACTTGAACCCGCAAAGGCGCCTCGCCTGTGAACCAAACCGACCAGACCGAAGCCGAACAAGCACAGTGCCGTCGGCTCGGGGATCTCGGTAAAGTCCGCCAGCGGGACGTCCGGCTCGGGCAACGTGCTGGTAAAAACGTTGATCCCATCAAAAGCCGACACCGCCGAGCCGCCCGCCTGGGCGACTAGGATAAACAAGCCCAGCGATCCCGCCGGGCCCGCCTCGATGGTGAACGGTACATCAATCGTCGTCGGCGAGAGCGAGACATTCACCGCCGCCGTTGTCGGGGTCGTCTCGATGTCATGTGAGAACAAGTACCCGCTGGGCACCCCCGTGATCCCCGTGCCGGCCAAGGCGTGCAAGCGCAGAGAGGCCGTCGCCTCTTCGCCCGACGGCGCATCGACGGACGCGTTCAAGTCCGCATTATTAAACATCACCCGAGCGATGCCCGACTGCGCCGTGGACTGCCGATTGAATAAGACACCGAGTTTGTTGGCCATCACCCCCGACGTCTGCGCCGGGGCCGGGGTGATGCCGTCCCACTCAGCGTCCCCCGCTACCGACGCACCCAGGGCCACCACCTGATCAGGCAAGATCATCGGACCCGACACCGCGGCACCCGTAAGGAACCCGTCCGACTCACCCTCGATCAGCCTGATCTCATGCAGGGACGTCCGGATGGGCAGGCCCGCCGGTAAAAACTGCACCGTCATCGAGAGGTTGGCATCAAACACCGCCTCACCGAGCGCCTTCGTGCCCGAAACCACCAACGCCAGAACGCCTACCACCGTGAGCACGCAGCATGTGACTGGTTTCATCTTCCCCTCCCTTGTGTGGGTGGCCCGTATAGGGGTCACCGGTGTGTTGATTCAGACGAATCGTTAAGAACTGGTTTATCAGGACTTTCGTAGAAATTGGGGCCCTGACCGAATCCCCCCTTAACGCCAAGGTCACGGCGCAGGATTACGGCATTATAAAGACTCGGCATGCGGCAAACCAAGGGAAATCCACCTAAAACAAGCCGTAAAGGCGAATTGGTACCGCCCGCCTCACACCCTCGACACGCTTTAAATATATACAAACAATAGCCTTGTGGTTGACCCCCGGGGCGGGCGGCGGCACCGAAAAGTGCCCAGCGGCCACCCGGATGCTACAATGCCCCGCTCGGCCGGCATGGGTGGCAGACTCGCCCACCCCCAGCCGATTCCGCCAGCACTGACCCGTTTCAAACCGTGAAGGACGCCCGACATGCCACGACCCATGACCATGACCGAGAAGATCTTCGCCGCCCATTCCGGCAAAGACGAAGTCAAGCCCGGAGACAACGTCTGGGTCGACGTCGATGTCCTCATGACCCACGACGTCTGCGGGCCAGGCACCATCGGCATCTTCAAGAAAGAGTTCGGCAGCGACGCCGAGGTCTGGAACAAGGACTCCGTGGTCATCATCCCCGACCACTACATCTTCACCGCGGATGAGAAATGCCACCGCAACATCCAGACGCTCCGCGACTTCGTCAAGGAGCAGGGGCTCAAGTATTACTACGACCCCGACTTCATCAACACCGACGAAGGCTCAGGCTTTCCTAATCCCTACCGCGACCCGACCAAGACCAACTACAAGGGCGTCTGCCACAAAGCCCTCCCCGAAGAAGGCCACTGCCGACCCGGCGAGATCATGCTCGGCACGGATAGCCACACCTGCACCGCCGGCGCCTTCGGCCAGTTCGCGTCAGGCGTGGGCAACACCGACGCCGCCTTCACGCTCGGCACGGGCAAGACCTGGCTGAAGGTCCCCCCGACCATGAAGTTCACCTTCCACGGCTCGATCCCCCCGTACCTCACCGCCAAGGACCTCATCCTCGCCGTCATCGGCGAGATCGGCGTCGCCGGCGCCACCTACAAAACCATGTACTTCGCAGGCGAAGGCGTCACCAGCCTCTCCCTCGAAGACCGCATGACCCTGACCAACATGGCCATCGAGGCCGGCGGGAAGAACGGTGTATGCGATGTCGACGAGAAAAC